>JAAAOM010000071.1 GCA_009908855.1 Bacteroidota bacterium
TCACTTTTATCATTCGATTGAACCGTGCTTTAACGTTGATTTTCCGAAAAATCGTTGTTTAGAAAATATTCGTTTCTTTCTTAAAAGTTGCCTATGAACATTATTATATCGTTATTGCGTTTATAACTATTATGTGTAACCTGGTTGGTGTTTGTAAGTGCCTGATGTAACGAATATATGGTGCGATTGGATATATTTTGTTAGCCATCGCAATGGTGTGTTGGGATTGTTGATTCATATGAATAGTTTTACGGTTAATGGTTAACACAAATTTAACAAAATCTTCTTAGCTATATTAATTTTCAATGATTTATTTATCTTACTTATTGTTGAAAATTTAGCTGACATAATAAAAAAAGGTTCTACTGTATATTTAGTGAAATGCTTAATTTTAGATTTCTGTATCTTATTATGGAATGTTCAGTATTCGGTAATCGGTATTTCGATATAACTACCAAATGTTGAGTGTCTGCGTAGTGGCGGATTTCGAAACTACTCGCTATCAAACCGATATGAAGTTGATGCGAGCCACAAAACCTTGATATTTACTACTTTCCCCGCCATTACGTATGACACATCGTTGGGCGTATGTGCTATTGTTAATCTAATATCCCAAACTTTTGATTATAAGGTATATTAATATCAATGATCTCAAATCTTGGACTAATCCGTTTGGATAGCATATTGTAAATCTTAACTGACCTCGAATCAGAAGTCACATAATATGAAGATGATTTATCACAATCTGTTTGAGCAAAAAGTTTTGAGTCGTTTGGAATTATAGCTCTGGGGTTTAATTCTTCTCCTGTTATCTTCTTTTCTTCAAAAATCGCTCTGGCAAATTCACCGGCACGTTTTGCATGGTCCAAATTAAAAGGAAGAATTTGTAAGTTCATTAGAGGCAGTTCATTTATTGAGCCTCCGACGCAATATTCTGCAATCGCTATTGTTGAAACCTTTAAGATGATATCATTTTCTAAAAAGTATTTAAAATATCCTTTTGCATTTTCATGCAATGGGTCTTCATCATTTAACAATCTAATAAGGAAACTTGTATCAGGTATTACACTATGCGTCATACCCTCCTCTTATATTATAAAGCCACTGCTCAGGATTTATTCCTTTCCAATTAACTTTTGCTTTATTAATTAAGGAGCTTAGGTAAGAATCATCATATTTTGGTTGGAAGTCGACTAGCTGAATTAATTTAAGAGTTTTCTTATCAATTTCTCCGGTCTCAATATTTTGTTTTCCAATAGCCCGAATTCCAAATTTTTTGTAGAGTAGATTTTCCTCTTGGTCTTTTAAAAAATCTTTATCTGTATCTACTGTAATTGAACCAAAATCTTGCGTATCTAAGTGAATGTTAGCTTTACTTTTACCACCTGCATTTATTAATATTCCATAGAAATACAATTCAGCATCAACCCAAATATTCTCTGTCCGTAAATACTTTGACTGAGGATTAATTTTGAATACGAAATCCTTATCTATTGAAGTTTTTAATTCAAAATCATAATTCTTTTGATATGAAAAGTTCTGAATATTCTCAATAGCTATAGCAGTTTTTGCTTCTAAGAAATCTATTGAATTTGAACTTTGCACTTGGCTCAATACAGCACCAAATGCAATTATTGCCTGTAACCCCGTTTTAAATATATGTTTTACATATCCCTCCTGAATATCATAAGTTATAATAGGTCTATCCTTTATTGATGTGGGGTATAACAAATCCTCAATATTTTCAAGCATAGAAATAATCTCCTTCACATCATAATTATCAGGTGAAAGTTTTAAATTTCCTTTTTTGCCAAGAACTCTTATCTCTATGATGCCAAATTTATCCATATAACAAAGTTAGCTTTTCCTTTAATAATTCTCAAATTAGTTTTCAACCTTTTGCTTATCTTAACGTTCTGTCAGCATTACGTCCAAAACAGCTGAATATCGAATACGAATTACCAGCTGGTACTATTGTAAATTGTTTTTTCTTAACATTTCAATATCTATCTTATCCTTTTCCGTAGCTGCAATACGAATTTTTGAAATCGGAGTTTTATCAGATGAATCCTTTAATTGGTAAAAAGTCTTATTTTTTTTGATATAGTCATATACAAATATTATGAAAAACAATCCTTGATTCAACATGTATTTTTGTAAAGAACTTCCAAACGCTACTATAACGCATGTTTTACCTGTTATCGCAACGGTATAAAATTAATTTATATGGGTATCGGATTTTTGTACCCTAAAACTAAAAAATGAACAGGTTTTTTATTATAAATACACCCCTAAACACCTATGAAGAGGGGAATTTGAGGTGTTCATTTTTAGTTTTGAATTATATAGGTTTATAATCTGATACTCATTTTAATTTATACAAATTGGCATTATTAATCCTAACCTGGTTTTCGGGGCAGGTATGCTTTTATGTGTATACTTTCCATCGGACTTGTTACGGTTTCAAGTGCATCGTTAACTACATGGGTGTACCGCTGGGTGGTTTTTATATCTTTATGGCCTAACAGTTGCTGTACATAAGAAATGTCCTTCCCGTCTTCAAGCAAATGGGTGGCAAACGAATGACGTAACATGTGAAGATGCACCCGGCGTTGTATGCCCACGGCTTTGGCCGTGTTTTTCAGTACATTGGCCATACTGGAGGTGCTGTAACGCATGCCCCTGCTGGTACTCTCGAACAGGTATAAGGCAGGTTTGTATTCTTCGAGATAACTTTGTAACAAGTCTTTTAAATTCCCGGCAAACAGTGTATATCGGTCTTTATTTCCCTTAGCGCCGCGCACAAAAATCCGGTTTTTGCGTATATCAATATCAGTAATCTTCAATGCCTTTATCTCACTACGCCTTAATCCGCCACTATAACCCAAAGCCAACAACAACCTGTGCTTTTTATTATCCAAATAGTTTATCATGGCTCCTATTTCGTCCTTCGTAAAAAAATCGGGTAAGTAAAATCCTTTGCGCGGACGGGGAAGGGAACAATCCCCAAAATGCATGTCATGCACCTTCTCGAAAAAAAACCTGAATGCGTTGATGATATTATCCTGGTGTGAGGCCGATTTATCACGGTGTAAAATCAGATAATCGCGAATCTCATCGTTGGCTATAAACACCGGATGCTTATAATTAAAATAGGCCAAAAACCGCATAAAAGCGCCCAGGTACATCTGTTTGGTCTTATTCGAGTAATGTGTGCTGTCAAGTATTTGCCGGTATTGCTGCCGGTATATCGTTTCCAGCTTATAAGTGGCCAGAACCCTGAATAGTTTTTTCCGTAGCGCATTTACTTCATACGCTTCGCCTTTTTCTTCAAATAACCATGTTTTATTGCCTACCGCATCTGTATGATGGGTTAGCAGGGACTGAAATTGTTGAATGCCGGAGGGATTATTACCGGGAATGTTATATGACTCAAAAAAATCGCGGCATTGCAGCTGCATATTGCATATCTTACCCAGGGGTATATTGGCATGATACACCAAAAAAATCAATAACCGGTCTGATGGTGAACGAATTGCTGACAGCACTTTTTTTATATCCGGTAGTGGAAGATACAACACCCCGGGGCGCGGTATTTCTTTCTCACCGTCCAGGTTAAAATACAAGGTAGGTCGCCCTTGTACACGCTCGTAAAAGAATTTGACAGCCGCAATGGTTTGTTTTAGCCGGGTGTAACCAATTTCTTTTGACTTTAGTTTGATGTATTTATATATCTGCTGATAATCAAACCCCGATACATCCCGCCCCTGATGATAACGAACATAATCCCTGAAAAACGAAAAATAAATTTCCTGTGTGCGTTTACTCAATCGTTTCAGCCCCATAGCCTGTTGGTATACCGCCAGTATATGCCTGGTTTTAACATCCTCACCGTCATCGACTTTCCTTTCATCTGTATCCGCAATATCTGAGGGTAAGGCTCCCGGTTTACTTTGCCATGATATTTTTATTCGACAGTTTGCAGCATGTAAAATACTTTTCACCTGATGATAAAGATGGTTTTCTCCTTTAAAAACCCAACACTTTTTTTCCGAATCCCAAATTCCACCCAGTTGCGAATCCGCTATTTTTTGATATACATCACCGTTATTATCGTGGTGCAGTAAAAAACGCTTCTTTTCCTTGTCGATAATTATATCTGCCTGAATATCTGATGAATTATTGGGATTGGCAATATCATTGTCGGTTGATGATGAAAGCATCTGATCACAATCCTTTTGCAAGGGATCGGTCGGAAAAATAATTTTCACAGGGGCCGAACCGGACGCAAATTGTCGGGTGATGTATTCCCTGTAATCATTCCGATAAGGTATATGCCAGAATTGCCCGCTCGCACTGTACTTACGGCCTGGCAGACTCCGGGTAATACGGTCAGGTATACTACCCTTTTGGTATGTATACCGAATCGCAATCCGGCTTTCTTTTTTATGATAAATCGGGTATACCCTTACCGAATCCATTTATTATTGGTTTAGTTGAATTGAATTTTTTTGTAATATTAGATGGCCGATTGGCCAAAACAAAATTTAGTGGTATATTTATGTGTATAATATACGTATAGTATGCTGATATATAGCTGATTTACAATGAATAGATGTTTGGAATGCAACGAACCGTTAACAGGGCGAAGCGACAAAAAATATTGCAATCCTTATTGCAAATCTGCCTACCAATACAGAGAAACCCGGAAAAATGAAACCAACCTTTACCTGTACATCGATAAAAAATTAAAAAAGAACCGTAAAATTCTAAAAAATTTCAATAAAGCCGGCAAAGCCATTATAAGAGAACAGGACCTGTTAGCCGCCGGCTTTGACCCCAGGCATTTTACGCACTATTTTAAGACCAAAGGCGGTAACATTTACCTTTTTTGTTATGAGTACGGATACATGAAAATAAAAGAAAATGGTAAAACCAAATACGTACTGGTCAAATGGCAAAAGTATATGGTCAGTAAACACCCATAAGGTAATTCCAACCCATGCATCTGTACTTTTGTATTAAAATCCGCATAAGGCTCATTTACCTGGCTACCGCAATCAATTTTGTCGACACCCTGTCTCCTGCAATCATTTTAACCAGGTATATCCCCTCTGTTAAATCAGATATATCAATACTGTACGTCTGTCCACCATCGTTCGTAACAAATATATGCTGTCCAATAGTCTCACCCTTTAGAGAAATCAAACGAATATGCATTTGTTGTATACCATTGTTCACCTGAAAAAATAATTCATCGCTTGCCGGATTGGGATATATATCTATTAATGCGTGTAAATCCTGCGTATGGATATAGGTTCGCCTATCGATTGTAATACCAATTGTATCGCCGGTAATGCAACCATTTCGATGAATAGCCCTTACCCAGATTTGATGCTTACCGTAGCCCATTGACTCATCAACCTGAATGGCGCTGGTTGTAGCACCTGTACTCCAGCGGTATTGCGCAAAATCGCTGCCGGCATCCAGCATTGTGACGCTTTTAATAACCGTATCCCCACCCAATGATATGGATGGCACCGGATAATATGACAAGTTATAGTAAGTAGTCTCAAGGCAACCATTTTCATTCAATTCTGTCAGCATGTATTCGTTGCCAACACTTAATGTGTCATGATGGCTAAAAATCGTGTCTCCGGGACATATCGTATCGTAAACATAATAGACCAATGCAGTATCAACCAAAAGATTTACATGCACCAACGAATCGCATCCGTGCATACTGCTCATGACAACCGTGTAATGGCCACTTTCGGTAAATACCGAATCGCCGGCATAATAGCTTTCTCCTTCGCATATCGAAGCCGATATTTCCGTTACGGGCACCGGATGAACTGTCAGGTCTATATGCACCAATGAATCGCATCCATGCATACTGCTCATGACAACCGTGTAATGGCCACTTTCGGTAAATACCGAATCACCGGCATAATAGCTTTCTCCTTCGCATATCGAGGCCGTTATTTCTGTTACGGGCACCGGATGAACCGTCAGGTCTACATGCACCAACGAATCACAACCATGCATACTGCTCATAACAACCGCGTAATGGCCACTTTCGGTAAATACCGAATCA
>JAAAOM010000070.1 GCA_009908855.1 Bacteroidota bacterium
CAACGAATCGCATCCGTGCATACTACTCATGACAACCTCATAATCGCCACTTTCGGTAAATACCGAATCACCGGCATAATAGCTTTCTCCCCCGCATATCGAAGCTGATATTTCCGTTACGGGCACCGGATGAACTGTCAGGTCTACATGCACCAACGAATCGCAACCATGCATACTGCTCATAACAACCTCATAATCGCCACTTTCGGTAAATACCGAATCACCGGCATAATAATTCTCTCCATCGCATATTGAGGCCGATATTTCCGTTACGGGCACCGGATGAACCGTCAGGTCTACATGCACCAACGAATCGCATCCGTGCATACTGCTCATAACCACCGCGTAATGGCCACTTTCGGTAAATACCGAATCACCGGCATAATAATTCTCTCCATCGCATATTGAGGCCGTTATTTCTGTTACGGGCACCGGATGAACTGTCAGGTCTACATGCACCAACGAATCGCATCCGTGCATACTGCTCATGACAACCTCATAATCGCCACTTTCGGTAAATACCGAATCACCGGCATAATAGCTTTCTCCCTCGCATATCGAAGCCGTTATTTCTGTTACGGGCACCGGATGAACTGTCAGGTCTACATGCACCAACGAATCGCATCCGTGCATACTACTCATGACAACCTCATAATCGCCACTTTCGGTAAATACCGAATCACCGGCATAATAACTTGCTCCTTCGCATATCGAAGCCGATATTTCTGTTACAGGCACCGGATGAACCGTCAGGTCTACATGCAACAACGAATCACATCCATGCATACTGCTCATGACAACCTCATAATCGCCACTTTCGGTAAACACCGAATCACCGGCATAATAGCTTTCTCCTTCGCATATCGAAGCCGTTATTTCTGTTACGGGCACCGGATGAACCGTCAGGTCTACATGCACCAACGAATCGCATCCGTGCATACTGCTCATAACAACCGCGTAATGGCCACTTTCGGTAAACACCGAATCACCGGCATAATAGCTTTCTCCCTCGCATATCGAATCCGTGATAAAAGTTGTATCCTCCATACAATCCATCACCGAGAGGTAAACCGGTATTGTAACCATATCGTTTTGCGGGTCATTACTCATGAGATAGATCTCCTCATAGTAATGACCAGGATTCAGTTCCGATGCATCAATGGTTATGTTAATATTCTGATTTTCTTCGATTTCAATATCTCCGTTCATCGGAGAAATATCAGCTATAAATTCCTGTGATGTAATATAAATCGCATGCTCGTCAGCTAAATAATCGGTATTGAAAAGGATTTGCATGCCTTCAGTTCCTTCCGCATTTTCAATTCCTACGGTGCAACTGCCATGATCACCATCGATCGATTGATATTGCAATTTGATATCCCCTGACGGATACAAAATAATTTGAAAGGTGTAATGGTCTGATTCATTTCCGTATCGGGGAACATTGCTATATTGAACAATACACTTATTCGAAAATTCCTGGTAATAAATGTGCCCTCCTTTACCTGGATTTAAATCATCCCAGAAAGCCGCAATTAAATTGTTCGGGATTTCGGTATTTGGCAATTGCTGATTGTTATACTCCTGTGCGTCAGACGCTGTAAAGGTGAGAAAACCATTTGAAGAAATATAAACATGACTTTGTTTTGTTCCATAAAAAGGAAATTCAAACGGAAGTGACTCAACCGCATAATCATCGTCATCCAAATTCAATGCCGTGCCACCGGAAGAAATATCTTCCCATTGAAAAACAGGCCCGTTTGTTTCATGGTTATCGGCCCACCGATATCCAAATCCGCCAGGTCCATCGCTACCCGTGCCCTTTTGTACCGGCTGGCCAATACGTTCATCCATTCGTTTGGTAACCGGCTTATTAAAAGGCAGCCTGGATGAATGGTGGATAGGTATATTTTGCGCATGCTGACCATCGGAAAAAGAAAATTCAAGCGTTGCATTCCCTATATTTGCAATATTTAAGGCGGTCATTGTTGAGTGGCCTTCTCCAGTGTTAACAGTCAGTTGTTTCGGGGTGATTTGAATTTCAGGTGCATCCTGCGTTGTACCGCTCGCTATATTAGATATCCCGGAAGTATTCCCGAATCCATCAACGGCTTTCATTGCAATATAGTAGGTTGTTCCGGCAGCAAGACCGTTAATCTCAAATTGTTGAATCGACCCTGCCGGAGTCGGTTGTGGTTCACCATAAACCTGTTGCGCATCAAAAAACCCGGAACTGTCAATCGGATATTGCGCGTATCTTATATCGTAATTCACGGACTTACCAATATTACCGCTGCCCCCTGTTGATGTCCATTCCAATACCAGCCCCGTGGTACTTTCATCAATAACGCTCAAATCATTGATGGCTGCGGGCGGAATGCCATCGTCAACAAGCAAAGCATTCAGTGCGTTCAGGCGACCTGAACCCATAAGTCCGTTGTACATCGGATTGATATCGTCAATATAATCAGATGCGTAAATTAATCGGTCCCAAACATCATTGGCTTCAAAACCAGCTTCCTGAAAATGTGAAATAATTAAAGCCGCCACACCCGAAACATGCGGACAGGCCATTGATGTGCCCTGCAGATAACCATAATTATTTGATTGCAATGTACTTAACACACCCTCTTGTAAATAATCGGTTTCACCCCCTGGTGCAGCAATATCCACCCAGGAACCAAAATTCGAGTAATGGGCCTTGCGGTCATTATGATTGGTAGAAGCCACCGCCAGTACCTTATTGTAATAGGCAGGATACCATTCATTATTTTCATTATCGTTTCCGGCTGCAAAAATTACAATTCCACCTTTCATGGGGCCATTTTGATTACCCGACCCATCGGTGCCGGCATGGGCAATAAAATAATCGATGGCATCCAGTACCGATTGTTCATAGACCCCGGGAGATTCGTACCCCCAACTGTTTTGCGCAATCACCGCACCATTATCAGCCGCATACACCAGGGCCTCCGCAAACCCGTCATTATTGTTTTCACCGAAGGTTTGGCATGACATTAGTTTAACCCCGCCTGAATTTCCGGAGCCACCGGCAATACCGGAAACACCTATCCCGTTATTATTCATTGCCCCCACAGTTCCGGCCACATGCGTTGCATGATTATCAGCCACAACAGCGCCAACATTTTCTACGAAATTAAATCCATGTATATCGTCAACATAACCATTACCATCGTCATCAACCCCCGAAATTCCATGATACTCAGCTTTATTGATCCACACAGCCTGCCAAAGGTCTTCATGCGATATGTCAATTCCCCCATCAATAATGGCAACAATTATGTTTGAATCACCCATTTCAATATCCCAGGCATCCTGCAGGTCAATATCAGCATCAATGGTACCACCTGTTTGTCCGTTATTTTCATAATGCCACTGGTCTGAAAAATCAGGATCATCCGAAATAAACTGAGGGGCGGCGTTGGTAAAACCGTCAACCAGGCGTTTTTTATAAACCGGCTCAGCAATTAATATATGTTGGTTGCTGTTATAAGCCTCAAGCATTGCCGGGGTAACTTTGGCATTTAAGGTTATTTCAAACCAGGCATCCAGGCCAAATTGCGCATGTAATTGTTGATGTTTTGGCAGATGCGTTTTAAATAGCTGCCGCATTTTCTCAGCGCCATGCAATTGGTTTAGATAATCGATTGACAAGAGTCCGATGCGCTGCTGCCCGATTCTTTTATTTTGTAATGTGGCGATTTGTTGTTTTACAATTTGCTTAGTTATCGGAGAAAATTTAACCCGTATTTTGTGCGGATCATAAGCAGGCTCCGTTTGCGCATGCAGGGCTAAACACAGATAGCTTGCCAACAAAAGAAAAGCCAGACGTATGCCGGTTGGGTTTTTCATTATGCTGCTTTTAGCAGGGGTTTATTCACGTAAAAGCTTATTAACATGACTTTTAAAAGCCTGAAAGTTAGGATATTTTATTGATAATTCTATGCTTTTTTTATTAATATCATATATATGGGTATCGGTTTTTGCATCCTAAAACTAAAAAATGAAAGGTTTTTATTGTAACATACCCCTAAACCTGCCGCTAAAAACGTTACAGGCTCTCTGAAGAGGTGGATTTGTGGTATTCATTTTTAGTTTTTTAATATTTAGGTTAATAATCCGATACTCGTTTTATATTTTATTCGTTTATTAAAAAACAGTAACTGTTTAACTAGTATAAAGTTCACGCCGCCTGAATGACGCCAGCCATACAACAAATACGAGAGCCAGCTTCCCGAAGCAATCCCCCTGTCTGATCTTTCAGATTGCTACAGCAAACCGTTCTATTGCTTCTATCAATCCTTTGCAGTAATACCGGCTTTTATGCCATTATCAAAGGCCTGTGAACCAGAATAACGTGACGGTTGAATAGGTCACTGCGAGGGCATGAAATGTACATTTTCAACGCTAAATTATACCAGCGCCAACACTTGGATTAAACACCTTACCCCAAATGTTTAATAAACGATATTTTGTACACAATTCGATAATTTCCGGAAATAAATTCTCTAATGTGTTTTAATTTTACACAAAAAAAATGACTATTGTCCAAAAGAAACTGTTAGGTTTTCGTGGCATTTTTCTCCATTCCAATTTCAATCCCTGTTTTTTGAATCTCATAAGCAAAGGGGTTCATATTTGTAAAATCAGATTCTCCAATTGGGTGTGGCTCAATTCTTAAATCGATTTTTCGTCTCAACCTCATTAATTGCATCTGTATCGCAAAAAAATCATTCATATTACCTATTACTACTGCAATATCAATATCGCTATCTTCCTTGTCTAATCCTTTTGCACAAGAGCCAAACAAATAAGCTTTTTTCACATCTAAATCATGTGGTAATAGCTTTATGTATTTCGAAGCTGTATCTATAATTGATTTCTTAACCATGATCTTATTTTTTCAATTCTATCCAACCAGATATCTGTAAAATCCTTGGTACATAGTTTGTAAAAGTCTTGTTTATAGTTATCATATCTTGCATTCAGATTGAAAGTTGTAATTTTATCAAGCCATTCCTCAAAGTCCTCACTCAATTCCAAATCAATCTTATTAGCCAATCTCAATAAATCGTGAGTAAAAACCGCGTGTTTCTTCAATTTCTTAACATATAATGCTTTTAGTGTTTTTTCAATAACTAAATGTCCCAAAAATAAAGCCCAACTATAATCCTTGAAATCAACCAAATGGGTCATTGTTTCATGATTCTTGTCTGCAGAATCCAACCAATGCTGAACTATTTTATCAATATTTTCAATTTTGTCATTCATCAATCACAAATTTATAAATAATTTTGGTTTGTATGATGCAATATTGTTCTGGCTATGCAACCTAACGGTTTGGTATCGAGTAGGCAAGGGGGGATTTTACCCCGAGCCTCTCACACCTGCCTTTATCAATAGTTATACCACTCAAATCGGAGGTCAAAGGGACAATCTTAAACTTACGTATTTTCTCCTTAACCAATTTTTTGTCCTCAATTATTGTAAGTAGATAATATACGGTTGAGTAAGTTAAAGCCGAGACAATCAATTCTATTATACCTTTATCAATCACATATTTATCTAGGTTTAATGTTAATTTTGCATCCATAACTAATAATGTGTAATACGTGCAAATATGAATTAGATTCGTATTTAGCAAGAAGTGTTGATCGTGTAACGTTTACACATATGGCATCGTATTGCCAGCTTATCTGGTTTTCACCATAGCACCTTTAGCACCCTAAGATAAGCGAAACCAAATACATATTAAAATGCGGGCAATATTTGCTATGTGCGGTGTTGGCAACTGGCCTTATTCAATCGATTCAATAAATTGTTTCGCTGTCATTGTAGGTAACTTTGAATTTTTAAAATCCATTAGATTTCTGGTAATAATCACTTCTTGTTCGTATTCAATTGCCGTAAAATATTGAAGTCCATCCTCAAAATCTGTGAAAGTATCGTCATTCAACGTCAATCCAACAATCTTATCGTCGAGTGGTAAAATCTTAAGAATCAATCTGAGTTTTCTTAAAATCGATTTAGCTTTATTTGAATCCATCTGTCTCAACAATGCATAACTAGTATTTGCAACAGTCAAGGACGAAACTGATAATTCAACCTGCTTTTTATCTGCAAGGGAAAACAATTCTGCGGCTTCTTCAAAAAATGGTTCTCTCCGTGATAATAAATCAATCACGATATTTGTATCAACGAATAACTTTCTCATTTATATTTTTCTTCTATATATTCACGATACTCCTTTTTATAATCAAAGTCTGATGGTAAATCCATCACACCACTTAAACTTTCAACCAAAGGTGTAATAGTATTGTTTTTCTCTTTATCCTTTTGCTTTGTTATGCTATCAAGGTAGGATTCAATCATTTTAGATAGGCTAATTTTATGATTACGTGCATATATTTTTGCTCTCTCAATAACGCTATCATTTAGTCTTAATGTTAATTTTGTATCCATAATTTTAAATTATTTACGTACAAAAATACAAAATCAATACGTCAATTACAAGTAATGCACTTTCTTAGGCTTATTGCCCAAGCTATTCCATAGCATCACAACAGATAAAATAAGTATTTTACGAACCTGTTATCCGTGCGGTATCAAGCGCACAATATTAGAATTACGTTAGAGGAAGTTAACCTGTATTAAACACCTTTTGTGCCTACCGGTGTTTGTAATGCACATCTGCCAGGTTATTCAATATGTTGGCGCTTGTTTCGGCGGTAATATCCCGCTGTGGATTTGCCAGCATCTCATAGCCCACCATAAATTTCTTTACTGTGGCGGAGCGTAACAATGGCGGATAAAAATGCATGTGTAAATGCCAGTGATCGTTATTTTGATTATTTACAGGGCTTTGATGTATACCTGCTGAATAAGGAAATGATACCTCAAACAGATTATCATATTTTATGGTCAATCGTTGATAGGCTTCGGCAAAGTCCATCTTTTCATCATTGTTAAGTCCAGTTAAATCCGTTATGTGCCTTTTACTTACAATCATGGCTTCATAAGGCCAGATAGCCCAAAACGGAACCAGGGCAACAAAGGAATTGTTTTCAAAAAGAATACGCTCCTTCAACTTTAGTTCCTCCTGAACATAATCAAATAACAGGCTGCGTCCATGTTTATCGAAATAGTTTTTTTGCTGCTTATCTTCCTTGGCAGGCTCACCGGGTATGATTTTTTGGGCCCATATCTGGCCATGCGGATGCGGATTGCTACAACCCATGATGGCGCCTTTGTTCTCAAAAATCTGAACATGATTAATGAACGTTTCCTTAGCCAGACTTTGGTACTCATCAACCCACAGGTCAACTACCTTTTTTATGTCTGTCACCTCCATTTCAGGTATGGTAAGATCGTGCCGTGGCGAAAAACAAATTACTTTACATATACCCTGATCACTTTGTGCCCGGAACAACTCGCCATGTTCGTAACTGCCTTCAGGGGTGTCGGATAAAAGTGCACTAAAATCATTGGTAAACACAAAATTTTCCTTGTAGTTCGCGTTCATCTTCCCACCTGCCCGCTCGTTCCCGGGACATAAATAGCATTTCGGGTCATATTCAACCCGTGTTTCTTCCTGCTGCTTTTCTACCTGCCCCTGCCAGGGACGCTTGGCACGATGCGGAGATACCAATACCCACTCTCCATTGAGCGGATTATAGCGTCGGTGGGGATGATCACTAAGATTAAAACTATGCATATTCAATTATTTAAATGTTATACCAATCGTTTAGCTCCATCGCCTATTTCGGCAACGTAGAAAGCAGGCGTAAAAGTGGTTTCCTGTTTATATAAACGCCCTACCTGCTCAATAAAGGTATCAATGGCATCTTCATGCACCAATGATACGGTGCAACCACCAAAGCCGGCTCCTGTCATACGCGAACCGATTACACCATCCACCTTGCGTGCTTCATTAACCATCGTATCCAGCTCCATGCCTGTAACTTCATAATCTTCACGCAAGGAGTCATGCGATTCATTCATCAATTTGCCAAATAGTATCAAATCATCGGCTTTAAGAGCATCAACAGCCCTTTTCACCCGACTGCATTCTGACACAACATGTCTGGCCCTTTGTAGGATCACAGGATCGGTAATATTGTTCTGCAGGGATTCAAATTCATGCCAATCTATTTTACCCAGGTTTTTAAAACCATCACCAGCCCGGTTGAGCATCTCCAGTGCTTTTTCACATTCGCTGCGGCGTTCATTGTATTTTGAGTCAATGAGTTTACGTGGTTTATTCGTGTTGGATATAATTAGTTTGTAATCACTCTTTTTAATAGGTACCAGCTCATGATCAAGTGTTTCGCAATCCAGGAATATGGCCGCGTTTTTTTGTCCCATACCAACAGCAAACTGGTCCATAATACCACAATTCATGCCCACAAATTTATTTTCAGCCAGCTGGCCGATTTTCACCAACTCTACCATGGTAAAATTTGCGCTGCACTCCTCATTAAACGCGCGGGCCGTTACCAACTCAATAGATGCCGAGGACGATAAGCCCGACCCAAGCGGTATATTACCAAAATACATTAAATCATAACCGTGTAGCTCAATATCCTCTTTAATAAATTCCTGCAACACGCCCAATGGATAGTTCACCCATTCTTCACCATGTTTGCTAAATTGATTAACAATTTTAACCGAGGTTTCATAATCAAAATCAGCCGATTTAAATTGTAGATTGTCTGAATTATTTCTTCTGAGCACGAGGTAAGTTCCATAATCAAGGGCACAGGGAAATACATATCCGTCGTTATAATCGGTATGTTCGCCGATAAGATTCACCCTCCCCGGCGCAAAATATACCCGAATCGATTCACTGCTATCACCATAAAAATCTCTAAACTGTTTTTGCAACTGATTTATATCCATAATTTCCATTCCATATTAGTGAATGCGAAATAAGCTAATAATTTAATCTTAGCCAAAAAAGGATATAAAAAAATGAATTATATGCTTTGCATTCAATCCGCCCAAACATTCAATTATCGGTTGCTTCAATACCCTTATGTGCTATTCATAAAGCGGCACCATGAAAGATACATATAACCAATCATATAACCACTCCAAAAAAAAGGAAACTGCCAATATGCGCATTTAAACTACAATGTTACAATATGCAATTGCCATAATCAGCAGCATGTATACGCTTTTATGTTTTAAATGGCCAGCAGACTTATAATGTTTGTTGGTAAATTGGTCATTGTCTTTTAACAATCAGGAATGTTTGACATGTTTTTCCAGTTTTTTTCTTTCCTCGACAAGTGCATCCACTACCGACGGGTCTGCCAATGTAGATACATCGCCCGGGTCATCGATTTGTAAGGCCGCAATTTTACGAAGTATACGGCGCATAATCTTTCCGGATCTGGTTTTGGGTAATCCGGGAGCAATCAGAATAAAGTCGGGTGTTGCAATAGCTCCAATGTGATGACGGACTTCGTTGCGTAGCTCACCCACCAAATCATCATCGGCCTCGTATCCTTCTTTTAATATAACATAAGCAAAAATTCCTTCACCCTTAATTTCATGAGGAAAGCCAACCACAGCCGCCTCCGAGCAATATGGATGAGAAACCAAGGCACTCTCGATCTCCGCGGACCCGATACGATGACCGGAAACATTCATGATATCGTCAACCCGGCCGGTAATCCAGTAATAACCATCCTGGTCGCGATAAGCACCATCGCCTGTCAGGTAGTACCCCCTAAATTTATTAAGGTAAGTTGAAATAAACCGCTGATGATCCCCCTGAATGGTTCGGGCCATACCCGGCCACGGCTTTTTTACAGCCAATAAACCGCTGGTATCACTATTGGTAATCTCCTCTCCTTCCGGCGTTAACAGCACCGGTTCAACACCAAAAAATGGCAAGGTGGCTGAGCCTGGTTTGGCAGGTGTAACACCGGGTAATGGAGTAATCAGTATACCTCCTGTTTCCGTCTGCCACCAGGTATCAACAATTGAACATTTACCTTCGCCCACCGCATTGTAATACCATTTCCAGGTATCCGGATTTATAGGTTCACCAACGGTTCCTAATATTCGCAGACTGCTTCGGTCATATTTTTTAACATGCTGATCACCCTCTCTCTGTATGGCACGAATAGCAGTAGGCGCTGTGTAAAACTGATTGATCTTATGACGTTCCACCATATCCCAATATCGTCCGGCATCCGGGTAGGTAGGTATGCTTTCAAACAGTACAGTGGTAGCACCGTTAAGCAACGGGCCATAAACCACATAAGTATGGCCGGTTACCCAGCCTACATCAGCCACACAGGCAAAAACTTCTCCCGGCTTATAATCAAAAACATATTTATGCGTTAACGCAGCATATAGCAAATAACCGGCCGTTGTATGGGCAAGTCCTTTGGGTTTACCAGTACTTCCGGAAGTATATAAAAGAAAAAGGGTGTCTTCCGAATCCACATGCTCCATCGGACAATAAGGCCTTTCCGCCTCCATTGCCTCATCCAGCCATACATCGCGGGGTGGAAAAAAAGGCACTTTATTCCCGGTGCGTTTTACGATGAAAACATTATCTACAGAAGGACAAGCCATTACAGCTTCATCAACCATGCGTTTAAGGGGGATAATTTTTTTACCACGCACACCTTCATCAGCAGTTATAACTGCCTTGCTATGGGCATCGTTAATTCGGTCGCGCAACGATTCGGCACTGAACCCTGCAAATACCACAGAATGAACAGCACCAATCCGTGCACATGCCAGCATGGCATAAGCAGCTTCCGGTATCATGGGCATGTAAATGGCAATGCGGTCTCCTTTACGAATACCATGATGCCGTAATACGTTGGCCAAACGTGATACTTCTCGCTGCAATTCTTTATAGGTTATATTTTTTCCCTGTCCGGGTTCGTCCGCTTCCCAAATAATAGCCGTTTGATCACCCTTTTCCTGTACATGCCGATCCACACAATTTTCACAAGCGTTAAGTTTCCCTCCCGGAAACCAGGATATCATGCCATGCGATAAATCGCTGTCATTTACCTGTTGAAAATCATGCTGCCAGTATAATAGTTCTTTTGCCTGCCGATCCCAAAATTGATTGTTGTTTTCAATACTATGCTTGTATAGTTCCTGGTATTGACTTATTGAGTTTATGTATGCATCCTTGAATCTTTCTGCTGAAGGATAGAAAAAATCAGTAGTTTGCTGTTTCATAGTTAGTGCTGTTAAAGATTAATGTATAAATGTAAAAAATATTTAACGGTATTAGGATATTATATTCTTTTTTTATTAGAATAATGTACGACATCAGGTAAGTTGTCTGAATAAAATATTAGAATTTGAGGAAATCCTGGTATGAAAGGATTAGAATAAGTTTACCACAAAGCCAACTACTATGCCATAAACCAGCATCGCAACAGCTGTTCTTTTTAAAATATATCCTTCTTTATTACCCAGCGCCAATACCGAGGCAACGGCAACAATGTTATTAATACAAACCATATTGCCCATTGCTCCGCCTACCGACTGAAGGGCCAGGATGGTGGTGCGATTCAAATCGAGTGTTTGTGCAATCGAATCCTGTATACCACCGAAGGTTAGGTTAGAAATGGTATTTGAACCCGAAAAGAAGGAACCCAAAGCACCCAGAAAGGAAGCAAAATAGGTCCAGGAATCACCAGTTAAATCAGCCAGACTTTTGCCAATAAGGGTAACAGCAGAATGCTCCCCTCCCATCATCATTAAATTGACAAATACCAATGCACCCAGCAATGCATAGGTGGGTTTTGCCATCTGTGCAACTGTTTCATTCCAAACATTTTTGATATCTGTTTTGGGAGTTTTATACATCCCGAAAGCGATCAGGGAAATCAATAAAAACGGTATAACCGATGGTACATATAAAATGCTGTGGCTCCATCCTTCAACCGTATTAAATATATTTTCGAGTGAAACCACCAGGGACGAACTTAAGCTGAATACGCCCAATGACCCCATATCAAAGCTAAAAGCCGGTTCAGTCGCCACCAGCAATGGCTTGATACCCAATTGCGGGATCCGGGTTACAATTAATACCAGGATGGTCCCCCATAACGGAAAAGTGGCTTTTATCAGATTACGAAACGATACTGAACCTGACCTGCTTTGTGCTTCATTGGGATGCAGCAGCTCACTGGCGCCAACACTTTCCTGAACCAGTACTGTTTCTTTTGATATCCCTACTCCCTTTTTGGCCAACAGGGCCGTAATTAGCAACCCTGCAAAACCACCAATGAGAGAAGGAAACTCATAATTAATACGTGCAATTAGAATATAGGGTATAAGGGTACTTATTATGCTTAACAAAATGAATAACCAGTTTTTAAGGATTGAGCGGGGTTTCACCACAAACGATAATGCAATGGCCGGAATAAACAAGGCTGCCGCGCTGTTAAGAAGCGCCGATTTAAAACCAATCATTAAAGTTTCGGCCTGCGTTAATTCAATAGCCGAAAAACCAAACCATGTAGGTGTGCCCACTGCTCCGAACGAAACAGGTATGGTATTCATCACCAGTGCTAAAATAGCTACACGGACCGGTGGAAAACCGAGTCCGACAAGAACAGGAGCAGCCAGGGCTGCCGGAGTGCCAAACCCACTTGCACCTTCAATAAGAAATGGAAATGCCCATCCCACTATCATGAGTTGGGCAATTTTATTCGCTGAGACCGAATTAAGCCATTCCCTGATTACATTTAGCCCACCGGTAACCTCCATGGTTTTGAATAGAAAAATAGCTCCTGCAATAATTAATATAGGCGTCCAGGCCACCAAAAGACCATCAAATACCGTGGCATGGATTAAATTGGGATCATGCCTGAAAATAACAAGCATGATTAAATACACAATGAGTGCCGACAACGGCAGTGCTTTTGACGAAGGCATATTATTTTTCTTCGTCATAAAATAAATCAACAGTACAATGGGTAGGAACGCAAAGATTATTTGATGCATGAGCTACTTATTGCCGGTTACTTTTTTTTCGTTTCCACTTCATTTACACACGAGCCTTTTTCAAAATATTCTTTTATATTGTTGAAGGTCGTATCGGCAATATTGTTTACGGCTTCCCTGGTAAAAAATGCCTGATGCGCTGTAATCAACACATTGGGGAATGTCTGTAACCGCACAAACATATCATCCTGAATCACTTTTTCAGATAAGTCTTCAAAAAACAATTCCTCTTCTTCTTCATAAACATCTAATCCAAGGTAGCCCACTTTTCCTTTTTTCAGTCCTTCAATTACTGCATTGGTATCGATAAGCGGTCCACGGCTGGTATTGATGATCATAACACCATCCCGCATGGCATTAATGGCATATTCATTAATAATATGATACGTTTCGTAGGTAAGCGGACAATGCAATGAAATAATATCGCTTTGCTCGTATAAGTCATGAAGATCAACATATTTCACCCCTTTATCCTTTAATTCTTTATTCGGATATTTATCATAAGCCAGGATATTACATCCCAGTCCTAACATGGTAGAACTAAATATCTGGCCAATTTTACCCGTACCAATTACCCCAATGGTTTTATTATGTAAGTCGAATCCCAGTAATCCGTCCAATGCAAAATTACCGTCTCTGATGCGTGTAAATGCTTTGTGAAATTTACGGCTCAGTGAAAGTATTAATCCCAGTGTATGTTCAGCTACCGCATAAGGGGAATAGGCGGGTACCCGGACTACTCCAATTTTTTCATCTTTTGCTTTTTCAATATCCACATTATTAAAGCCCGCACAACGCAATGCTATGAGTTTAACATTGTGTTCTTTTAATTTTTTTATTACCTCGGCATTTAATTTATCGTTCACAAATACACAAACAACATCAAATTCCTTAGCCAGGGCAACGGTTTGATTATATAACCTGGCTTCGAAGTAAGATATCTCAAAGTTAAACTTGCTGTTGATTTCGTTAAATGCATTTACCACCCAGGTTTTTGTGCTAAAAACGGCTATTCTCACTTTTTTTTTGGGCTGTGTTTTTTGTTGGTCCTTTTGTTCACTCATAATTCAATCATTTTAATTCCATTCGGGCCCACAAAAGTAAGCAATTATTAGTACCTGTTAATAATGGTTTGCGCTATTTTTTATTAGTAATGCCGTAACAGCAATAAGGAGGTGAGTGTGCTAATTCAATTCCTGCACCACGGTTGAAAGCGGGATCGTGAAACAAAATCGGGCTCCTTTTTTATAAGACGTATCCAACCATATCTCACCACCCAATTTCTCAACAATACCCTTTGAAATGGCGAGCCCCAGCCCATTGCCACCATATTTGCGGGTTAATGTTTCTTCAGCTTGCCGGAAACGCATAAAAATTTGCTCTCGCACATCAGAATTTACACCGATACCGGTATCTTCAACATAAATAACCAGTCGGTCGTTTTCCTTATAACATCCCAGTCGTACATGCCCCTCATCCGTAAATTTGAATGCATTCTTGAGCAAATTATTTAATACCTGTTTCAACCGAAATGAATCGGTAGTAATTTTTAAATAGGCGGGTGGTATGTTAATTTGCTGATCAATCTCTACAGTTGTTTTATTTATACTGAAACGATAAGATTCAAAAAACTCAATTGTTTCATTAAATACCTGTGTCAGGTCAGATTCTTTTAGGTTTACGCGTAGTTGGTTCGACTCAATGAGGGAAATATCCACTACATCCTCAATAATATTCATAAGTTGCTCACCATTATTTTTAATTAGCAACAAATACCTTTTCTGTTTTTCCTTATCCAGTTCGGTGCTGAATAGCAAATCGCTAAAACCGATTATACCATTCAAAGGGGTGCGTATCTCATGCGACATGTTTCCTAAAAAAACGGTCTTGAGCCTGTCTGCTTCTTCGGCATCTTCTTTAGCCTTTTGAAGATTTTTTTCAATTTTTTTGAGATTGGAAATATCCGAATCGATCGATATTATTTTTTGTAATTTGTCTGCACGAATATAAGGTGATAGTGTAGTTTGCACCCAAATTTTTTTACTCCCTTTTGTTGTAACGTGCGTTTCAAACTGCATGGCTTCCATCTTTTTGATACATTTACTGAAAAAATCATTAATCTGATCATTGGTAACGATGGATGAAATATGGTGTTGTTTTGATTCAATCAATTCAATAAGGTTTACATCATAGTATTGTTCAAACTTTTTATTGCACCATTCTAAATTTCCGTCAATATCATAAATGGCAATACCGTTGTCGGTTTCACTGGCTACAACTGATAATTTTTCGAGCTCTGAATTAATAATTTCAAATTCCTTGTTTTGGAGTTCTATTTGGTGGTAATTTTTTTCAATGGTTTTTTTGGTATTTTCCTGCTCAAACCGAAAGCGTTCAAGAATTGCTACTGTTAATAGTATATTTTGACAGGTGAGTCCAATTTTTATAGCGTTAATAATGAAAATATTGGTGCGCAAACCGCCAAATTCTCTAAGTTGATGGATAAGCATTCCAACTAATGCACAATAAAAGGCTAATAAAAATATCTTTGATGGAGGGTAATCTTTCCGTACTGATAAGGTGGCAATTAAAACAATAAATGTAAATGTGGCAATAATTAACAATGATAAGCCTATATCACTTACCAATGAATATGGATATGGTAACGGATAAAAAAATACACCAACTATTGCAAAGTATTTAAAAGGTGCTACAAATTTTCGAATATTACGTAGCTTGTTATTATAATTTATAAATTCCTGAGCAAATGTTAAATGAAATACTATAAACAAACTTGGAGTTATCCATTTAATTTTTTCAATAAAACCTGGTGTGTTGAATAGATAAAAATAACCCTCATAATGAAGAAAAAATATTGTGGAGAATAAAAGTGACAAGGAGTAATATATATTGATCTTATCTTTTGTTGATCGATATAAGTAGACATGAAATATTAATATGAATATCAGAATGCCATAATTGAACCAATTCAGCATTTCAGATTTATAATCACTGAATTCAAAATATTCCTGTTTAGAAAGATGTAACGGAATAAAGAAACTATGCCCATTATTGTTGGCTTTTAATAAATAAGACCTTGACTCACCAGGTGGAATATTTATGCTGAAAAGAAAATTGCGATGGGGTATTTCGCGGGTATTTACATCATGTAGCTCACCTGTAATAATCGATTTAAAAACGGTATCTTTACCAAATTCAAAAAATGAAACATGGTCTAAATCAGGATTGGTTATTTCCAATCTATAATCGATTGGTTTTAAAGCAGTATTTTTAATATTGAAATTAATCCAATAGGTAGATGTGGAAAATTCGAAATTGAAACTGCCTTTTTTATGTTGTTGTAATTCAAAATGATGAAAATTATTTAGTAAATCACAAAATGATATTGTATTGCTTTCATCTTCAAACAAATATAAATAACCTGATAAATCAACAATATTTTCACTTCCATCAATAACCAATGTATCATTGCCAGTTAACCTTATCGGAATGATGCATATAAAAAAGACCAATATAAAACAATAACTTCTACTCATACAATATCCTCATCAAGAATACTATGTGGTTATTCTTTATTATGCTTAATAAAGTTAAACCATTTTGCTGATAAAACAAATACAGTTCAACAGTCAGACTAATTTATACTCCCAGAAATCATTTTGGTACAAAAGCTTCACCATCATTGGTATACCAGCGCATTATTTCGATCATACAATACAAATCTGTTTGTATTTTCAGGTGGGTTCGGTATTAACAATAATATTATTTACAGCAATAAATTGCTTAATAACTCCCAAAAATCCATCAATATCCTGCTTCGATATATGCCGTGTTAATGTCACCCGGATTCCATCTTCACCCTTAGCAATAGCCGGATAGGTAGCTGTCATTGTAAAATATCCGCTTTTAACCAATGTACTCAAAAGCTCAAAGGTAGCTTCTGTGTTACCAATTTTAATTAACTGTATCGGGGTATCATCGTTGGTTACAACGGGTATACCAAGTATTGAGCAGTTGGTTCTGAAGTATTGAATTAATTCCAGAATTTCCGACTGAAATTGCTCCACTTCTGAACTCAAATGTAATTTCACACATTCAATTAATGAACCTAATACCGGTGGCTGAATAGGTCCTGAAAAAATCATGGTCTGACCGGTCATTTTAATAACATCAGCCAGCAGATAATCCGGGACCACAACACCTCCACCTGAACATACCATTGATTTGGCAAAGGATTCAGTTACAATCATTTTATCATGAAGCCCATAAGATCCCAGTATATATCCCGAACCATTTTTACCACACCATCCCGTACCATGGGCATCATCAACATAAGCATATAAATCATCTTCTTCATCCAATAATTTATGGAGATTTGTTACATCACATAAATCACCATGGATACTATATATACCATCCGCACAATACCAAATATTCCTTTTACCTTCTTTCTTTAACCTATATTTCAAATATTTAACATGAGACATGTCGTTATGCTTAGCAACAACAACAAAAGTACCGTTGGCCTTGCAAAGGTCGCTTGCCATACGAATACTATTATGGGCGTAGGCATCCAGGATAATCGCATCCTCAGCATGTATTAGTAATGGTAGCACAGCGCAATGGGCCAGCGTTACGGTTTGAGTAATTATGGTATGTCCGGGAAATATTTGTTCCATATAGCCCTCCAGTTCCTTATACAAAGGTGAAGAAACCATGGCTCTGGAGCTGGGAGTTTGTGTACCATATTTTTTAACGGCATCAATAGACCCATTAATAAGTGCCGGATGTTTTTCCAATCCCAGGTAACTACAACTAGCGAAATGTAACAGTTCTTTTCCCTGAACTTCAATGGTTCTGCCGTTGAAATCAGAATCCTCAAAATATTGAAAAACACAACCATTTGACTGAAGGCTTTTTAACACTTTATATAAATCATTGTTATTTCTCTCTATGTTCCTCATTTTTAATTGCATTAAATAAACTGCCATTTTTTTGGCAGAATTATATTGTTAATATTTTCAGTACACCATGTTTTAAATTGCTGCTGATCGTCAATTGATGATTTATTAAGACGTATAACCGCATTTACGGTATGCCCTTGTAAAAAGGAATTTTCCACATCTAAATCAATATGGTTTACGTTTTTATGAATGGACATCAGCCGTTTTAATTTTTCAGGATACACATTATTCCCGGCTACATTAAACATATTCTTTTTTAGTCCGGTGAAGTATAACAATCCCTTTTTGTCCCGCATGCCTAAATCCCCTGTATGAAACCAGTCACCACGTATTACTGCATCTGTGGCTGTCGGATGATTAAAATAACCTTTAAAAACCAAATCACCTTTTATACATATCTCTCCTATTTCATCAGGGCCACATTCGGTTTGTTTAGTATTTAATATTTTAATCTCACATCCTTTTAATGGAATACCTATACTTCCTGAAACCGGTTCATCATCCTGATAATTCAATGTACAGGCGGGTGAAGTTTCTGTCAGACCATATCCTTCATTTATCTTCTTACCGGTTTTCTGATAAAATTTTTCAAATATTACATGGGACAATTTATTGCCACCGGATATAAATTGTTTTACACCAGCTGCCATATAGTCAATTCCTTCGCATTTACTAAGTAAGTAATAAACAGATGGCACCGTAAAAAAATGGGTAACTCCGTATAGTTGAATATCGGAAAGGATATTATTCAAATACATTAAATTTGTATTGTTTATCAATCCAACACCGCCTGATTGGGTAGCAATTAAAATCCCGGTAATCAACCCATATAAATGATGGAATGGAAGCATGGGACAAATAACCGAATTCATATCGATTTTGCTCGCATTACTCAGATTTATGATCTCTGTACGCAGATTATGCTCCGTCAACATCGCTCCTTTCGAATAACCATCTTCTGCATTTGTATAGGCAATCGTGCAAACATCGGTTAAATCGGAGCTGATAACAAAATTTCGATTGGCTGTCCGTAGCACAATTTCTTCCTCATAATCAAATTGCAGGGTTGTACTGTTTAAGAAAATAATGGCTCCCGGATCGACATCTTCTATTATTTCGGCCAATTCCAATGTTTTGCATTCAGGGTCCAGAATCACTGCAATTTTACCGGCCCGTAATATAGCATAATAAGCTATTACCGTTTTAATATGATTATAGGTAGCAAGCAGAACAAACGGAGATTCTGACCTGATATTCTTGTTTAAATATGCAGCCAAATGATCAATAGCACACAGTAAGTATGGCTGATCATATTTTTTACCCCGAAAATAAATGGCTTTGAAATCAATACTCCCCGGTAACTCTTTCATTTCCTCAATATTAAAATAAACATTGTGTTTATGCTGCTGATGATTGATTTAATTCATCCATAAACATATCAAAGAAATCCTCACCTGTTTTGGCATTCATCATCTTTAGCGGCAGTTCAATATTAAATTCCATTTCCAGGGCTGCAAAAAGATCTACCATTTGGATTGAATCCAAACATAACTGCGAAGCCAAATCAGACTTTAAATCAACATGCTCATAATTCCTGCCGGTTACCGAATTCAGAATTCGAATGACCCTTTCCGTAACATCTTTATTCATAGTTATACACTTTTAAATTAAACTTTAATAAAAGTTACAACAAAAAATTATGAAATACCCGTTAAATTAGCCCCAAAGAGTTATTTATACCCAGTCTAAAATAACGATAACGGCGTACGATTTAAACATTTGTTAATGAGTGATTTAAACCTTTATATTATCAGTAAAGTACGTGTGTTACTTTCTATGGTTAGACCTTGTGCTTCTGGTAATAGGCCATAATATGCTGAATGGATTCCAGGCCAAAATCGGCCGGTTCAATTTCGGAGGGATACCTGAGAACATAGTCGCTTACATCATCACTCACCGTTATTGGTGGTAATTGATCCATTTTTAAATAAAAAAACATATCCAGGGTATGGTATTGTATGTCATTATACACATAGCGGTTGGGGAATGAGGTCAGGTAAACAGGGTTCACTATCTCAATATTAAGCTCTTCCTTAATTTCACGCCTCAGGCCTTCTTCAACACTCTCATGATAATCAATAAAACCGCCTGGTAAATCGAGCAATCCTTTTGCCGGTTCATATTTCCGTACGGTAAACAAAATTTTCTCATCAATTTCAATAATCATAGCCACCGCAGCCGCAACATTATGGAAATAACAAAAATCGCAACTGTTACAGGCATATAGTTTTTCTTCGGCCCGATTCCAGGTCTTCTTTCCGCACCGCGGGCAATAATTAAGTTTATGTGTGATGGCAAGCATAGGTTTTAGTATTTATGAACAAAGATAGTTTTAACGAATGAATGTTGGTCGGTACAGGAAAATAAAAATTAATACCTTGTTTTCCATACGGTTTTAGGGTAAAAAAAAAGGGATGTAAAAATTACATCCCTGTAGTTAAATTATTCGTGCGTTTAGTAACGGTTGTTATAATCTCTTCTACGGCCGCCACCACCTCCCTGGTTGCTATTTTCGCTTCTGGGTCTTGCCTTTTTCACTACAATTTGGCTATTGTCGAATTCACATTCGTTCAATTCATCAATTGCCTTTAATGCCTCATCGTCATTAGACATTTCAACAAATCCAAAACGTTTTGAGTACCCGGTTTCTCTGTCAAAGATAACTTTAGCTGAAGAAACCTCACCGTACTCTTCGAATAATCCTTGTAAGTCCTCATTTGTGGTAGAGGCGCTTAACTTTGCTACAAAAATGTTCATAATAAAAAATAAATTAATTAAATGTTTGTTAGAATCACAGATGGGCAAATCATAATTAAAAGAAGTGCAAAACCTGTTTCTCTAATTTATTTCAAAGTAAACAATTAAAATTTGGATTATCACAGGTTTTATCAAAAAAATGTGTTTTTTGGGTAAATATAATATTTCGGATTCCGGATTCCTTCGTATAAAAATAATTAAGCGGATATTGCATTCTTATCCTGAGTATTACAATATGCGATGCGCAAATTATTAAATATCACTCCAATTTTCGCCATTACGTATGCGACTAATTTGCATTTCGGATACATTAAAATGTTTGGCCAACACCGAACCGGACACACCTATGTTAAGCTGATGTTTAATAATACGTACATCCGTGCCCGTTAACTTACTGTAACGTATTACTTTAGGCTGTGTGAAATTCATCCCGCAAAACTCAGCCCATCCTGGCCATTGGTCTTTATAGGTTAAATCGGGTCTGGCGGGTAAATTTTTCGGACGGCCTTCCCATTCCCGATATGATTTACAGTTATTAATACCTGCTTTTCTAACTATCTGAACGGCTTCATGGTAGGGCATGAAATTTTTTCGCGACAATTCACCAATGCTTTTCCGGTTTTCACGACCCAAAAAATCACCCCAGCCTTTCCATAAGCCCTGTTTCTTAAAGTAATACTCCGGTTTACGCGGGAAATTTTTTGGCAGGTAACCCCCAATTTTCTTGTACTGTTCAAACTTCCTGTATGTATCCACTCCCTTGCTTACCAGATGCCCCTGCACCCATTTACTGGCTAGTGAATATGACCATTTGGTAATATCATCATAATTGTCAATTTCCATAAACCAAAATATGTAGAATTTTTCCAGTCGCTTCTTATATTCTTCAGCAGGCTTCAAATATACAATGATTTTTTTTATAATCACAAAAATCTAACGGCAAACATTAACACAACGATCCTAATATGTTAAAAACTATATTAGGGTTAACTATTTTGTAACTTTTGGGAATGAAATCAGTTAACATACTAAGTAACCCGATCAGATTGCCGTCTGATCTAAAAACATTGTATATGAACACATCACAATTTCTGATAAAAATTGCGTTTCTGATTTTGTTTATCCTGTTGGGGGCAAATTGCAGCAGCAGCAGAGATACGCACGAAAGGCGCGGTTTAATGATGCCCAGGGTATCTGAAAATCCAAGAAACAAGGCAAAATTTAAAGAACGGGACTATAGCAAACGCGATAAAGCCATTGACAGAGAACTAAAAAGAAAGCAACGCAAGGCTAATCGAAGAAATCGCAGGTAAACCATAATTTTTCGGGAGTTAATTACCGGACACAGTTAGATTATTGTCCGTTATATTCACTTAAAAACTTACCTGAACTGTATATTCGGTAGGTCGACCCGCCGATATGGCCGGTTGCCAGGCGGGCGACTTCAATATTATATTCCGAATGGCCTGTTCCTGATTCGTATCCAGCGTGTTACGTATCTCAATATCGCGCATCTCACCATTTTCGTTCACCACAGCAATCACTTTTACGCCTTTTATATCATCCGATAATTTTTCATCAGTATTCATTTTTTCATATTCATCCCTGATGTATTTTTTAAATTCCTGCGTACCCTGTATATTACGAAATGATGGAGGGGATATGTTCTCCTTATCGCTGCCTTTTTTGGGTGACGATGCTTCCTCATTAGCCGCGGATGCACTATGGAATGCTAGTCCGTAATCTGTTACCACAACTTCCTCGGCCATTCGTGCAGTCTCGTTTTCAGGTTCCCTGACGCTAATTTCCCCGGTCAATTGCTGTTCATCTTCCAATACTATGGTTGGGTCGCTTATTTCAGTCCCGGAATTATCAGAAATCCGGTTTTCTGCTTCTGATGACTGTACTACATCAGGTCGGTTACCGGTTTTTTCATTAGTTGCCGGAGCCAAATTCTCCCGGGGTGTGTCCGTTATCTCCACAGCAGGCGCCTTAAAGTGTCCTTCATAAAGGGCCAAATCCGTATTTAACTGATCAATCGGAATTTTTTCCGCGGTATTTTCTGCCAATGCATGGTCGCTAAAAAACTGATCGTATCGGATGGTAACCAACACGGCCAATCCAATCACTAACGATGCTGCCAGACCGGTAAAATAGATCAGTCTTCTTTGCTTACCACTATGCTTGTGCTTATATTGCTGTGCCAACTGATTAATGTTCTTTTCCAGGTTCAATAAACTCTTTCCGGATTTATCGGTATAGGCCCCATTGGCCGTTAAAATTCCATACCCTTCCAGGGAATCGCGGCATAATTCGCACGACTGTATATGTGATTCAACAAAGGCTTTGTGCTCTTCATTCAGCTTGTTATGTGAGTAGTGCCGACAGGCCATTTGTGTTAAACATCCTGAAGCATTTAATAATATATGTTTATGTTGTTTATTGCTCATTCAATCCAATCATTACCTTTTTTAAATTTCTTTTGCCATTTTGGATATAACTCTTAACCTGATTAAGGCTAAAGCCCGTTTCATCAGCCACCTCCTGGTATGATTTCTCTTCCAGGCAGAATGTTTTTAAACAGATTCTTTGTCCCGCAGAAAGATCATCCAGCGCGTTCATCAATTGTTTATATTTTTCTGTTCGCTCTTCTTCATCATGATGATTATCCAGGCCAAATTCCACAAAAAGATGTCCGTTATTTTTTAAATGGTGAACATATTTTGCTTCTACTTCTTTATGACGTAAAATCATCAGACAATGATTTTTGGTGTAAACATAAAGCCAATTTTTAAAATTGTCAATGTTATGTTTCTGTACTATTTGTAATAATTTCTCAAAAATATCTGATGTGGCATCGTAAGCCTCCTGTTCGTTCTTTAAATATTTCATACACACACCAATCAGTAAATGCATATACCGTTTATACAACTCGGCAAATGCCTCCACATGATGTCTTTTACAGAACGCTTCCAGCAATTCAGCATCATCCCAATCCTGATAATTGCCCGTATCATTATTTTTAAGAATTCTGATCACATTGCCTTTTTACAGGTAAAACTGTTTCATTTAAACATTTATTGCAAAAAAAAACGAATCAAATTATGGAATCCTGATCATCAAATCATCCTAATTATGAAAACAGTAAATTTAAAGTTATGCAAACAAAAAAAACAGAACAAGCGAATCTTGAAAATAAGAAAAGTCTCTTTTTCGAGGCAGGACTCATAATTGCACTGGCACTTACCCTTTTTGCCTTTGAATGGGGCACAAAATCGGTAAATGATTACTATCTCACAGGAACCACTATCGACGAATATGAAACCGATTATTTACCGCCTAACACCGATTTTGAACGTCCTAAGATCACCCCTCCTCCACCGGTGATTACCGAATTTGAAATTGTTGAATCGGTTGATGAGCATTTTATCGATGAAATGCCCGACTGGAATGTAGAAGATAATCCTTATAGTTATAAACCTTTCGAAGCATTTGGCAAGGATGAAGAAGTGGCAGAAGTATTACCGTTTCGGCTGGTACAAAAAACCCCCTCTTTCAATGGTGGCGGACTGGACAAATTCCAGGAATACCTCTATAAAAACATGCGTTATCCTGAGGTAGCACAGCGAAATGGTATTAGCGGCAAGGTTATTGCACAGTTTGTTGTGAATGAACAGGGTAAAGTTGTATCTGTAATGATTTTGCGTTCCATTGACGAATCTTTGTCAAAAGAGGTCGTTCGTGTGCTTACGGGCTCCCCAAAATGGACACCCGGCGAACAACGTGGAAGAAAAGTAAAAGTACAATACAACATTCCTGTTTTTTTTACATTAAATAAATAATAACATTAATGACCATGAAGTACACCATTATCATACTTGCCATAAGCCTGGTAATTTCAGGCAAAGCGCAGGAAATATCTGCAGATAAATCAGCATCACCCTATTTTTTGATTCTGAATGACTATGACCAAAAACCGCTGTTACCACTTCAATCGACTGAGGCTGCAATAAACATCGCAGGGGTAATAGCCGGGGTTACAGTTAAGCAAACCTACGAGAATCAGGGTGATGTACCTATTGAAGCCATTTATATCTTCCCGGCATCAACCCGGGCGGCCGTTTATAATATGAAAATGACTATTGGCGAACGTACCATTGAAGCCGTTGTGCAAGAGAAAGATGAAGCCCGGGCAACCTATAAACAGGCATTGGAGGAAGGTAAAACAGCATCGCTGCTTGAACAGCAACGTCCCAACATATTTCAGATGCAGGTGGGCAATATTATGCCCGGTGATATTATTGAAGTAACATTATCGTATACTGAACTATTGATTCCTGAAAACGGAACTTATGAATTTGTTTATCCGACTGTGACCGGCCCCCGTTACAGCAACGGAAAAGAGCAGGAACAGGACAACAGCTGGATTAACAATCCTTACACCACGGAAAATGTGAAACCAGGATACACATTCGACCTCAAAGCTACCATAAATGCAGGTGTACCCTTGCAATCAATACGTTCGGTTACCCATCATGTAGATATAAGCTACCAGGGAGAAAAATCAGCAAGCGTGTCATTAACAAGCGATGAAGCCTTTAGTGGCAATAAGGATTTTATACTCGAATACCAACTGGCAGGCAATCGAATTGAAACAGGCAATCTTTTTTATGAAGGAGAGAAAGAAAATTATTTTCTCACTATGCTGCAGCCACCTCAACGGGTTGATGCCAAAACAAGAACACCCAGGGAATATATTTTTGTAGTGGATGTTTCCGGTTCCATGGCCGGTTTCCCGCTGTCCATTTCTAAAAAAATTATGAATGCGCTGTTCAGCTCATTAACACCCGGTGATAAATTCAATATAGTAACCTTCGCCGGAGCTTCTGAAGAACTATTTCCGGAAAGTGTTTCGGCTACCGAAGGTAACATAGCACAAGCCCGGCAATTTATGGACAGCCGGCATGGTGGCGGAGGCACCGAATTACTGCCTGCTATGGAAAAAGCGTTGAACTATAAAAATCGTAACGATGACTATGCCCGTACATTTGTAATACTAACCGATGGTTATGTAAGTGTTGAAAAACAAACCTTCAATCTGATAAGGGAAAAAATAAACCGTGCCAACTTCTTTGCATTCGGTATCGGGTCAAGTGTTAACAGGTTTTTGATTGAAGGAATTGCCCATGCGGGTAAAGGCCATCCGTTTGTTGCAACTAACATAAAGGAAGCCGATAAACAGGCGGATAAATTTATAAACTATGTTTCAAACCCCGTATTAACCAATATATCCATGTTGTTTAACGGATTTGATACTTATGAGACAGAACCGCAAAATATCCCGGATTTATTTGCCGAAAGACCCATTATTGTTTTCGGGAAGTACAAAGGCAAACCAACCGGAACAATAACAATAGAAGGATCATCGGCCGGCGGTAAATACGGTAAAACCATCCGACTGAACCAGGAAAAGGCTGTTGATGAAAATGCAGCGCTGCCCTATCTCTGGGCCAGAGAAAAAATTCGTACGATGGCTGATTTTAATGCGGTTGATAATAACGAAT
>JAAAOM010000085.1 GCA_009908855.1 Bacteroidota bacterium
TCGTATGGTATATCTTATTCAATTTTTCAATCAAACCACAACGGCAGGCTTTTAAAGCCTGAATTATCACAGGATTCAGGTGTATTTCCATACTAAAAAAAACGGAATTATGCGCTGCGGAAGTAGCATGATTGAATCAATTTTTTTATGCTATCCATAATGTCAAAGAACAAGGCATTCTGTATCCACCAAAGATAATAAACTTTTCGGGTTAAAATATTTCCAGTTGTTTTGGGCCGGGACGTAATGGCTCTGTTTTGGCGCCCCAGAAATTAATTATATTGCCGTATTGTTTATCGGTGATCATTAATATGCTTACCTGTCCTTCTTCGGGTACCATTGACTTTATTCGTTTTACATGCATATCGGCACTTTCCCTGCTGGCACAATGCCTTGTATATACCGAATACTGCATCATGGTAAACCCGTTCTTTTCCAGGCTTTTTCGGAAAAGTGTGGCTTTTCGGCGTTGTTTTTTCGTAACAACGGGCAAATCAAAAAAAACAAATACCCACATAACATGATAGGCATTGAGGCGAATTTGTTCCATATTCACCGGGTTTAGTATTTATTGCAACAAGGGATAGTCCACTTTACGCTGCTCTCCCGCAAAACATCGTGCCAGGGAAGCCGTTGTTTGTGATAACCCCACCATTAACGGCCGGGTAGTTTGTCCGAGTTGCACATCCACAGTAAGCACCTGCAATAGCTCAGCTTTGATGTCTTTCTCCAATTCACTTTGATCAGGGTAATTTTCATAAATCTCATATACGGCAGCATCAACAAAGGGGCGGTAGGGTTCCATGATGTCATCAGCCAAACAATAGGCATTGTACCGGTTGTGATGATGAATGCCAAAAGTAGGCAATAGTCCACTTCCTGTTAAAGCCCTTGCCACGGCGGCACGCAGGACAATATAGCCGTAATTCAGAAAATTATTGGGATAGGGCCCATACCGTTCACGTGTAAATTCCTTGCCAAATAACCGGTTCCAGTACATTTTGGCTGCCATGCCCTCGCGTCCGCCGGCATCACCACTTTTTACATCCCGCGACAAGGCATTAATATCCTGCCAGGCTTTACCCAGTTTATTTAACAAACCGGCCTGGTTAATAATCTTGGTTTCTACGGTTTGCTTCCACAACTGTTTTTTGAGCGGTTCGCTAATGGCAATTTGCTGACGGTATAACTCACTCTGTAAATGGTTGCCTTCAAGCGGGAATAGCATGGAATGGGGCATGTGACTTTTATTACAAAAAATAACGGCCACGTTGTTTTCAGCCAGCGCATCCAACAGTGGCAGACTTACGCTTATTTGTTGGTGTTCAAGCACCACAAACCCCAGGTCCTCAACCGGGATTGTGACCGGGGTCGCTTCATCCTCCTTTTTAACAATTAGTTGTTGCTGCCTGACTGATAAATAGCAGGGTGATGAAAAATACACTGTTCGTTTTAGCATTAGCCTTTTATTTTACCAATATTATTGTTAAATACCTTGACAGGATTCATATTTTCCCACGAACTAAAACTACTCAACCTGACTGAGGTTTCTTTATCATCAATTTTCGAGGACAGATGATGTCTGAAAGTATAATCCATCGAAGAAATCTTTTGGACCCTGTATAAATGTTTTGATATGAGTTCATATTCAGTTTTATCCCATTTCAGTGTTTGTATATCTTCTTTATTCAAACCCAACAAAAACATATCATTTTCCTGCAGCGTAGCAATGAACTCTTTTCCATCAGAGGGCAACTGATAAAGTGGCTGTTTTTGGTACATACGTTCAACGGCTGTCCAAAAACTCACAACCTCTTCCTGCAGCACACCATTTTCATCTTTGTATATAACTATATGATGGTTATTATACGGGTTCACCCATTGGTTTATATTTGACTTTAAATGAACTGCATTTCCTACATTCTCACGCATTCTCACCTTCTTCACCGGTACAGGGTTTCCATGTTTATTGGGAAGAAAGAAATTCAATTCTTTTTCACCATTTTCATTCTTTTTGTAAAAGAAATCATCCGGAATAGTATAGTTTTTATTAATATTTATAGTATACTCCGAAACAAGTCGGTCTTTAATCAGTTTCTTTATGTGCTCATCTACAATTTTTTCAACATGCTTGTTATTCTTTATGGTTGCAATGGATTTTCTGATGTGATAATAAGGTTTCTCAGTATTCTGACTATCTGTTTCAAGCACAATTTTATTATCCTTATGAATCATTTTGCCATTCTCGTTAATTAAGGGCCGTGCGTGCTTGCCAAAATAAAACTCCCGGTGTAAACGTCCCCTGGCAATTTTCCCTTTACTTACAAACTTACGCCCTTCCTTATACACTGATTTGCTAAAGGTGGTTAACACTTGTTTCTGTTGCTTATAGGAAACCAGAATTTTTTCAGCTACTTGCTCAACATCTCTTCTAAACCCTGCCCATGGCTCAGGGAAGGTTATTTCATGAGACACACCCCGCTCTTTTTCCTTTTTTTTAGCATTTGCGGTACTTAATTTTTGCAGGAAAGCCTGATCGGTTACTGCAATGGTAATGGCATCAATGGCATGGTGTCTGTGATCATCCCGGTTCTTTTTAGGATCAAATTTAATTTCACCGGTTTGTTTATCCACCCAGGTAATGCCTTCAACCAACCGCTGACCTTTTTTTAAATCAGGTGGTTTATTATAAATATTCACAAACCCATGTGGTTTACGCGTTATTTCCAATTTAAGATAGTACTTATCGGGTTCTGTATTAATCGCCAGGTTAAAGTCCGGATCATTATCTGCGGTGAAGTTATTATTTTCATTCACACTCCCTGTTAAAACCAGTTCATTCTCTGATGCCTCAGGGGGCTTGTTTTTTGCGCTCACGAATTCAATATTATCCAGGTCGATATCCAGAATCAGCCAATAATTTCCTTCCGGAAATTCCGTTTCACATTGGTAAATATAGCTTTTGAATATTCCTCCTTTAACAGTTCCGTAAAGCATTAATTGCCTTGTCGTTTTTTTGGGTGGTTTATCTTTCGATGGCTTAATAAAATCTTTTCCTGTTATCTTAAATACACTCCAATATGATCCATCTTCTAATTTTGCCGGTAATTTGCGTCCTATATTCTCATGATAGAAATCTCCTTTATTAACTTTGACTTTAAGTACAATCCTATCCTGCTCCGTATCAGGCTTCTCTGCAAAAACCTTCAAAGGTATCTGATGAGATTGTGTACCAATCAGGGCCCAATATTTCCCATCTTCTAAATCAGGGGTATCAACTTTAATTTTTAGCAATGATGACTCAAAAACACCTTTATGAATATATCCCGTTATGACTGACTCATTTTTATCAGCTGCTGGTTTATTATTCATTACTGGTTTAATCTCAACAGGATTATCGTCCTCATCATATACTAAATAGTGCGCCAATCTTTTGTTTTCATGCACATCGTATCCATCGAATTGTAAAATCCGAACTGGTTGTAGCACATTATTTAAGCCCCACAAGTGACGTAGCTCAGAAGTTAAAGCCCCAGGCATTAATCTCACATCTTTGCATATCTGGCTAAGGATTTCTTTCGCTTTTTTACTGATATACCTGCTGTCATTTAATTGTCTTTCAATAAAGTCATTCACATCTGGTTTACGTCTGGAAATAAACCTTTTTGCTTTTTGATAAGGTAACAGCCTGAAAGCTCGTTCCTCAATCTGTTCCCATGAGGCCGCATTCCAAATTTCAGTATTTGGATTTTTCTGATAAAATTCATAAGGTGTTAATTCTCCTTTTTTGCGATTAAAGTTGGACTCACACAAGGTTTTGTTATCAAAACTATCATTTAATGAAACACTATAAGGAATGATGTGCTCCACCTGATATGAATTTATACTTCCCAGGACATCCGAAATATTAATTGTATTTCCTGTATATGGACACATTACTACATTGGCGCGATTACTTATTTCTTCATACAGCAAATATTTATGCATATTCTCTCTTGTCGGCTGTAACCCATATTCTCTTAGGATTTCACGTGCTTTCTCATTTTTTTCTTCGTTTCTTCTAATGTTATAGGAGATTTCTTGTCTTCGATTTTTATTATTCCTGAGATCACGTCCCATCTCAACTTTAATTTGATCAAACGGACCGTATTCCTTATTTAGGGAATTGACTATCCGGCGAAGTTCATTAATACCTTGCTGAACAATAGGGTTTCGTAAATTTTCAACCGGGTCTAACTGCTCTTTTATTGTTTTTTGTTCAACCTCCTGACTATGGTGATACAGCTTTTTAAAACGCTTATCATTTCTTTCAAAACCGTAATCGAAAGCTCTGGTTGACAAATAATCTTTTATCTTTTCAATTAATTCCCCTTCCTTATTGGGTTCAAAAATAATAGCCGTGATATCCTTTTCTAATTCATCATGAAATGACTGAAAGTACTCCCACTTGTCTCCAAATGCATTTTTTACACCACCTAAAATGACGGCGATGTTGTAACCATATCCCTTTTTTAAAAAAGGAAGAATATTTCTAATGGCTTTAAGCGATACATTGCTATAACCTTCCTTTAATTGGATATCTTTTAATTTTTCCGGGTTAGGGACTCTTTTGGTGTTTAACTGGAAGTCTTTCGTTAGTTTGGTGAACAACATTTCATTATCCTCATAAAAGTAAAAGCAATGCCATATTTGCTCATAGTGCTGTTCCCATATAGTATCCGGGAACAATGGTTTTAATTGACTAATGGTTGTATTACCAGCTATTTTTTGATCATCTGCGTAATTAAACCGTTCGAAGGTAAGGTGTAATGTTTTAGGAATATCGGAAAATCCAAAATTGCCTTTTTTGGTATCCATTAAATCCATCACTTTCTTTTGTTGAAACTCATCCAGTCTGCCTCTTTTACCAAACTGAATGGTGTTAATAAACTGATACGATCTGAATAATTCAAACTCAGGATGTGATAGAGGACATGGTGTTTTACCAATGGTTCTTGATTTACCATTTTGCTTAAACACGGAGCTTTCAAACCTGCACTTTGCTAATAAACTTTTTTGAGATTTAAGCGGACGTTGCCAAAATAACAGGCTTTCATTGCTTTTGTATTTTAATTGTCCGTTCTCATTGGTTATATCCCCGGCTATGAACTGTTTAAATGGTTGAATTTCCCGGGTAATAATTTCAGTTACTGTACGATTACCGTGTTTTATTTCATTGATCGATACATTTTCAACTCCTTTCGTTTTAATCAGGTATTCCATTTTCTTTTGATTTCTTTTCCGGTCTTTTCCGCCGGTCAAATATCTTTTTTTACTGAATGGAATATTTATTTGGTCCAGTTTGAGGTGTTCCCGCTGTCTATTGTAAATGGTTTCAAATTCATGAATATACATGTCCCTTAAAGTGTACCGGGCCCTAATTCTTTCTTTTTGTGTTTTATAACTCTCTCCTTCTTTTGGATATAACGAATTTAAATATTGTCCCAACGTTTTACCATTGAGATGTTGTTTTGTGCTCTCAATGCCTTTAACATTTTCCTTTCCTTTATATATAGCTCCTTCATCACTTCCTTTACGGCTGCTCAAAAATCCCCTTCGTTGTATTAAATGATAGAGTATTCTTCCAAATTCGGGTTTCGTTAAATCAGCTTCTACTCCCTTTGCCCTTAGCTCATACGGATTTAATTTTAACCACTCAATAAATTCCGAACTTTGTGGATATTGACGTCCCTCTGTTTTCTCATTTTTATTCCATTTCATCCATTTCTTCAACTCCTCTAACGTCAATGGGCACATATCCAAACTAATCAATATCTGCAGTAACTTATATTTTCGGAGTTTTTTACGGTACTGTTGCTTTCTGGATTGACGATGTTCACGTCTGGCAGCATTTTTAGATTCTTCCAAATCTCCTTTACCTATGGTTTCCTTTTTAACTCCTTCAGGAAATATTCTAACGCCCGTATCTTCAATTTGCTCATATTTTTCTACTTTGCCATTATTGTCAAATTTCGCCTTTACCACCGCCCAGCCAATAGAGTTTGTGCCTAAATCAAGTCCTAATATTTTACCCATTCTTTTTGGTTTTTATGTATTTATACGTTATATTCGGTGTCAGAAAAAATTTAATTTTTCAATCTTATCACAATAAGGCTATATGCCGAAGGAAATTAATCCTATAACCCCGCTTCGGTGGGGTTTCTTTTTTAGCAAAAGGCCGTTCTGACATTTCTCCGGTCATCTTTTCATTTTGTATATTTAAGATAATAAATTTCTGTAAAACAGCAATATAGTTGGCTTTATGAAAACATTGCCACCAATAACTAACTGATAGATAGTTAGGTGACTACACTAACTGTAAGGATTTATGAAATATTCAAACGCTTTTGTAAAGGTGGAAGGCCAGTATTATAATTTTTTACTGAGATAAATCATGTCAATAAGTTGTATTCCGTCTTCAAATATCGGGTGGTTATAATTTAATCATTCCACGACACGTATAGCATTACGGATGGATAAAGGTAAGCTATATCTAATTCAATAGGAAATCGCCTCAAACTCCCGCACGACACCATAGTGCGAACGTTTAATTCACGCATTTTGGCAGGCAATAAAGAATTCAACAGCATTGGATTGCCTTATACGTTGGATTGTTCCATGATCACACCGGCCGATTGCATGTCTTCCACGGCCTTCTGAAATGCGTTCTGGTCAACCGGGCGGGTGGCATTTATCATTAAATGGGTTTTGAATCCCTCTTTTACGGCATCCATACAGGTGTAATAAACGCAAACATCGCCAGCCAATCCGGCTACGTATACTTCATCAACTTTTCTTCCCTTCAGGAAATCGGTAAGTCCGGTGGATTTTTTATGGCCATTGTCATAAAACCCGCTGTAGCTATCAATTTTCGGATCCATGCCTTTTCGAATAATCATCTCTATATTATTGGTCTGAAGCTCATTGGTAAATTCAGCACCTTTACTGCTCTGTATGCAATGGTCGGGCCATAAAATTTGCTCCAGTCCATAGAGATCGGTTTTGTCGAATGGCTGTTTATCGTTGTGTTGCGATGCAAAACTACCGTGATTGGCAGGGTGCCAGTCCTGTGTTGCGACTACCAGCTCAAAATCATTTTGCATTTTGTTAATAACCGGTATTACTTCATTACCCTGCGCAACTTCCAGTGATCCGCCCGGTAAGAAATCGTTTTGCATATCTACTATTATTAATGCCTTCATGGGTATTATTTTTTTTAACAAAAGATATTTCAAAAACTATTCCATATACCGTTTTATGACGGTAAGAATTTACACCGAATACATGAAAAATGAAAATGAGTGCGTTAACAACAATAGATTAGTTTCCCTCCATAAACTTTTCAACATCTGCCCAACTCACATATTTAAAGTTCTGGTTTTGCAATACCGAGTCAGGTGTATAATTGAAACCATCCTGCACTACCAATAAACCTTTGGGATATTGCGTTGATAATGCCTGGCTTACCACATCTACCCCGTCGGTTTCTTCAGCGCCATCGATACCGTTGGTAGTAATACGGAAAGTGGTTATAAAATTGTTTTCCTTTCGGGTGAATAGGGCAAACGAATGACTGCCCTGTATGGAAGCGATTAAGTAACCTTTACCATCATCTTTTTTGTACAGGGTGAGGCCTTCCACATCAGGCACTATGTAATCATGCTTATCGGCACGGCTGTCTTCAATCATCCACCCTACCGTTGTACTGTCGTGATGGGCATAGAATTTCCATATCCCGCTACTTTCTTCACCCACATAGAGGTATCCCAGTTCATCATCGGCTACCATGCCTTCGGGCTGACTGGGCACCTGCAGGGTACGCACCAGCGTGGCTTTAATTTTATGGTGGTTGTTGGCAGTAAGCCGGTATTGTTCAACCTGACCATCTTTCCCGTTGAGGAATGCATAAAAGTCGTTGCCATTGCCCGGATTGTAAAGGCAAAAGCCATACGCCTCATCAACGGCTGTAAAAACGGTATCGGCAGATATTTCTTTTAGCGAATCCGATTCGGGAATGAATTGCATCAGACTCATACCATTAAAGGATCGGTCGCTGGCACCGACAATAATTATTTCCTTGTCATTTTGCATGGGAAAACCGCTTCTTACATCAACATTGTTAGGCAGGCCCAGGGGGGTGAAGAATAAATCGTTGCCTGCCAAATCATATACATGCAGGCCACCCTTTTTGTTAGTGCCTATCACACGACTTTGCGTTGGATCGTGCGGATTAACCCATATTGCCGGATCATCGGCTGCGTCTTCTCCTTTTTTGGAGGATACGGGATCGGTTTCTGCAATGGCGTGTATGGAGGAATCGATAGTTGTTTCCCTGGTTTCATCGTTTTTGCTTAATTGGCATTGGGAAAAAGTGAATGTAACTGTGATGGTAAGCAATATTAAATATGAAATTTGTGTCATGATAAATACGTTTTAAAAATTAAATTTAAGACCTATGCGGCCCCACCAGGAATAGTATTCTTGTTGAAGTATACGATCTGGTGAGCCCAGATAATATTTTAACGGTTCGTTGGTAAGGTTTATGATATCTGTAAAAACGGTTATTTGATCGGTCGCTGAAATGTTGGCTGTAAAATCGAAATGCCAGGCCTCGTCATAAAATTCATCTAAATCGGGATCGGCTCCTAATGTATGCAAAAAGGCATCATGGTAATTGGCTGAAAGTTTGATGTATAACCAATCATTTTCAAAAAATACGGCCAGATTAGCCGCATGTTCAGCTTGTCCGGGTAAGGAGAATTTTTCCTCTTCCTGGTGTGAGTAAAGGTCCGAAAGCAAATCTTCACCTATAATAAATGAATAGCTATGATCATTTGAGGGAAACCTTTTATTAATGGTTGCTTCTGAGAATGTATAGGTGTAATTCATATACAAACCCAGGTTTCCAATGATTCGTGGCAGAGAAACTGGTAAATTGTTAAGTTTAAATTGGTTCTGCAATTCGGCACCATAAACCGTTGCCCGTTTACCATTGAGTGGCACCTCTATGCGCAGGCGACTGGCACCTGTACTCGGGTCTTCCCGATACCCATATATACGGTAATAATACACAAAGCGTTCGATTTGCTTGTAAAACACGCCTCCTGATAAAAGGCTACCATTGCGGCCATAATATTCCAATAAAAAGTCTAAATTGGTTGCATGTGGAAAATCCAAATCAGCGTTACCCAATGAAATTTCGTCTCGTTCTTCGTGCAGATAGGGTATGATATCCTCGAAATTTGGCCGTGAAAAAGACTGAGTAGCTGCTGCCCGGATATTAAAATTATTATTGATCGTATATTTCAATTGAATCTGTGGCAAAAGGAATGCATAGGTTCTAACCACATTGGTGTCTTCCTTGTCCTCGAAATTTCCTCTCCGGTCGGTAATGATATTCGTTCCATTATAATCGATATCGGTCTGCTCGTAACGGGCTCCTCCTAATATCATTAATCTATAGAAGTCGTAGCGAAACATACCATAACCGGCATATATATTTTCGTTGGCTTCATAATCTTCAGCAAATGTACGAGTTTTGGTTTCCGTTTTATTTAAATAAAAATGTTGCGGATAAAATTCCAAAAACTCCCTGGTTAACTCAGGTGAAGGAACATGATCAACCACATAACCTTTATCCAGTAAATCGGTTTCACTAAATCCATCATTTAATTCGGGCAGAAGATTTTCCGGTCCTGTTCCTGTATGTCCCGGAACTTCTTCGGAAAAATAACGAGAGAAGTATTGCGCTTTGTTATCGCGTATTTTTTCTTTCATACGCATTTTTCCGCCAAATTTTAAGTAACCTTTACCCTGGCCAAAGTCAAAAGGTAATTTTAAATCCATTTTTGCAGATATGTTTTCATCAAGGATCATGGTATTTTCCAGGAGCATCTCATCGAATTCATATTCTTCATAATTGTCTACTTCACCTGAGTTCGAAGGCTCAGGGAATGTTACACGCGGCCAATTGGGGTCAGTTCGATCAAATTCCATAAATATAGCCTGGCCCGGATTATCAAAAGCAATTTCCAACCGGTCGGGAGTGGATTCTTCGGCTATTGAATATGCAACTTCGTAATTCAATGTGCTGCCATAAATATTCTGTTCACCACCGAGGTTCAGTGAATGAATACTTTGAATTTTTTTACGGTCTTTTAAATCACGATCAATCCCGCCATATAAATAAAAAGTTTCCGTAACGGCATCATCAAGTGTGTAAATAACACGTCTTCGGGTTTCATCATCAATAAAATTATTATACATGCCCCGTAGGTATATCATGGAACGATCCGGGAATTTATAATCAATCGTGGCACTCAGCCCGGTTCGTTGGCGGGTAATATCATAATGGCGAAGCTGAAAATCGTCATACTGAATGTGATAGTTATTAACACCTTCTTCCTGGCTGGCACTGCCAAAAAAGGCATCTTTTCGGTATTTGAATTCCATATTGTCGGCACCCTGTTGATTTTGATAATAACTACCATTGAGGTAAATACCAAATTTGCCTGTTCGTTGGCCATAGGCAAACTGCAACTGATAATTGGGCGTTTCCCTTAAATTATTATAACCACCTGCCACCGAAGCGCTTATTTCAGGGTCGCCTTCCTTGGCTGTTTTGGTTTGTATGTTTACGTTGCCACCAATGCCATCGGCATCCATATCAGGGGTTAACACTTTGGTAACTTCAATGAATTCAATCTGGTCAGCGGAAATAATATCCAGGCCCACATAACGTACATCTCCTTCAGGTGAGGGTATTTGCTCACCATTTACACTAAAATTAGTGTATTCTGGCGGAGTGCCCCGCAGTTGTACATACCTGCCTTCTCCCTGGTCTCTTTGTAAAGTAATACCAGGGATGCGTTGAACTGCTTCCGCAGCGTTCATATCCGGGAATTGTTCTATCTGTTCGGCAGCAACAACGTTTTTTATGTTTTCAGCTGTACGTTGCTCCAGCATGGCTTTAACTTTTCCTTCGGCCGACCCCAAAACTTCAACTTCTTCTAACTCAGTAGTGGCAGGTTGCAATTTTATATTTAAGTGTTGAACATCTTGTGTATTGGCATCAATTTTAATTATGGCCTGGTCGTAACTCACATAGGAAATGATAAGAGTGGGTTGCGATTTTTTTGTTTTTAACTGAAAGGAACCATTTAAATCTGTGGTAGTTCCGGATGTTGTATTCTCAATACGAATGGTTGCACCGGGTAATGGTTCTTGGGTGGTTGCATCCACTACCTTACCACCAACAGTTATTACTTGTGATTTTGCAGCAATTATTGAAAAAGCAATGCAAAAAAGTAAGGTAAGTTTATATTGTAGCATGGGATATTTAACTAAAAGAGAGTGGAAAAAGTACTTACCACATTATTTAATATGGTAAGTACTTTATGTTATTATTGTATAATTACTTTTTGCGTATAAGTAATATTGTCCTGTGTGGCTTTAATATAGTAGATACCTGAATTAAATCCGGATACGTTAAGAGAAACATGATTGGATTTAGTTGATTGGTTCAAAACACTTTTACCTGTAATATCAACTATTTCAATTTCTGTTTGTTGGGCATTCTCTAAATTGATGTTTAAAATGCCATTGTCGGCCGGATTTGGATAAATTTCCAACGTAGCTAGTTCTTGATGTTGAATATCGGTTACCTCTACATATCCGCCCCAATATACAACCAATTTTGGAACACGTTCCGGGTGGTTTTGTCCATCGCCAGGATTACCATCCGCATCTTCATCTTCCGGATCAGCAATATTTTCGAAGGCTTCCCATTCACGAGCATTTTCTACATCACTTGCACCTTGATCTTCACCAGCAAATATAAAGGCAATGGCATTACCTGATTTCCAACCGTCACGATTCACAAGCTCCTGAACGATGGTTGCAAGATCGGGCGTGCGATACGGTTTCCAAATAGCCCATTCCTCAGCTACCGTCCACTCAACTTGTGCGGTTGTTGCTGTGCGATCGGTTAATAAAAAATCTTTATTAAAACCTACCGAATCAAAGGTGTGGGCGCTATCAGCATCTTCTGCATAAATGGTAATCTCAGCTACATCATCATCGAATTTCGCTTCGTGAGAGTATACAACAATGTATGCTGAATCGATAGTTTCTCCCTGTGGTATTTCAATATTCTGAAAGCGCATACCGCATGTAAGAGTGTTGGCATCTCCTTCAGTACCTTCCCAACCAGCATCCAAATCATCATCGTAAGGTGTGTCAACAGCATCATTCTCTTGCTCTGCATCGTCCGAAGACAATTCAAATTCAATTGGAATGGTATCAATAACCACCTCGTTTTCATCTTCAACAAATAGGGTGTCGAGTTGTAAGCCACCCGTTGCAATAATGGGTATTTCAAGTTTTCCCTGGGCATTTACTGCCAAGAACATGATGTTTAATAATGCAAAACTTAGTAAAATCTTTTTCATAATTAATGTGTTTTTTTGTTTCAAATTTTCAGGCAATGTTATACCCAATACCCAATCATATCAATAGTACATTTTATGGCAAAGGGATAGTACTTTTTACTAAGTAGTTTATAACCACATATCATTCAGTTAAGTATATAAAATGCTTGAAGCACTTGAACCAAAAACTTAAACTTATGCTAACCATTTATTAAAGCTAAACTTATACACAATTAACCCAGTATTCGGATTTTTACAGCACCCATAATATCAAGAAATGAAAAGGTTGATTGTTGCTGATGATCATGCAGTTGTGCGTACCGGGGTGCAAATTATATTTAATGCCACCCACGATATGCGTATTGTAGATGAATGCTCAACCGGCGAGGAGCTGCTTGTAAAACTGGATAACGGAAATTATGACGGAATCATCCTCGACCTATCCATGCCCGGCAAGGATGCTTTTGGCATTCTGGATGAAATAAAACTGATGAATCCTACCTTACCGGTGGTTGTATTTACCATGAACGGCGAACATAATTATGCCCTGAGGCTGTTCCAAAAAGGGGCTTCCGGTTATATCAATAAAGAATCGGACCCTGCCATACTGGTTGATTGCATGCGTACAGCCCTTACGGGTAAAAAGTACTATACTTCCAGGCAATTGGAGCTTATTTCGGAATATATGATCGAAAATGAAGGTGATACCAAGTCCGGGCATCAACAACTTACCGACCGTGAATTTCAGGTTATGTACCTGATTGTCTCGGGAATAAAGAAATCAGAGATTGCCAAAAAACTTTCGGTCAGCTCCAATACCGTTGATAATCACCGAAGCAATATTATGCGCAAACTTAGTCTGAAGTCAAACACCGAATTAACTCTTTATGCAGTTCATCAAGGCATTATACGCTAAAATTGGAATATGTCTGCTTTTTCTGCTGGTGGCATGCAAGACAATTGAAAAACGAAAAACACATTTGCTCATTGAAGAAGAAAACGAAAAAGCAGCCTATTGGATCAATGTTGATAACGACAGTGCATTACTCCACGCTAACAGGGCACTTCAACTGGCCATTACAAAGAATGATACATTGCAACAAATAAAGTCTTTGTCGCTTCAAGCCGAAGCACTGGCATATCAGGGGAATGTGAATCAGGCCATTCGGGTATTTAAGCAAGCAATAGAATTAGCCAAAGCCCATCAGCAATATGATGTATTAACCCGCTCAATGATGCTGATGGGTGAACAGTTTTATAACAAAGGACTATACGATAAATCGCTGCTGATATTCCTGGATGCTGTTCAACTTAGCCGTCGTTATAATATCACAGCAAACGAGGCATTGGGCCTGCATTACATGGGTAAATACTACCATACTATGGGCAAGATGGATGAGTCCATTGCTTATTATGAAGAATCGCTTGAACTCGCCATTCAAACCGGAAATGCCGAATTACAGGTTTCATTGTATAATAAAATAGGTAAACATTTTGAGACAATAGGTAATTACACCGGTGCTCTGGGTCAATATATAAAGGCTGACAGCATGACGAAACAAATCGATGATAAAGTATTAATCGGTACCACCTATAATCATTTGGGTAATATTTACCACATACTTGAAAACCTGGATAAAGCCCTGCATTATCATACACAGGCGTATTTGATTCGTAAAGAGCTTGCATACACTGAGGGTGAGGGAAAGTCGCTGAAAAATATTGGTGAGATTTTTGAAACACTCGGCCAATATGATACAGCCAGGGCATGCTACCAAAAATCCCTGCTACTGTGTGAGCAGGTTAAATACAAGAAAGGCCAGATTAAAGCATCCAACAACCTGGGAAGGATTTATTGGATCAATGGAGATGATTCAACTGCCTTTTATCTTATTCACAGGGCTTTTAATATGGCCGAAGAGGTGGGGTATGTCAAGGGTCAGATTAAAGCGGCCAACGATTTAGCAGGGCAGTACTTACAAATTGAAGTTTTTGATAAAGCTGAGTACTATTTACTCCAAACCATCGAATTAGCACAAAAAGAAGAGTTTAGGAATGATTTACGGAAATCCTGCGAACTACTTTATCAAATGCACGACGCTCTGGGTAATAAGCAAAGGGCACTGCATTATGTGGAACTGTACATCGGTCTTAACGACTATTTTTTTAATGAACAACGTAATAAAAAGCTGGCCGAAATGCAGGTGGCTTATGAGCTTGATCAGCAGGAACATATAAACGAACTGTTGCGCAAAGAGAATGAATTGAAGAATTTATCCATCCAACGCAAAAATCAGTTCATTCTGCTATATACATTTATTCTTGTGCTATTGGCAGGAATTATCGGGTTGATCGTAAGTCGGATGCGACAAAAAAACAAAGCCAACCGTATGCTGAATGACCTCAACCACAAGGTCCAGTCGACAAATCAATCTTTTAAAAAACTCAATAAGGAACTAAACCGCATTAATTATGAGAAAGACCGCTTGTTTTCAATTATTTCCCATGAAATGCGCAATCCCCTTTTCTGGACAAAAAATTTGGTGGAACTTCTGTCACAGCATTTCGACACTATGACTAAAAACGAAATAAAACACACATTGCAATCGCTTGATGAAAGTGCAAAAGCCACCTATCATCTTATGGATAACCTGCTAAACTGGTCAAAAGCCCAATTAAACCGTATACATGTAAAAGCCCAATTGTTTTCGATAAATGAATTGATAGAAGAAAAAATAATGCATTTTAACCCCCTGGCAACACAGAAAAATATTCAGCTTCAGACCAGTATAAGCAAGCCTATACAAGCCTATGCCGATCCTGAAATGGTGAAGCTGGTAATGCGTAATTTACTTTCCAATGCACTTAAATTCACTCCAGATTCCGGAAACATTACCATTGAATGTTTCGAAAAGAACAATCAGGTGTATATTAAAGTACATGATACGGGGGTTGGTATCAATGCAGATCATCTGGATCAACTATTTAACAAGAAGTATGCTTATTCTACAATAGGCTTGCTAAAAGAAAAAGGAAACGGGCTGGGGTTGTTGCTAAGCAAAGAATTTGTTGAACGTAACCAGGGTAAAATATGGATTGAAAGCACATCAGAGGTAGGATCGGTATTTGTTTTTACCATCCCCGGGGCATTGGTTGAGGAAAACAAAAGTAAAATATTCAGTGCCATGTGATGGTTTATGATTTCTAATGCCAATTCTTTTTTGTTTGAATTGACGGTTATTTCCTTTTTCCTTTGTGTTTTTAACTTGCGTTAAAGACGTACAAAAAGTAGGAATATTATATTTTTCGACACGCTTGAAAAAACAGTTTTTTAAAGAGTTCAATTAGAATTACGTTTTACGAACTAATGAAAAAATATATTTGTTGTGAAATGATTTCAAATCTGTTTGATCTTGGTGATCAGGACATTACTCAAATAATTGAATGAAGTAATTCGGATATTTAACTAAAATAGTACCATGAAAAAATTACTTATACCTTTTTATCTTCTATTAACAACCTGTGTTTTGCATGCCCAAACCTGGAAAAGTGAAGCCGACACTGAAATTGCCAAACACCGTAAAGCGCCGGTAAAAATTCAGGTTACCGATACCCTGGGCAACCCTGTTGAAGGGGCAATAGTTAACCTATCGATGCAAAAGCATTTGTTTAAATTCGGCACGGTTGTCCGGATTGATTATATACAGGACTTACAGGCCATAGGTTATGAATTGGGTAGTGATCATCCGTATTACAACCATTTTAAACATTTTAATTCAGTTACGCCCGGAAATTCAGGCAAATGGAAGGCATGGTCAGACATACAACGTAGACAGGTGTATGAACAATTCCGAAACTGGTTGCATTCCCTGAATATTGATAACCGGGGACACGGTACAATATGGGAAAGCACAAAATTTAATGCCGTTCCTGATTTTATTATTGAAGAAACGGATACGGCAGTTATTCGTGATTCCGTTGAAAATCATATCAGGCAACAATTAACTGCCTTAAAAGATGATATATATGCGCTAGACCTGGTGAATGAACCGGTGCACGAAACATATATTGTTAATAATAAATTGAATGTATCATCTATAGCAGCGGAAAGGGCCATGTGGCACCGATGGGCAAAGGATGTTGCGCCCGATTTACCGCTTATTATTAATGAATTTGATTTAATTCAATCCGGAAACAATTTTGACGAAGATTTTGTAGATTACGTCGAAACCTACCGGAGCCTCAACGGACCGGTTGATGGCATTGGAATGCAAGGGCACTTTTTTACTGAAGTGCCAGCCTATGAGGAACTGCGGAGCCGAATTGACGAAATAAGAAGCCTTAATTTGCCTGTCAGTCTCACGGAATTTGATATGGAATCCAACCAATACGATGAAATGGAGCGTATATTATATGCCGTGTTTGTGGATACACTTACCGACGGGTTTACCGTGTGGGGTGCCTGGGATGGTATGCAATGGAGAGATAATGCTTCCATTTTTTACGAGGACTGGACGCTAAAACCCAGTGGGAAAGCGTGGTTTGATTTGGTAAAAGGTAAATGGTGGACCGATACTACCCTTATTACCAATACCTCTGGTACCGTCGATTTAAATGGTTTTAAAGGGGATTATCATGCAGCCATAATTTATGATGGAAAATCACTTACTGATACTTTTAGTTTGCATGATAACGATACCCTTACGCGTGCTTATGATTTAAAGGCTGTAAGCAATATTCTTCCTTCCTATCAGATTATTAATGAACCGGAAAGCCAATATTGCGTGCGCGACACCGTCTTTTTTAGTATCGAGGCTGAAGATAGCGATGGCAACATCTCAACCATTACTTACCATGTAGATGAATCCGTGACTAAAACCTATACCAAATCGGCAGCAACCTATGAAGTAAGCACCTTAAAACCGGGGAAACATATCATTTGGGCAGAAATAACCGATAACAAAGGAGCATGGGTGCGTACCGATACCTTTCATTTTACCATTCGGGAAGCCCTTCTGGATAATTATTTTGAGATCATCAGTCCGAAAAATGGCCAGGCTGTACTTGAAAATGAACCATTTCAAATGGGATTCAGCGTTAATGACATGGAGGCCATGGTGAATGAATTTAGTTTGCTGGATGGAGAAGGTAATTTAATTTATCAGGAAAACTCGTTTCAGGAAAACTACCAGGTTCAACTGGCCAAAGGTAAATATACACTTACTGCTCGTGTAAAGGATACCAGTGCATGTGCCTCCAGCGACCAATTAGACGTTTTTGTTGTTGCCAAATCCAACAACCAATATCAAATATTCGATAAAATCACCACCGACATAAGAGATGCCGAGCAGGAAGGAAATGATATGGATTACACCGGTGATATTGATATCGGTGAAAAGTTTAATGCACTCTATTTCACACAGGCATTTCTACCGTACGGAGCTATTGTTGACAGTGCATTTGTACAGTTTACATCCGAAAAATATGAACAAACCGGACCGGTGGATGTGAACATTTATGCAGAACTAAATGCACAGTCAGATCCCCTGAATAAAAAAAAACTTATGAGCCGGGAAAAAACAATCCACGCTGTGAACTGGATGATACCGGATTGGCATGCCGTAGCCAACCAAACGGAGAAGCAAAAAAGCCCGGATGTTGCCATGGTATTGAACGAACTGACATCCATGGATAACTGGACCATGAGTAGTCCATTGGTTTTACTTATTGAACCCAACGGGGGAAACTCAAAAAGAAGTGCTTATGCCTACGATCAGTCAGCAGATTATGCACCTGAACTGTACATCTATTATTCGTATAGCCCGGCAACATCAGCACCAATGCTTCCAACAAACCTGCATATTGCTGAAAATAATTTTCCAAACATTAAACTGGGTTGGAAAGCCTCTGCAAGCCCTGAAATAGCAGGTTACCATATCTTCGTGAATGATAGCCTGGTAAATTCCGATCCCCATAAAGACACTACCTATACCTTTTCCAATATATTGTCAATTTCACCGGATAGCGTTTACCAGTTTCAGGTTTCCGCCATAAACAGTTTTTTAAAAGAATCGGAACGTACCGATTCACTTATGCTTGATCAAACCACCGGTATTTATAATGTGAAACATAACAATGCCATCCGTGTTTTTCCAAATCCTGCAATTGAAGGGGTGCATATTGTTTCAGATGACCCTGTTCTTACCATAAAAATATTTAATTTAAAGGGAGAGCTAATACGACAAATCGATACATCAGTAAACAATCAGGCCACTCAAGGGCATTATATTTCCATTGCTGATATTGTGGCAGGTATTTATTTAATGGAATTAACTACACGGGAAGAAGTTCACACGCGAAAACTGATCATTCCCTAGTGTTAGCGAAAGCACCCTCAGTTGTAGTCTTTTACTTTTTGTATGAATAAAAAAATCATATTTTAGTACGAACCAATCCCGGTAGCCGGATAATCAAACATTTCCAATACGTTGAATTTCGGCTTCCCTTTTTTTACGTGCATGAATCCATAGTAGTGTTAATACTGTTTGCCTAGCTACTTTAGTAACAATAATATCACACGCTTTGAAAGGGATTTTCCTTTTAAATAAAAAATAATTCACTGACCAACATACCGGGGTATGCTTGGTGCTATATTTCATGACTCGTCAAAATGTAACCGGTTTTTATGTCCCGCTATGGTAATAAGGCTTGTACCTGTTCTATGCCATTAATTTCAGGGAACTGATTAACAATGACCTGGGCTTGTTTTTGGGCTTTTTCGGTTTTTTTATATTTAACGTACAGATTAAGCAATGCCATGTAATAATTACTATTGTTTGGAGCGATTCGTACAGCCTTCATGAGAAAGTTTTCGGCTTTCGGATAGTTTTCCATAAAATCGTACATCATAGCTGTGTTATATATGATACGGGCATTATCCGGTGAAAAGCGAGCGGCTTTTAACAGGTATTCCAACGATTCGTCATACCGTTTCTGTTCGGATAGAAATAGCGCATAACTAAATAATGTGCTTCCATCTTCCGGAAAATGACTTAAGTAATCTCTGAATAAAGCATCGGCCTTTTTATATTCGTTTCGGGCGTTATAAACAATGGCCAGGTTCACTTTAATGGGGTGTAGCAGACTGTCCTGTTTCAGTGCTTTTTCATAAAATCTCATGGCCTGGCTTGTATTACCGGTATTGTAGTAATAGTTGGCCAAATTAAATTTGCCGGTCGGAAAATCTGCATTGAATAGTAATGATTCCTCATATTCTTTTTTAGCCGTTTGCAAGGATTCCCTGTATTTTTGTGGTATAAGATTGTCTTCCAGTAAATACAGTTTAGAGGCGCTTAATATCCGGATCGCTTTGGCTTGCGCGGTTAATAGGGTGAGGATTATATCCAGGGATTCTTGATCATCAATCCGTAAACCTTGTAAAGCACTGTACTTAATTAGGTTACTTGAATTTCCCAGGGCTTCGGTTAAAACCGCTTTGCCTTTTACCGGATAATGGTTTCCTACATAATGTAATGCTGTGGCTCTGACCATATCGGGATAGGCTTCGTCCTGATAAATCCTTACCAAATCATTAAATCCTTTCTCGCTTCCGGTTTGTGCCTCATTAAAAGCCTGTCCGTATTGATAAGGACGGCCTATGCCATGCCATTTTTTGACATAATTTATGGCCCAATCAACTGATTTATCAGCATGGCATTGATTACAGGCATTTGGAGTACCTATTTTTTTCGTGAGGTCCGGTCTGGGTACGCGCATACTATGATCGCTTCTGTAATCCACACCCATATAAAATTGTGCCGGCATGTGACAATTCACGCACTTGGTACCTTCCCCTACGTCAAACCTGACCCCGTCATCGGCTATTACTGCCTCGCCTGACTCCCCGGTGTATTTATGAAAATGATGGCTATACGTGTCATAATCATCTGCTCTGTGACACTGTGTACACAGGCGGTTATCCTCAAACAGCAGCTTTGTGCTATGTACATCGTGGCAGTCATTGCATTTTACACCTTGCTTATGCATTTTACTTTGCGTGAAGGAGGAATACACATACACCTCATCCTGTATCTGCCCGTCAATATGGTAATGTTCGTTAGTAGGTAGGTTAGGTATGGTGTGATTATACATATCAGCATGAGGCTGAAAATCGTCTATTGATGATCGGCGGGAATGGCATCTTACACATAAATTTGCGTATTCCTGATGGTCAATATTACTTGTTTTTACGGTGAGACCGTAGTTATCATTTTTGCCTTTTCCACTTCGATAACTGGACCTTGACACCCAGTCGATATGCTCTGAAGCAGGGCCGTGGCATGCCTCACAACTTACATCAATTTCGCTGTAGGTGGTATGGTATGAATCGGATTGTACGTCATACCCCTTTACCAGGTTAGTAGAATGGCAGTCGGCGCACATGCTGTTCCAGTTTTGCGCCTGATTGGTCCAGTGCAGCCAGTTGTTATGCTCAATTATCTGATCCTGGTATATGGCTTCTGCCATGTGGTACCAACTACTGTCCTTTGTATTCCAGGTAATGGCCAGTGTCTGTAATCTTCCTCCTTCAAATTCAACCAGGTATTGTTGAAGCGGATCATACCCGAAAACATATTTAATTTCATATTCTTGAAGTTCACCATTTTCTCCGTCAGTTAATACAAAAAATTGGCCATTGCGCTTGTACATTTTATGGGTCATACCGTTATATTCAATTTGTTGATTGTTAAAATTGCCCAGAACGGTGTTTTCGTTGGCATGGTCCATGGCCTTGTCATGATCTGAACCAACCCAATGATTATACTCATTGGCATGACATTCAATACACGATTCTTTACCTACATATTGAGCTCCTTCCTGGCCCGTTTCATTACCGCCGTATACCCTTATTAATAAATACAATGGAACGGAAAGCATGATGACAAGCATGGAAATCAAATTGATTTGCTCCTTTTTTTTATTGTTTTCCATCATACGTAGGTTATCTGTTTTTGGTCAAAAGATTGTCGGATAATGGCTTTTTGGGTATTCACATATAGCTCTTTACCTTTCACTACAATAGGGAATATATCTAATGGCCTGGCTGCTGGTGCGGAAAGAACGTTACCATAAGAATCAAACCTGGAGGCATGACACGGACAATTAAATCCCCCTGTTTTTGTGTTGATGTTAACCACGCAGCCAAGATGCGTGCATTTCACGGAAAAAGCCATAAAACCTCCATCATCAAACCGTTTTAAATAAAACTGATCGGAGAGAAAGGGATAAGTATTGTTTTTAAAAAATTTGCTTTCTTCACCAACAAATACCAGGGATTCCTTGTTGATAACTGCTGTTTTTTTGGTTATTCCATGCCTGACCAAAAAGAATGCTTCAACTGATGCAATGGCTATAACCAATCGTTTGATGAACTTACGTCTGTTTAATTTCATTCTTATACTCCGGTTAAAAAATTAGCAACATCCCTTCCTGTCTCAATAAAAGAGCCGTAAGCATCATGGTTATATAAGACGATAAAAGGATCGTAGTGAACGACATTTTTAACTCCGTACTGTTTACTTGATGTCTTTTTTGAAGAAACAATAAAAACGCCCCCACCGGGACCACGTAGCATAATAATGGGATTAATCCCGTGCCAATCCAGGAGGGCCAATTGTTCATCCAAATATCGAATAGTAAAAAATGTTCAAATAAATAAATAAGCACAAAAGTAAAAATGATGGAAAGGATTACCGATCGGAACATGATTTTTTTCCCGGAAGCGGAATTAAACCAAACGCCGACATGGAGGTGTTCGTATTTAAAAAACGGGATGTATATGAAATAAAAACCCAGGGAAACAGGGATGATAAAGGCACTAAAAACAGGATGTAAGTGGAACAGCAATTCTTGTGCACCCAGGAAATACCAGGGTGCTTTTGTCGGGTTCGGGCTTTTCAGCGGATTGGCCTCATCGAGCAATGGGGCATCATAAAAAACAGACATTAAAAATAAACCAGCTATAACTATCAAGGCAGCCATTTTTTCTTTTACCACCAAATGAGGTATCACCTCAACAGTTTCTTTTTTTTCGGTTTCGGGTAAGGCTACTCCTCCGGCTTTTCTTACCAGCCAGAAGTGATAACTCATGATGATGATCAGGAACAGGGGAAGTATTCCGGTGTGAAAATTATAAAAATTGAGCAGCGTGTTTTCATTGACTGAATCACCACTGCGGATAAAATCGGCCAGCGCTTTTCCCACCAGTGGGATGCTTTCAATAATACGGGTGATTACTGTGACAGCCCAGTAAGATAATTGATCCCAGGGTAATAAATAACCGGTAAAGTCGGATAAAACTACTAAAAACAACAATATTAAACCGAATATCCAGTTTCTTGAGCGCTTATAATAAATGGATTGCGAATAATAAACCCTGATAAGATGAAGAAAAGTAACAACTATCAATAAGGTAGCCGATAAATGGTGCAGGTTACGAATAAATTTACCAAAAAGGGATTGATTTTGTAAGGCAACAACAGATTCATAAGCATATTCAATATTCGGTATGTAGGAAAAACGTAAGATCATACCCGTGATAAACAGTAGCACAAATAACAACGCAGCAATACCACCCAGTCCATAAGTCCTGTTATAAGCAACAGCCCTTTTATCAATTCTTTTGGGGTGCAGGTGCAATATGAAGTTGACAAAAGGAGAATACTTGCGGTCTTCTGATATATTCTTCGACATACTCAGCCCATCAACGTGGAGATAAGGATAATGATTATCTCACGTTATTCTGTTTTTGTAGCAAATTTTAATGATCACTACAAATGTAAATAATGTTTATGAATTACCCTGCCTTTTGTTAATTTAATTGGGTTTGTAGCCGGTTATTTGTTTTAAAAAACGCACCTCTTTTTGGTTATATGGAGTACCATCTTTTCTTAAAACATCATGATGCCATTTTTCGGGTTCTTCTGTAAAATTTTTATGCCATGAACTCCACGGGTATTTGGTTTGTGCTTTCCCGTCAACCAAACCCCAGTTGTATGCTGCTACATCATTACGCTTCATTATGGGTAACATCCGCTCAAACGTGTTATTATGCCCTCTTGCCAAATATTCAGTGCACATAATGGGTCTTCCGTATTTTTGAAGTTCGGTGATTTTTTTCTTAAAACTATTGGTATCACTATCATATCCGTGAAATGACAGAATATCTGAATGGAATACCATAAAACGGTCCAGGCTGGTTAAACTATCCGGATTACCCCAATGATTATGATTGCCATGCCATACCCCCATGGTTAAAGGTTGTGTAGGACATTCTTCCCGGGCCCACCCGTGTACTTTCCGGAGTAATTTAAGCGCAAAATACTCTTTGTTATCTATTTCATGCTTGGTTAACTCGGGAATATTCATCCGGTTATCGGGTTCATTAAACAGGTCCCATCCGATAATTCGTTCATCATCACTGTAATTGCCAATTATGCCTTTAACATATCCTTTTAATTCATGGTATCGGTTGGTGTCACTTAAAATCTCAGCCCCGGGGGCTTGTATCCAACCCGAATTATGCACATGTGGTATCGGTTCAGGCTGATCTCCCAACTTGGGGACCGGATGCCATACACTATCAAAAAGCACGAATAACACCCGGATATCATGTCTTTCACAAATCGATAAAAACTGATCAATTCTGTTTAAAAAACCAGTTGAATCCTGTTTCCATAACAAATTATGCAAATATACCCGGTGGGTGTTCATACCTAATTGCGATGACCAGGATATTTCCTTACTGATCAAGGCCGTATCGAAACTATTGGCTTGCCAAAATTGCAACTGATTTATGGCATTGCTGCTAATAAAATTTGTACCAACAAGCCAGGGTAGATTATTATAATACTCCCACGCCTGCTCTTTGCTCCATGGCTGTGAGTACTCGCATGTTTTTTGCGGTTTTTCCGCCTGACAAGCCATTAACAGGCCAATGAAAATGAAAAAACTATATCTGATCATAATTTAATATTTTTAAGTGCTGTAAACATATCATTTTTAGTGATTAAATCAAAAATCCATGCGATTGACCAGGAAAGAACTTACCGATTTTTTAAATCAAAAACATGATCAATATAACCGACCACAATTCATAGCGGATGATCCGATTATTATACCTCACCAGTTTTCACAGGATGAAAACCGGGAAATTGCCGGTTTTTTAACCGCTTCTCTTTCCTGGGGGCAACGTGCTGTTATTATTAAGAATGCATTGAAAATGATGCAATTGATGGATAACAACCCATACGAGTTTTTACAATCGGCCTCTGAAAAAATATTAATGAAGAGAAGTGAAGGATTTGTTCATCGCACATTTAACGGTATCGACCTCCACTTCTTCCTGTCCAGCCTGCAAAATATTTATAAGCACCATGGTGGTTTGCGGCATGTTTTTCAGGAAGGATATAAAGCAACCCACAGTATCGATAATGCTTTGATCCATTTTCGCCAGGTATTTTTTTCAATTGATTATCCGTCGCGAACCCAAAAACATGTATCCGATATAATGAAAGGAGCCAGTGCCAAAAGGCTTAACATGTTTTTACGATGGATGGCAAGGCATGATAACAGGGGCGTAGATTTTGGCTTGTGGAATGAAATTCCTACGAAAAGTCTATATTTACCCCTCGATGTGCATACCGGAAATGTGGCACGTAAACTTGGGTTGTTAAAGCGTAAACAGAATGACTGGAAGGCTGTGGCAGAGGTAACAGAAACACTCAGACAAATAGACCCTCATGATCCGGTGAAATATGATTTTGCCTTGTTTGGCTTGGGCATGTATGAGAATTTTTAATAAATAAACCCAAAAACAATGAAGTACACAACAGAAATTATTTAAGGAATTTGCGGAAAAAGACTAAGCGAGTTTCAGGCATTTACCCTTGTTTTTTCTTCGGAAAAGTATGAAGATAACAAAAAAAAGGGGCTATCCACCTAACCAAGGATAGCCCCAAAACGGAATTTAACCAACCCCAATCGCTATTTGCTTACTTCAAATTTTTGCAATTCGTTATCATTGCCCACATTGAGGTTTAGAAGGTAAATTCCGGTATCTAATTGTTGTACATTTATATATTCACGATATTCACCTGCCGTGAGATTACCCAGCTCAATACTTTGAACTTTTGTACCTTTCAGGTTATAAATATCGATGGTTGTTTTGGCTCCTTTATCCAGCGTGAATTCAAGTGTTACCTGATCACGGGCTATTGTTGGATAAAGTTTTACACTGCTGTTAATGATTGAAATATTATTTACATTGGTTTCAACCGGCGGCAATAGTACAGCGTCGATGACATGTACCACTCCGTTTTGAGCTTCCAAATCGGCCATGGTTACACTGGCACCATTCACGGTTACATCTTCACCGTCTATTTCAATCATGATGCTGTCGCCCTGCAATGTTTCCACTTTCATTCCATCAGTCAGGTCGCCCGACATTACTTTACCGCTTACTACATGGTATTGTAGTATCTCAGCCAGTTCACCGGTGGGATCTGCCAACAGGTCAGCCAATGTGCCATCGGGCAATGCATCGAAAGCAGCATCGGTAGGCGCAAATACGGTAAATGGACCTTCGGCCGATAACGCTCCGGCCAGTTCGGCTTCAACAACGGCTGTTTCAAGTGTGGTATGTGCTTCACTCTCCACAACTATGTCAACCACGGTTTCTGGTAATGGTGGTAGTAATACAGCGTCGATGACATGTACCACTCCGTTTTGAGCTTCCAAATCGGCCATGGTTACACTGGCACCATTCACGGTTACATCGTCACCGTCTATTTCAATCATGATGCTGTCGCCCTGCAATGTT
>JAAAOM010000053.1 GCA_009908855.1 Bacteroidota bacterium
AAATACAGTAAAACCATCCGACTGAACCAGGAAAAGGCTGTTGATGAAAATGCAGCGCTGCCCTATCTCTGGGCCAGAGAAAAAATTCGTACGATGGCTGATTTTAATGCGGTTGATAATAACGAATCATATCAAAAAAAGATCATTGATCTTGGTCTGAATTATAACCTGCTCACCGATTACACATCGTTTGTGGCCGTAGACAGCGAGATAAGGAATACAGGGGATACCCTGGTCTCGATTAAACAGCCCCTGCCCTTGCCGGAAGGTGTACCCAATACAGCCATCGGACAAAATCAGCAGTATCGCCATGCCCTTACAGGTGCTGTCAGCTTAAAAACAAGGGCTATGGGTTCCCATACAAGGGTTGATGAAGAACTTACGGACGACATGGTATTTGAAATGGCCCAAACCGAACAGCCGGAATCAGACCCCGTTCCACCTGGGGGCATTGAGAAGTTTAAGAAATATATCCTGGATGAATTACAGGAAACGTTAAAGAATTATCCTGAATACCATCACAAAACCATGCGGGTATATATAAAAGTGGATGCTAAAGGTAATCTTAGTTTAATCCGTACTTCCATGTTTGTACATCAAAAATTGCATACCAAACTGGCTGAGGTTATAAAAAACGCCGATCCGTGGACACCGGCCAAACAAAATGGCAAACCCATTGAGAGTGTGTATCAGATGAGCCTGACCATGTAAATTATCGAATAAATGGTTTCCCTGAATGTATGGAATAAATCATTCAGAGAAACCTTTTTTTTCGGATTAAAAAACAACTTTAATTTTTGATGAAACCTACATTACTTTCCACAGGCAGAATCTGTTAAATTGTTTAAAATATATAAATTGCGCACATGAATGTGCGTTTTTACATTGTCATCCTATTTATATTATGTACCCTGCCGGCCATGCATTTTATTTATGGCAACGGGAATGCTTCAAATTCGCGGGATAAACGTACAGCAGCATGGTTTAATCAATTATCGGAAGACACGCTGGAATACAATTATGCGGTTTCACGTCAGCTTGCCAGGGAAGCCCTAAACCATGCGCAAAAAAACAATAAGATAAATGAATTGGCCAGAGCCTATAAAAACATTGCCGAAAGTTATTACAAAGCAGAAGTATTTGATACATCAACGAGGTTTTATCACAAATCAAATGAACTGTATCAGCAACTGGATAATCACCAACAAATCGGGTACACCTATTTGAGTATTGGGTTAAATCATTATTACCAGGCAAATTATAAAGAATCTATGCTGGCCTATAACAAGGCACAATCAGTCTATGAAAAAACCGGAAATAATGAAAAACTGGCGCTTATTTACCAAAATATCGGATTGGTATATAATGAACTGGAAGATCATCAAAAAGCACTTGTTTATTTAAATCAGTCGCAGGAAATATTCATTGACCTTGATGCCCGCTACAACATGGCCAACAACTATCATAATATCGGCGCTGTATATTCCAAAATGGAAGAATATGATAAAGCCACGCATTACTATGAAAAATCGTATAATATCTTTCATGAAATTAATAACATACATGGAATTGGCAGCACACTCAACAATATGGGTATGGTATTAGCTGCCGGTAAAAATCATGAACAAGCCATCAAAAAATACCATGAATCACTGGTTTATTTCAGACAGGAAAAAAACAGATATGGCGAGCTTTCCGTTTATCATAATTTAGGAATCGCCCTGATGGAAATAAACCGCATTGACGATGCCAGGTTATATCTTGAAAAAAGCATGGAACTGGCAAATAAACATGGCTACATACAAAATTATATGGAGGGCCACAAAAGTTTGTCTCATTTGTATGAAAATGAAGGCAGTTATAAAGAGGCGCTCAGTCATTACAAAAAATATTATGCCATAAAGGATTCTGTTAACAATAAAGAAACGCGCGCCATCATAGCCGAAATAGAATCGGATTACCAACATAAACTTGACAGCAAAGAACTTGAAAAACACCGATTATTATTGCAGCGGTCACAGATTCAGAAAACAGGACTTCTCGTTGTTATGTTGCTTTTCCTGGTTTTTTCAGTTTTTCTCTACAAGATTAATTTACGTCGAAAAAAAGTCCAGCATCAGCTTAAATCGCATAAAAAAAGTTTGCAACGATTGGTAGAGGAACAAACCGAACAATTGAAAGTAGAAATTTCAGAACGCAAATTGGCTGAAGAATCAGACCAGCTCAAATCGGCATTTCTGGCCAATATGTCGCATGAACTCAGAACACCAATGAATGCAATCATTGCATTTTCGTCCTTTTTGCATAACCCCGATTTAACAGATGAGAAGCGGAAAGAATACATTCAACATATTAATTCATCGGGTAAAAGTTTATTACAAATTATCGATGATATAGTTGATAGCGCTAAAATTGAAGCCAGGCAATTAAAAATAAACAAAATAAGAGGCGATTTAACGCGTTTATTCAGGGAGGAATACGAATTATTTCTGCACTCCCTAAAAGCTGAAAATAAGGAAGAAATCAACCTTATTTTGGATATTCCGTATAATAATCCGGTAATGATTGAAATGGATCCTGTTCGTTTAAAACAGGTTGTTTCAAATTTGCTTGAAAACGCGAAAAAATATACGCAATGTGGCTCCATTCGGTTTGGTTACGTAATAAAACACGACCACATCAGATTTTTTGTAGAGGATACAGGAATCGGGATACCGGAGAATAAACAACAATATATTTTTGAACGTTTTTCAAGAATTGATTACAAGGACGATAAAAGACTGAGAGGAACAGGATTAGGACTGGCAATATGCAAAAACCTGGTTGAACTGATGGGCGGAACCATATCGGTACGATCAGAACCGGATGTCGGCTCCATTTTCATCTTTACCCTGCCTTGTGGAAATGTTGAAATTCTAAAGGAAAACATCAGTATGGATGAGGATAATCATATACCTCCGGAACCGGATAGCTTTAACTGGCAGGACAAAACGGTGCTGATAGCAGAAGATGAGGACCTTAACTATAAAGTCCTGCAGGCAGCCCTTACCCGTACCCGGGCAACCATCATTAGGGCCCTGGATGGTGAAGAAGCCATAAATATCTGTCGTCAACAAAAAATCGATATCATATTGATGGATATTCAAATGCCCAAAATAGACGGGCTGGAAGCCACGCAGAAAATAAAAGAAATGCTGCCCGCCCTGCCTATAATTGCCCAAACATCTTTTGCGCTGAATGGCGAAAGAGAAAGGTGTATAAAAGCGGGTTGTGATGATTATTTATCCAAACCAATAGACCTGCAAAAATTATTGCGAATTACCAGCCACTTTCTGGCTTAGTAACGGTTTAACCAGCGATAGCGACGGGCATTATCACCAAATTTGGCAGCAATCATTAATTCGTGCGAACCAATGGAGTATCTGGCAATACTGGACATATTGTAATCAAAAGCGTAGCCAAAAAAGTATTTATCTACCCGTAAGCCCGCCATCAGTATAATCGCCCCACCACGGCTTACCAGACCGCCAAATTCTTCCTGAAAAACCGGTTCCAGATCAAGTGCACCACCATTTCGGTAAGAAATGCCTGCCCAATAATCCTCCCTGAAATAAAATTTCAGGTTCAGGTCCAGCTGCGATCCAGCCTTAAAATTGGTTTTAAATAGTGCGGAAGGCTCAATAAAAACAAAATCGATCAGGTCAAAACGGTAACCACCCATTAAATACATCTGTCGGTAAACGCGGTAATCGATCTCCTCATTGGTATTAAACTGCACCTGGTTTTGAAACAATTGCAGCATAGAAACCCCGGCATAAATATCCCTGCTTGTATAGTATACACCAATATTGGCATCGGGTATTAATGACTGTGGTTTTGCAAAAACACTGATATCAACCGATTCCGGATCGTTAATATCTTCTGTACTCACCCTGAACTGGTATAACAAACCGGAAAGCCCGAATGACAATTGTGATCGTCTGAATGACAAATGATAGGCATAAGTGAATTGGAATCCCATATTGTTATAAATACCCCGCTTATCGTTAAAAATATAGGTTCCCAGGCCAACCCTGCCACTGCGGGACATACTACGGCCCCTTTTACGAATATTCAATGACCGGGAAATAAAACTATTCCTAAGCAACCTGGTTTGCGCAGATAAGGCATAGGTTTTTGGTGCATCCGGCAACCCCAGCCATTGCTCACGGGCTGTTAAGTTAAGCGATGTATACCCTTCATGACCGGCAACAGCAGGGTTAAGCAGAAACCCGTTTAACATATACTGGCTATATACAGGCATTTGTTGCGCCTGCATTACAGATAGCTTATATCCGATCAGGGCAAACAGAAGCAGGATAATAAAACCCTTATTTCCAATCTTTACTTTCGTCATCATAATTGATTTCATCACCATATACGCCCTCAATCATTCTGTTGTTACTTATCTTATCGCCTTTTACATTGATCTACGCAATAAAACGAGTAAATCATCCTTTATTTTGATAAAAATCACAGCTTATTATCAATCAGCCAGCGAAAATAAGCCTAAATTCATTTGCGTGCAAGTTATATATTTGTACTTACTACAATGTAGTAAAAATCCCGCTATTTATTAACATTCATGATTATTGGTTTGGTAACCGATACATATTCCCGGTATCCGGCAGGTCATTAACCGTAATATCAAAACTACACTGGCCTGTTCTACCCGCTTCATCGGTTACGGTATAAGTTACCGTTGTAACCCCGATATTAAATGTTTCACCGCTGGCATCATCGCTTCCGGTTCCTGTTGTAACACCTGATAAAGAGTAGGTAACTGTTAAATCGCCAGTGGCCGAACAATTGTCATCCGTCGATATTGGAGCTATGTCGTTTACCACCGCTGTTCCACCGGGAGAATCAGCACATATTGTATCCACATCCGCCGGACATGTAATGGTTGGTGAAATGGTATCCGTTAATTCAATATCAAAGCTGCACTGACTTGTTTTGTTATTTTCATCTTCAACGGTAATTGTGACCGTTTGCACTGTTCCGGCTCCGCTTATTTCAGTACCTGCCACAGGGCTTTGCGTAACCGTTAAACTGCCTGAACAATTGTCACTGACCGATGCCAGCGATGTAAAATCAGCGATTGTATATTTACAATCACCGTCAACGGGAATTAATGTATCTCCGGGGCAGGTTATGGATGGATTAAGGGTATCCTCTACAGTAATTAAGGCATTACAGTCAGCTGAGTTGGCTGAATTATCGGTACCGGTAAGTGTCACTGTTATCGGACTTGCAGCTACATCTGCACAGTTAAAGGTACTGTCGTCCAATTCCAGGATTACACTTCCGCAATTATCCGTACTTCCGTTATCGATATCCGTATAGCTTATGGAGGCATTGCCTGTGCTGTCAAGATAAACGGTAATATTCTGACAAATAACCGTAGGCGGAATATTATCATCCACATGCAAGGTAACCGTATCGGTTCCCATACAACCTTCGTCGTCGGTTACCGTGTATTCCAGAAAATAACTGCCGAATACATCATGGTTAAAGACCGGTGTTTGTATGTTTGCATTAGAAAGGTGTGTTACCCCTGCCCCGCTCCAGGCATGGTCGACATACGTGCCTGATCCACCTGAAGGATTACCGTCGAGGTCAATATTTACAGCAGGGCATACTTCCGTATCACTTACATTGATATTCGCATCCGGCGCATCATTCACTGTTATAACAACACTTGTATTGCCGGTAAGTATACCAGGTCCATTATCATCGCTCACCGAAACAAGCGAATACGTTGTTGTGCTCGATGGTGAGACATCCAACACATAAGTTGAACCAGTTATTCCGGTAACCGGAAAAGTGGTTGATCCGTCGGAATATTCGATATCCCATGGTGCTGTACCGGTAAGGACAATCATAATTGACGAATTTTCTCCTGAACAAATGTTATCATCGCCCGTTGCTATGGTTGCCGATGCTTGTGTTACCTGTGCCAAAGAAGCCAGGGTGAAAAATTGCAATGATCCGTCGAAATCAACCTGTGCTGATGTAGATATGGTACCTGATGAGGCGGTTCCGGTATAAACAGGTGTTCCGCCAACCTGTACCCATTCGCTTCCATCCCATCCCACAATGATAATACTATCGAGTGACGTGGCATTGGCGACATCACTTGAACCATCGAGATCAAAGGTAATGTCCGCCTTGGATCCGGCAGGCCCCTGCATAGACCAATATTCGGTTGTACTTACAGTTTCGATAGGTGCGCTGAATGAAGTAGCATCGTAGCCGTCAATGGTAGGATTAACGAAATGGTATTGGGTTTTCCAACCAACTACCCCTCCGAAACCAGATACATTTTCAAGCACAGCATTACCGTTTTCATTACCATCCCCAACGGGAAAGGTAAAGCTTTGCCCACTCAGTAATTCTTTGGTTAAAACACCATCAATATAGGAGCTGCCTGTTCCCTGAGCCGGTGTGATATCGGCATTCTGTTTAATGATGAGTTCATTGCCATTGGTTGCAATGATGCCATCTGTCAATGACAAATTGCTGTTCACTTCAATATCATTGTTTAATTGTATACCGGCATTATTATTTACTACAAGGTTATTGAACTGATCAGATCCGGTGAAATCTCCGGAAATAGTTTGAGTCACAATTCCATTCAGTTCTACGGTAGACAATGCTCCTGTTCCGGCATCAAATCCACCCGAGGTGAGTACGAAATCCCCTTTTAAACTGATTTTCTGATTATGATCGTTTGACAACACAGGACCGTCTATGTTCAAGTCTCCATTTAACATAATATTCTGGTTAGGAAGTCGCCTTTCACCTCCTCCGATTATGGTAATATTATTTACTATTGTTTGGCTGCCTAAAATATCATAAGAACTACTACCGCCAAACTCAAGCGTTCCACCTGCTACAGAGAAGAAATCATCATACACACCGGCCGGTAATGCACCCGTTTCTAAGTACAAAGTACCCGTACCATCAACATATCCCAGTCTGTGCCCGAATGATGTACCCAATTGCAGTGTACCTGTAATGGTTGATGAATAAGATGATAAATAGTTAACGGAGGTAAATACCGTATCATTAGCGCTGATAGTAACAATTGCCCCTCTGGGACCACCAGACACCGTGGGTGACCAGGTAGCATCGGTAAGCCAGTTGCCATTAGTAACTGATTGATACTCCGGAACCTGGTCGGGAATGGCCCCGTTAAAAGCCGACCCGTCAACACCGGCTGTATATTCACCTGAAACACCTGATTGATCCGTATTAACAAAGTCAAATATCAATTCTTCATTAATCTCATCAAATTTATCAACATCATCAAATTTGTTCCAATTACCGGATCCGTCACTTAAAATTCTTGCTGTTATGTAATCATAAATATCATAAGGTGATGTAACCTCAACATCATCGGAATTGTATTTCATGTCAACAGATGCTGAGAAATCAGTCAAAGATGCAGCTTTCAGCACCCAATGGTATTGCAGCACATTGTCGGCATCGGTTATTTCCGGATCGGGTGCCTCACTATCCTCATTAATACTGGGGTGTTTTTCATTTGAAGGTTTAACCGTAATACTGCCGCTAGCCGATGAATTTGAGGTAATATCAAAATCGACCGGTGTGTATTTACCACCTGATCCTATGGGGAATATAAAATTATAGGCACCTGAGGGTAAGAATTTTTTGATACCATTATCGGTAAACGAAATATTGGTTTCAATCATATTATTCTCAGAAAACGGTGATGCCTCTTCGATAGTTCCGTTCACACCAATTTCTAATAAATTTTTTCCAATGTTGAAAATACCATTCTCCAGACTGAGTGTATTTGAAATAAAGAATTGATTGCCAATGGGTACATATACACCATTTGTATTGTTAATAACCAACCGGCCAAAGCTGCCCTCCCCGGTTAAATCCTGCTGCGAGGTACCGTTCAGTGATATTCCGTTTCCGGTACCGCCATACGTATGGTTACCATCAAAATGTATATGGCCCTTAACATCAAAACTATTATTATTATCTTCTAAAATTCCATTCTGAAAATCCAATACATTGTCCACCACAATATCTGCCCCTGAAACATTCAGTTCAAGGGTAGCCGAACCTGTTTTGGTAAGGTTATAAAAGGTGGTGTTTCCGGTTATAGTTTGGTCTCCTGTTCCCTGGAAGGTAGTTGTATTACCCGACGGCGTATAGGTTCCGTTGTTAGTTAAATTGCCTTCAATAAATAGATTTTTGCCATTGGCATCGAAACCGGCTCCACTTTGAATAGTCAAATCTTCATTAATTGTAAGCGGAACCACCCAAAGCACACCTTCCGGATCGTTTCCGCCGGCATTATTTACGGTAAGATTTTGTAATGGTATGGTTGAATATACCCCTATGCTTTGATTAGCAGGTGTATTGTTGTTACCCAATGTTATTTCGGTTGCTGCACCCAGGTTATAAGTTGCCGGATCGAGGTATAACGCGGCTATAGACGGATTGTTTTGCTGACGTACAATCGCCAGGTCTCCCCCTGTATGTGTAAAACTACTCCCATCACCGAGAATCTCGAATACACCGCGATTGTTTTCAGGTGCGCTATTTTCCCCTACAATCACTGACCCGCCCGATTGTGTAAATTTCAATACACCAACATCCGATCCCAGTCCCCGGCGTATTTGCGAACCAACAACTAAACTTCCGTCAAGCACATTTAGTTCGGCAAATCCGGATGCCGAATATTCAATAAAGTTATCACCACCGCTCATATCCAGGTTTGCGCCGTCAATACGTAATTCACCATCAAGCAGGATTCCACTGTTTCCATTGGCCGTGTATTGTCCCTGGTTTAAATGCAGGCCTGCAGAAGCGGGTATTGAAAAATCATCATCACCGGTTGTCAAATCAAAATCAATATTGGCATCATCCAAAACCAGGGTTCCGTTTTCTAAGGTGATTGCCTTATCTACTCCTGCACCACTAGTTAAACCGCCAAGATTAGCATCATCATTAAAAGTAAACGAATTGGTTTGGTCATCCCCTTTATTCATAATAATTCTGTACAGATCAGGAGTATTGCCACCGGAATTGGTGTACGCGCCATCATTTTCACCCTGCAATTCGAGTATTACATTATTACCGCCGGTATTATCGGTAAACAGGTCTACCGTACCTTCCCGATGATCGAAGTCGCCTTTGAGTATGATACGGTGTTCCAAATCACTTGGTGTGGAATTTAAAACGGTAATATTGTTGTTAGGTGATTGCCCATTTCCATCTCTTACAATCAGGTCTCCATCAACAGTAATTGTGCGTGCGGTACCTGTTGAGGAAAAATGAAATTCTCCGTCTCTCCATCCACCACCAACATATAAATTTCTTTTTACCGTGATATCACCATCAGCATCGGTATCAGTTAGAATAGTTGCTCCGCCATCAATGCGCATATCCCGGTTCACTGTTATATCTACGGGGAAGGTTAAAATACGGTTCCCCATGTTATTGGTGTTCCCTTCTACGCGAAGATTTGGGTATTCGGTAATATTGGAAGGGGCGATACTGTTTCCATTTGACCTGATGTGATAGTACATATACGATTGCGGATTGTTGTTAAACAAACCGTAGTCGCCGGATAAGTTTGGAGAATTGGAAGGATTAATACGCATAACAATACTTCCACGGCCGGACACGATACCGAAATCATGGGATTGATTTGGTTCAACATAAACCCTGGGATCCCATGTGTTATCATCACCATCAAATATTAATTCAGCAATTTCAACATTATTAATGTCCATTAGAATGGAATGGTAGTCGCCACCAGAACCACCATTGGTACCATGCGTATCATAGCCTACACGGGCTATATCCCCTTGCTGCGGATAATCAGAAGCTGGCGGGCCATTGTGATCTACCATTGACCAAACAGAAGGATCAGACCAGTCATTGCCTGTCCAGCCATCCCACTTTCTACTGTAATAAACTTCAACTTCTCCGGTAAATTTAGAAGAAATACCAGCCGTGTAATCACCTGGCCAGGGATTGACATCTAAAAACCGAACACGGTGTGCACCGGTATTTACATCGCCATTTACATCCTCCTCCCGTACGCTTGTTTTGATAATGCGTCCGGGCACGTAATTATTTTCATCCCCGTCCACATCATTCGGATGATACCATCCCCTGACACGTACGGTTGGCGTATCGGTTTGATAAGTATGGTCCATCCGCCAGTAATATTGAAGAGCATCCGAGGTACCGCCATTTAATTTTGTATTTGCCTTGTTCACAGGAACTACGGTTATGTATCCATCTTCTGTTGAGGCTGTTGTATGTCGCACTCTTACTTCTGTATATTTTGAAGTCGGGTCTGTACCTGTTAGACCAATGCCCAAGGGAAAACCCAGATCATCGGCATCATAATAATCGCTACCGCCGAGTTTGCTGCCACCAGCCGGCATAAACAAAGTTAATCCGCCATCAGAGGCATTGCCATCGGTAATGATCATATCCTGCACACCCGGATTACCACCCACTGTTTCACTGCCTGATAAATCCATTATTAGATTATCAATGGTTAAATTGTTGGTTCCGATGTAGATTCGGCCATGACGATATTGCATGCGTTCAATGTAAACATCGCTGGTAAATTCAAGAATGCCTTCACCCGTATTGAGGCGTAAATTCCCAAATTCAGCACCATCTACCGTAGTAACTGTCCTGGTAGAGGCTGTATTTTCTTTTCTGGTCTTGATGTATGCATTTTCAGGAGATGCATCTACGGCGCAAATTCCTTTATTTGTAATCTCATCATATAATCGCACACTGTAATCAGCAATATCAAACCTGCCACTTTCCAATACAAAAGGCCCGGTTACTTTTACCAGGTTACTCCTCCAGTCGTGAATATTTTTACAACCACCACTCTCAACCTGTGATGTATTACCAGCATCATAAATGCAACTTGTGGCTAGTGTTAATGTTTTATCGGAAGGCTTATCGATAGTAAATCCATAAAACGGATGTTCCCAATCAGCATACGGATTGGCTCCTTCAGGATCGGTATATCCGATGGCTGAAGGATCGATTCCGGTTATATCCCCGATAAATAAGGTGGCGTCTTCGGTACCATTGAATATGGTGGTGTTGTCGTCGTAATCATAAACGGCATCATCCTCAATGGTAAAATCACGACCTATCTCTACATTCTCGCCATTGGTTTTGAAATGGGTATTCGATTCAATGGTAAGGTTATTTAATACGCGGAAAGTCTGTGCCGCCACATCAACATTGGTTGAGCCAATATTATTCGCGTCATCAATCAGTACCTGGTAGTTATTACCTGCCGTGTTGCGCATATTCACATTCCAGAACGGTGCTTTAGAAGTAACCACAAAATTGTTATTATTGCCTACTTCCATATTTACTGTTCCTCCGGAAACATCGATATTATCCGGGTCGGAATTGATAAGAATGGCGCCGTTGGAATTGGCTTCTTCAACATTCAATGTACCACCCTGCATCACAAACACATTACCGCCAAATGTTAGGTTAAACAAATAATAATCGTTATTTGAGCTGCCTCCCACTACATTAACCGTACCACCTGTTTGCACATAGCCACCCACATGCGAAGCGCCCAGAACAGATGTTCGTATTTGATTGACATTAATGGTACCACCCGAAATGTTTATTTGTCCATTCTCACGCAAAGTAATTCCACTGTTCACCAATGCTTCGAAAGTACCTGAAGTTACCTTCAGCACACCATAGGGCACAACAGCTGTTCCGCCGGTTTTGGCAACATACCCACCATCAACCCATATACGGGCAGCTTCAGAAATATTGTAATTACCACCTGTATTTAAAACAGGTATATTAACGTTATTCCCAATCTTAACTGTTCCGCGCAGCAATCCCAATGCATTTAAATTGGAAGTTAGCTGGGCCTGACTGCTGTGTCCGTAATTGGCCCGGCCAAATAAATTGAAGTTGGATGCATCTGTGGCTGTAATAGACAATGCGTAGGTTTTATCAATCCCTTTATCGATCTCAATACGATAAAAATTGGACGGACCATTACATTGTATAAACTGATCTTTGGTGGCGTTATCCACAATCAGTTCTATCACACCATCGTTTGCACTGCTGGTGTAATTGGCAACTGTGCGGTTGGTAAATGCCAGGGAACCGAAATTGGTTATATCGCCTTTTAAGTTTAACTGATGATAGGCATTCCCTTGTCCAACAGTTATCTCGCCGGCAGATTCAATGGTTATTGAACCATTTACACGGATGTTAAATGCGGTTGTCGCCGAATTATCATTTACCTGTAAACCGCCGGTTATGATATGTAAATCGCCATTAATATCCAGATCATTTAACAAGGTAACTATATTGGCGCTGTTGTCCATTTCAATTTCAAGGTTGTAGAATTCACGGGCTTCGGTAATATCGAAGTCACTGCCATAATACACCGCGGTTCCTTCTCCCTGCCCTTCCGAAATAAAATGCGAGGCATCGCCATTCGGAAAATTATCGGCTGACATTAATATCCGACCATTCCCTCGTATTTTACCAAAATCATGGCCACTGGTGCTGGTAAGGTTAAGCCTTCCTTTAACTTCCAGTTCAGCATTTTGAAGACTATCAGAAGCCACATCAACTGTTCTGCCCGATAATATAACAACCTTGTCTGCCGAGCTTGTCGGAGAAGTTGAAGGCGTATAATTACCGGGGTTATCGGGTAATGAACCGGACGGGTCGAGCGTCCATGTTTCCCAATCGTCCCAATCACCTGATACCAACGTGTACCAAATAACACCGGGTGCTCCCTGAACAGGGCTGGTTATCTGATCGTTTGTACCCAGGGTATAATAACCATCTTGCAGGTTGGCATCGGGCACATCAAAATAAACACGGCTTCCATCTAACACACCATCGGCTGTTTGTACAATACTATAATTGCCTGTTGTACCAGAACGGTAAAGCAATACATAATTTGAAGGCACAACCGGATATTGTCCGTCTTCAATACCATTTCTAATATCGAATGATAATCGTGCATCGGGATTGTTGGTTTTTTCGATATACCAGTTGCGGTTCCATGCCGCTTCCGCGCCTGAATTAGTCACTTCTGTGGAAGTGTTGATGGATAATGTATCGTTCACGGCATTGTCATGGGCAGCCATTAAAAAATCACCATCGTTAAATGTACCGTTGGTTTCAAGATACATTCCGGCTGAGCTTGCCTGATCGTGCGATTCACCGGAATTCTGCCCGACTCCGACAACATCAAAATTATAGGTCGGGTCATTGCCGGTTAAAATATCATTGGCGGTAAGGGTAATTCCGTATTTTTCGTTCAAATAATTATCAATAATTATATTTTGAGCGGTATTCAGGTATTCATCGAATAAAATAATTTCTGCGATATTTCCCTGAAATGCTTGTCCTGCATCGTAATTACCATCTACTATATCCTGTTCACCACCAATTGCCATGCTACCACCTGAGGTTATGGTTGCACCACTCCGATGATTGGTTGAATAAATTTGCTGATTGTCCCTGCGCATCACTAAGGCACCATCGGAGCTACGCCAGTGATGGCCATATATTAACCAGTTGCCATCGTTAATCGTCTGACCGGAATTATCGTTATTCCCGTTTATATAGGTATTAACATTGGCATTATAAAAATAAAGATATTCATTGCTTTGCGAGGTAATGGCATAAGATAATAATCCAGCCTCATTATCAGATGACTGTAGTACAAAAACAGCAGAAACCGCGTCGGAAGGAAAATCAATAAAGGGATTGCGCACAATGCGGTTGTTGGTTTTGGAAAACTCAACAATATGATGCCCGTTTAATTGATTGGTCCGTAAAATGGGAGTAAAAGATGAATTGGGTTGAGAAAAATCAAAATTATTGCCGGAAATATCTTCCCAGAGCGTAACATCACTTCCATCTGCACCTGTGATGCTGTCAGCCATCAACCACACCAGTGTGCGGGGTTGTGCCTGACTACCGTCAACATTGCCAACACCTCCGGGGCCTGTTTGGCCATGCAAAATACCACCCAGCACGCTAATTAATAATAGCAACAATATCCGGGATTTACCTATTGTGGTTGTATGATTCATAAATACTTGGTTTTACGATATGGTGCTTCCCGAGCACACAAGGTGATACATATCACCATTACTTGTAACGAATCCCATACACATCATGTTACATTAATCTAATTACAGGTTAAAAATAGATGGTAAATTACACTTTTATGTTGATCAATCGATTGTTTTTATTAACATTCATTCTTAAGTTATTATATCAAACTAAATGTTAATATACGAATTAATACAAAAACAGGCGTTTTAAATTCGATTAAAAGTTACATTGATTTTATTTCAGTAACAAGTTTTTGCAGGGAATCTTTAGCATTACCAAAAAGCATGCGCGTTTTATCGTTGAAAAACAAATGGTTTTCAATGGCAGCATATCCTTTACCCATTCCCCTTTTCATAACTATAATGTTTTTGGCTTCATTGGCACGGATGATGGGCATGCCGTAAATAGGTGACCCGGGTTCGTCCAGTGCTGCAGGATTAACAACATCATTGGCTCCGATAACAACTGCTACATCCACATTGGGCATATCCGGATTGATATCATCCATTTCAACCAATTTTTCGTATGGTACATCGGCTTCAGCCAACAGTACATTCATGTGCCCCGGCATACGACCTGCTACAGGATGAATGGCATATTTTACATCCACTCCATTTTCACTTAATAATTTATCCAGTTCACTACAAATATGTTGTGCTTGTGCAACAGCCAGCCCATAACCAGGGATAATTACCACTTTTTGGGTATAATATAGTAAAACGGATGCATCGCTTAAGGATATTTCTTTCACTGTACCCGCTTCTTTACCGGGACCTGCTGCTCCTCCACTACCAAATGCGCCAATAATAACATTCATTAACGATCGGTTCATAGCGCGACACATAAGTATGGTAAGGATGGTACCGGCCGCTCCGACAAATATACCTCCCAGAATCATCGCCTGGTTGGTATAGATAAACCCGGCCATAGCCGCTGCAATACCGGTAAACGAGTTCAATAATGAGATCACAACCGGCATATCGGCACCACCTATCGGAAGAACAAATGTTACACCATAAACCAGGGCCAGTGCGAACAATGCGTATACCAAGACAGACGCCTGATCGGGATTGCCAAGTATAACGTAACAGGTTATACCTACAATACCCAGTAAAAATATAATATTTACATAACGCATAACCGGACTAAAAACATCGCCTACCTTTCCGTCCAGTTTACCATAAGCAATCATACTTCCGGTGAAAGCAATACTACCGATAATTAACCCAAGTAATGTCACCAGCAATGACGCATTATCCGGATTACCAAATTCAAGAATGGCAACCAAAGCAGATGCCGCACCACCGGTAGCATTGAAAAATGATACCAACTGCGGCATGGCTGTCATTTTTACTTTCACAGCTACACGCCAGCCTATGAGGGTACCGACGAGTATGGTTCCGATGATTACAGCCAGGTTGGCCAGAGGAATTGGATTTCCATTGGGCCCTTTGTGCAATAACAGGGTAGTTATTATGGCCAATACCATACCTGCTCCTGCCCAACCATTTCCTTTTTTGGCCGACTCCGGATGGCTTAATAGCTTAAGGCCGATAACAAATAAAACGGCAGCAACCAAATAACTAATTTCTAAAATTACATCTCCCTGGGTAACGCCCAATTCGTGAAGTGAAACCATTACTATTTTCATTTTCAGTGAAAGATTATTTACTTTTTCTTTTTCCTGAACATCTGTAGCATGCGGTGAGTAACCACAAATCCACCGGCTACATTAAGGGTACCGAAAAATACAGCCATTATTCCTAAAACCAGATTAACCGAAAATCCTGAAACATCAGTGTGGCCCAGTAAAATGATGCCTCCAACAATAATAACACCACTTATGGCATTGGCTCCGGACATCAAAGGTGTATGCAATACGGAAGGTACATTAGAGATTACCTCAATCCCCAGGAAAACAGATAAAACGATTATAAATATCGCTTCCTTATTGCTATAAAAGTAAAGAAGAATATCTTCCATAATTATTTGTTTAAAGCGTTTCTAACTCTTTCATTAACAATTTGCTTATTATGAACCAGGCATGTGCCTTGTACAATTTCATCTTCGAAATTTAGATTTAAATGGCCTTCTTTATTTATAATCAATTGCAAAAAATTAATCAGATTCTTGCCCAACATTCTACTTGCATCCAAAGGCATCAGTGAAGGGAAATTTGATTCACCGATAATTTCAATGCCATTGTAATTATAACTTTCTCCGTTTCGGGAAAGCTCACAATTTCCGCCGCTTGAGGCCGCCAAATCGACTATGATAGCACCTTTTTTCATTTCCTCCACCGTTTCTTTATTTACCAGCAACGGCGCTCTTTTACCCGGTATTTGGGCCGTGCAGATAATTACATCGGCCTGTATGGCATGATCGTGGATAAGCTGTGCCTGTTTCTGTTTATATTCCCCGGCCTGCTCAACGGCATATCCGCCGGCATCCTGATCTTCTGCAGCACCTTCCACCTCAATAAATTTACCACCAAGGCTTCGCACTTCTTCTTTTACAGCTGAACGCACATCAAAAACCTCAACAACAGCTCCCAATTTACGTGCAATGGCTACGGCCTGCAATCCGGCAACACCAGCCCCTAAAATAAGCAGTTTAGCCGGTTTAATGGTTCCGGCAGCTGACATAAACATCGGAAAAAACCGGTTTAATTTGCTTGCCGCTTCAAGTACCGCTTTATAACCAGCAACAGTAGCCTGTGATGACAAAACGTCCATAGCCTGGGCCCGGGTTATACGAGGAACCAGCTCCAGGCTAAAGGCAGTAATATTTTTTGTGATTAACTCTTCTACAAGCTCCTCGTTCTGAAAAGGTTGAAGTAAACCGAACAAAACTTGTCCCTCTTTCATTTTAACAAGATCATCAGAATCAGGCTCATGAATTTTGCAAATCACATCAGCATTGGCTATAACCTCATCTTTGGTTTTCACGTTGGCGCCGGCTTGGGTATATGCTTCATCAGAAACGGATGCATTCATACCCGCCTGTTTTTCAACCAACACTTCCACATTTAATTGTACCAGTGCTTGTACTGATTCGGGTAATAAAATAACCCTGTTGTCTTGATTTGTTTCTTTAAGAATGCCTACAACCATGTTTAGCACGTTGAGTTATAATTTCGATGCGGGCAAAGATAAAAGATTATTGTAGTTTTGATTCTTTAACGTCCAATAATTTATGTTTTAAAAAACATATATTAAACCTTTATTGTTATTGAGGATATGGTAACATAAACATATTTATGTAAAATGAGTATCACATTATTGACCTATATAATTATAAACTAAAAATGAACACCACAAATTCCCCTCTTCAGAGGGGTTTAGGGATGTGTTATAATAAAAACCTGTTCATTTTTTAGTTTTTGGGTACAAAATCCGATACCCATATTATGTAAAAAATGAATCGGAGAAAAATATCTTTTAATGGAAAAGATATAATTTTGTTCTTCGGAAATTAATATACATGGGATTAAACAAATTAGAATGGATGAATTTTCTTTTTTAGGGAATAGTGATATAAGCAGCATTGAAGAGTTATACCAGAAATACAAAACCAATGACGACACGCTTGATAATAGCTGGATAAATTTTTTTAAGGGATTTGAATTTGCACGTCAAAATTATAGTGAATCTCCCGAATCAAATGTCTTCAATAAGGAATTTAAAGTATTAAACTTCATACATGCTTACAGAAAACGGGGACATTTATTTACCGAAACCAATCCGGTAAGAACCCGAAGAAAATATTTTCCTTCTCTTGATCATCAGAACTATGAGCTTGAAGACGAGGATCTGGATAAGGTGTTTCATGCAGGTGAGGAAGTTGTTGGATGCGGTACAGGCACATTACGCGATATTATTGCTTATCTGAAGGAAACATACTGTAAGTCGATCGGGGCTGAATATATGTTCATTCGCAAACCTGACCGTATTTCCTGGTTACAAAACAGAATTGAAAGCAGTCGAAATAAAACCGAATTTACACCTGAACAAAAAAAGGAAATATTTGACCATTTAAAACTGGCTGTTGGTTTCGAGCGGTTTATTCATAAGAAATTTGTCGGCCAAAAGCGATTCTCACTGGAAGGTACCGAAACCCTGATACCCGCACTAAATTATCTCATTAACAAAGGTTCGGAATTGGGTATTCAGGAGTTTGTAATGGGTATGGCACACCGTGGCAGGCTGAATGTACTTGCCAATATATTGCATAAACCTTATGAGAATGTTTTCCAGGAATTTATAGCTGATGAGTATGAGGACTCGATTGCCCTGGGCGATGTAAAATATCACTTGGGCTATATGAATGATGTGAAAACTGTTGACGGAAAAAATGTAAAACTCAATCTGGCTCCGAACCCATCTCATCTTGAAGCTGTATCTCCCATTATACAAGGAATTGCCAGAGCCCGAATCGATCATAACTACCAAGCGGATTATAAAAATGTATGCCCGATTATTATTCATGGAGATGCCGCGCTGGCCGGACAGGGGGTTGTTTATGAAGTAATCCAGATGTCAGAATTACAGGGTTATAAAACAGGTGGCACCATTCACATAGTGATCAATAACCAAATCGGGTTTACCACCAATTACCTTGATGCCCGGTCAAGTACATACTGTACCGATGTGGGTAAGGTAACCAAAGCACCTATTTTTCACGTGAATGGTGATGATGTAGAGGCACTTGTACATACAGTAATAATGGCTATTGAGTACCGACAAACCTTCCATTCGGATGTGTTTATTGATATATTATCGTACCGTAAATTTGGCCACAACGAAAGTGATGAACCACGTTTTACGCAGCCTTTGCTATATAAAGAAATAAGCAAACATCCTAATCCGCGCGATATTTACGCCAAAAAGCTAATTGAACAAAATATATATTCGGAAGAACAAATAAAAACCATTCAGGACGACTTTGAAGACATATTAAGCCAGAAATTCGATAAATCAAAAGAAATTAAGAAAACCAGGATACAGCAGTTTTTACATGAAGACTGGAAAGGTTTTAAATATGCTGAAAACGGCGATTTTAGCAAAACCATAAAAACAGGTATCCCGGCTAAAAAAATTAAGGAACTGGCAGCCAAAGTAAATTACCTGCCCGAAAAAGAGAAATTCATCTCCAAAACACATAAGCTCATCAATGAGCGAATGAAGATGATTGAAAACAACCAGGTTGACTGGGCTATGGGTGAATTATTGGCTTATGCCACGTTGCTGGAAGAAGGTTATCCTGTTCGTATCAGTGGCCAGGATTCGGTTCGCGGAACATTTTCACATCGTCACGCCGCTCATACAATTGAGGATACCGACAAGTTATTTACGCCGCTTAAGCACATGAGTGATTCGCAGCCCCGTTTCGATATTTACAACTCACCCCTGAATGAATATGGCGTGCTTGGTTTTGAATATGGATATGCCCTGGCATGTCCAACCGGGTTAACTATATGGGAAGCCCAGTTTGGGGATTTTGTGAATATGGCACAGGTTATTATTGATCAGTACATAAGTTCAGCCGAGGAGAAATGGGGTTTAATGAACGGATTGGTTATGTTTTTACCACATGGCTACGAAGGGCAGGGACCCGAACATTCAAGCGCACGCATGGAAAGATTTTTATCAATGGCCACGCGTAACAATATGCATTTGGTGAATTGTACCACGCCGGCAAATTTCTTTCATTTATTGCGCAATCATATCAAAAGTGATTATCGGGTACCCCTGGTTGTATTTACACCAAAAAGTTTATTACGACATCCTAAATGCATATCCGGTATTGAACACCTTGAAAATGATCAGTTTCAGGAATTAATTGATGATAACAATGTGGAAGAAAACGAGGTGAGAAGAATTGTATTTTGCTCAGGCAAAATTTATTACGACCTGCTTGCGAAAAAGGAAGAATTCAATGCCACTGACATTGCTTTGGTAAGAATAGAACAATTACATCCGTTCCCTTTAGAAAAGGTAAATGCAGTAATAAAGAAGTACAAAAATAACCTGCTTAATCTTTGGGTACAGGAAGAACCGGAGAATATGGGCGCCTGGCGGCATGTACTCCCCTATTTTGATGAAATTACCATTATGCCTGTTACACGGCAGGCTTCCGGTAGTCCGGCTACAGGTCTCAGTAAAATACACCAAATGACCCAGGAAGAAATTATCGGAAAGGTATTCAGAAAATGTGACTGTGAACGCAAGCTGGACTATTGCGGCCTGCAATGCCTGGAAGGAAGCACACGACAAGAAGTACTCAAACAACATAGTTATATCCTAAACAATCATTAAATTATGGCAGTTGAAATAAAAATTCCCAGCCCGGGTGAATCAATTACGGAGGTAGAAATTGGTGAGTGGCTGGTGGAAGAAGGAGATTTTGTAGAAAAAGACCAGGAAATTGGTGAAATAGAATCCGATAAGGCCACATTACCGCTTATTGCTGAAGATAGCGGGAAAGTCTCCCTGAAATATAAGGCCGGTGATACCGTGAAGGTAGGAGCAGTGGTTTGCACCATCGATACCGATCAAAAAGGTGAACCTAAAAAACCGAAAGAAGAAAAAAAAGAGGGCCAACAGGAGGATTCTCAGAAAGATAAAAAAGAAGAAAAGCCCGCGGATAAACCGGAAGAGAAAGCAAAACCATCCAATGAAAAACCAACAAAAGAACAACCGACAGGCCAGAAAGCATCCGAAGAGGCTGAAAACGTTAAAATATCTCCCCTTGCCAAAAAATTAATGGAAGAAAAAAACCTTTCCATCGATGATGTGATCAAAGGACTAAGACGAATTTCAAAAGGTGATGTGGAAGCGGTACAATCCCTGCCACAAGAAAAAAGCTCCGATTCGTCTGCTGTTCAGGGGCTTAAGCAGGAATCAGCCGGCCGTGAAGAAAGTCGCGAACGTATGTCAAGCCTTCGCCGAAAAATTGGCCAACGGTTGGTTTCGGTAAAGAATGAAACGGCTATGCTCACTACTTTTAATGAAGTGGATATGAGTAAAGTGATGGAAATACGCAGTAAAAACCAGAAAAAATTCATTGAAAAACATGAGGTTAAACTGGGTTTCATGTCGTTTTTTACAAAAGCAGCTGTAATTGCCCTACAAAAATTTCCCAGGGTGAATTCCATGATCGATAACGAGGAAATGGTAACCCCGCATTATAATGATATTGGTATTGCCGTACAGACCGATCGTGGCCTTACTGTTCCCGTGCTTCGTAATGTAGAAACTATGGGATTGGCTGATATCGAAAAGCAAATTATTGATTTGGCCGGCAAAGCCCGCAAAGGCCGTTTGGCCATTGAAGACATGGAGGGCGGAACATTTACCATTACCAATGGCGGTATATTCGGTTCTATGTTATCCACCCCCATTCTCAATCCGCCACAAGCCGCAATTTTAGGCATGCACAATATTGTTGACCGACCCGTGGCCATAAACGGTCAGGTGGAAATACGCCCAATGATGTATATTGCACTTTCTTATGATCATCGAATTATAGACGGACGAGAATCGGTCAGTTTCTTATATTTTATTAAAGAACTAATTGAAAATCCTTATAAAATGTTGCATGGTACAGCCGATGAAAATCAACAATTGCTGGACTTGTAGTTATAGAAGCCAATTCGGTATTTACCAAAAGGTGCTCCAACACGGGATGGCCGGAGACAGTGGAAGAAAATAAACCGGAAGCCTGAAGGAGACGTAACAACGGAGATATTGAAGGTTGAAAAATCAAATCACACTAAATATATGAAGCTTGATGCCAAACCAGAGGACTTTAAAATTCAGCAACTAGGACCATGTGAAATTACCTCGCCCCTTCATCTGTCGAAAGTTGAAGGAGACGGAGTGTATGATTACATTCAAAAAGGCGATCGCATTTTGTATGATGTATCGCTACGTCAGCTGAACGAAAGCAGGGACCAAAACATCACGCCCATTTCGTTCGAGAAAGCCGGTCCCATGGAACATATCTTCTTTGAACCATCCCAAACTAAGGTGGCTATAGTAACCTGTGGAGGATTATGCCCCGGATTAAACAATGTAATAAGAGCATTGGTTATGCAACTCACCTATCGCTATAAAGCTGAGCGAATTATTGGAATTCGTTATGGTTTTGCAGGTTTTATTCATCAATACGGGCATCCGATTATGGAGTTAACTCCGGTAGTTGTTGATGAAATACATACACGGGGCGGAACCATACTAGGTTCCTCACGCGGCATGCAGGACATTGGCGAAATAGTGGACACCCTTGAACGGCTCAGTATTAATGTATTATTTACCATCGGCGGTGATGGCACGTTAAAAGGGGCACACGCCATCCAGCAGGAAATTGAAAAGCGAAATTTGAAAATCTCCGTAGCCGGTATTCCCAAAACCATCGATAATGATATTAATTTAATTGACCGTTCGTTTGGATTTGAGACATCATGCGCCATTGCCAACGATATTATTCGCGATGCCCACAATGAAGCACGCGGAGCTTATAATGGCATTGCCCTTATCAAACTTATGGGACGCGATGCCGGGTTTATTGTGGCCCATTCGGCATTGTCAATTCCGGAAGTGAATTTTGTGATTATTCCCGAAATGTATTTCGAACTGGAAGGAACACACGGATTTCTGGAAGTGTTGCGTCAGCGACTTGAGTTAAAACAGCATGCGGTTATTGTTGTGGCCGAAGGCGCCGGTCAGTTCTTATTTGAGAACAGTCCGCAACACAAAGATGCCTCCGGAAACACCAAATATGAGGATATTGGCATTTACCTAAAAAAACAAATTACCAACTACTTCGATGAGATTAACTTTCCGCATTCCATAAAGTATATTGATCCCAGTTATATTATACGCAGTGCTCCGGCAATTGCCAACGACAGTAAATTCTGTATCCAACTGGCCCAAAATGCCGTACATGCGGCTATGGCCGGTAAAACAGGTTTTGTGGTAGGTCACTGGAACGGACACTTTACCTTAATTCCTATACCAATGGCTGTTAAAGAACGTAAGTGTATCAATATTGAAAGTGAATTATGGTATAATGTTTTGGAAACAACAGGCCAACCCATGCACATGGAAAACGGAAAAGAAAATTTAACCCAAACTTAAGATTTGTGAAACAGCCTGGTTAACTGTTTAGCGTTAACATTGAAAACAGTTATTTATTGGTTTTATGAAAAGGCTGTTAAGAAAGTGGCGTGCAGGTTTTAAAAAAAAAGTTGTACATCCCGTAACACAATCACTCCGCACCGGAACATCTCCGCATGAAGTTACGCTAACATTGGTGCTTGGTATACTCGTTAGTTTAATTCCTGTTTTCGGTGTATCCACCATTATTGTTACCACATTGGCCCTGCGTATGAAGCTCAACCTGATCATTATTAATATTGCCAATTTCCTGGTTTATCCGCTCCAAATCCTGTTCTACATCCCATTTATTCAATTGGGGCTTATCATTCATCCATCCGAAAATGCACCCCATTCATTTCAGGAATTTATTTCTCTGGCTCAGGAAAGCTGGATCGGTGCCATTACATTTTTCGGTTCAGCAACTATTTTTGCTGTATTGGCCTGGCTATTGGTATGCATTCCTTTGGGATTAATACTTTACCATATTTTTTACCATTCATTTAGGAAATTTGTGCAAATCAGGACATCAGTATTTATTAAAGATACTGCTTCATAATCAGTTTTAATTTTTCCGATTCCTTTTCCCAGCATAATTCCCCGGCGGCAATTTTTAAGTTGCCAAGCCAGAGCTTATAGGTGCTTTTATCAGTCAGCATCTCTTCAATTCGCCTGGCCAGTTCTTTGGGTTTAGACGCATTGATTGTTTTACCGATCTGGTAGGTTTTAATAATTTTTTTCATTTCCGGAAAGTTTGATGCCAATACCGGTATGCCTGACTGGATATACGCAAATAATTTATTTGGCAAGGCATAATAATAATTCAGCCCCATATTTTCTTCCAGTGATAATCCCAGATCGAAAGCGGGCATTAATCCTTGCAATTCCTCCGCTGTTAACCGCCCATGAAACCTAATTTTTTTCGATAATTTTTCATCTTTTACAATACCTGTTAGTTTATCATCAATGTCGCCTTTGCCAATTATATGAAGTCGTATTTTTTTTAGATAATTCATAGCAAGTATCATATTTTCCAGTCCTCTGCCCATGTTTAACACACCCAGATAAACAATGTGTTTACGGCGGTTTTTAAAATTTTTGGTCTTATCGCTGCGTTTCATTTTCACCTGGTTTTGATAGGGTACATTGCGCAACACATAAAATTTTTTGTTGTATTTTTTTCTGTAATAGTTGGCAATTGACTCACATACGGTAATACCAATGGTTATCCGGGGAATTAAAAAGTCTTCAAGTCTGATCCAGATACGTTTAATTTTTTTACGACCATGTAATTCCGGTACTTCGCTAAATAGTTCATGGCTGTCGAAAATGAGCGGCCTTCGCAACAAAATAGCCGCCAGCCAGCAAGCAGGTAAAGTATCCATATCATTGCTCCATATCACAGACGGAAACCGGGAAAATAAGCCTATAAACAACCGGATATTAAAGAATGTATAAAACAATGGCCCTTTGTTAAACAGCATTCGGTAACGCCTGATTTTTACGCCATTTACCGATACCGCAGGACTATCCTTTAAACACCTGCCAATCAGCCTGACATTAAAGCCCATGCCAGCAAGAGACCGTGTAGTCCTGAGTACCCGTTGGTCGGTTACAATATCATTGGTAACTGTGCAGCAAATTGTTTTCAATGGTTAACGCTTTATTTTAGCAAATTTAGTTTTTAAGTTGAGAATTTGATTTCTCAAACGCTAAGTGTTTTCATAGAAAACTAAATTGATTATTCGCAAGCATACATAAAGCAATTACGAAAAAAAGCAAGGAGATAATTATATTTGAAAAAATTTTGGTGCATGAATACAATCCGGGAGAATTACTCCTTAAATAATTATAACACATTTGGTTTAGCTTGCAAGGCAAGGTATTTTTTGTATGCTGAACACGAACAAGATATTATTAAAGGAATACGATTTGCAAGGGAGAAAAACTTACCCGTATTTTTCTTAGGTGGCGGAAGTAATGTACTGCTTTCCGATTATTTAAACAAGGTAGTTATTTATCCGGGTATCAATTATATCAATATTGTAAAAGAGACAACCAAACATATACTAATTGAATCCTCAGCAGGTGTAAACTGGGATGATTTTGTTGCATATTGTGTGAAGCAAAATTGGCAGGGACCGGAAAACTTATCACTAATTCCCGGCAATGTGGGAGCATCACCCATCCAAAATATTGGTGCTTACGGTGTTGAAGCGAAGGATTTTATTGTTAAGGTTCGTGGCATACAATTGGACGACCTTTCGGTGTGCGAATTCAATCATAATGATTGTCGGTTTGGCTACCGTGACAGTGTTTTTAAAAACGAGTTAAAAGACAAGGTAGTAATTACCTCAGTATGCTTTCAACTAAACAAAATAGCGGATTATAAAATAAGCTACAAACCCATAAATGAGTTGTTTGAACAAAAAAAAGATATTACCACCGCCAAAATTCGGGATGCAGTAATCAGTATCCGTAAAAGCAAATTGCCGGATCCACAGGATTTGGGCAATGCAGGTAGTTTCTTTAAAAACCCGGTGATCACCAAAACACAGTACCGATTTTTAAAAGATATGTACCCGGATATACCTCATTATGATGTTGCTAACGGAATAAAAGTTCCCGCTGCATGGTTGCTTGAAAAAGCAGGCTGGAAAGGCTACCGTGATAATCATGTTGGTTGTCATACCCGGCAGCCATTAGTACTGGTAAATTACGGTAATGCTACATTTCAGGATATTTTTATATTCTCCGAAAAAATCATCAAGGACATTAACTATTGTTTTAATATCCGGTTGGAAAGAGAAGTTAATATTATTGAATAAAAACCGATTGGT
>JAAAOM010000055.1 GCA_009908855.1 Bacteroidota bacterium
GAAAAGCTGGGATGATCCGCGTATGCCAACCATTTCAGGATTGAGAAGGCGAGGTTATACCCCGGCATCCATTCGTATGTTTGCCGATAAAGTGGGGGTAGCCAAGCGCGAAAATGTGATTGACCTGGGGTTGTTGGAATTCTGTGCACGCGAAGACCTGAATAAAACCGCCAACCGCGTGATGGGGGTGTTGAACCCGCTTAAAATTGTGATTGAAAATTATCCCGAAGGTAAGGAAGAAGAACTGGAAGCCATTAATAATCCGGAGGATGAGTCAGCCGGTACACGGCAGGTACCTTTTGGGCGGGAAATATATATTGAACGGGATGATTTTATGGAAGATCCACCCAAAAAGTTTTTCCGCTTGGCACCGGGCCGCGAAGTAAGACTCAGATATGCTTACTATATCACCTGTACCGATGTAGTTAAGGATGAAAAAGGCCATATTACCGAATTACGCGCTACCTACGATCCTGAAACAAAAGGCGGACAGTCGGCAGATGGCCGGAAAGTAAAGAGCACCCTGCATTGGGTTTCTGCACAACAGGGTATGAAGGTACAGGTGAATTTATACGACCGGTTATTCAATACCGAAGATCCGTATGATGTAGAGGAAGGCAAAACCATGCTGGATAATTTAAACCCGGATTCTTTAAAGGTTGTGGAAGGGATAGTGGAACCTATATTAAAAAATGCCCGGCCAGGAGAACGCTTTCAGTTTGAGCGCCTGGGTTATTTTTGTGTTGACAAAGAAAGCACGGCGCAACAGCTTATTTTTAACCGTACCGTTACCCTGCGCGATGCATGGGCTAAAATTGCAGGAAAGAAAAAATAAATTATAAACCAAAACATAATCACAGCAATATGTCCGATTTAAGCCAACAAATCATTGATAAAATACAACAAGCCCGGCAAGAGAAAGTAACACGCGAGACTTTTTATACCGCTAAGAACCTGCCGGAATATAAAAATGAATTCCTGTTTTTTATAAAACCAGAAATAACGCTACCCGATTCCAATGTAAAACTGGATGAAGTTATTCCGCTAATACTTAAAAAATTAGAATTATTTGGGTTGACCGTGAAAGATGCAGCCGTATTGGCGGCTGATTATCTGGATGAGCATAACATAATTGCTCAGCATTACGGGGTGATTAATCAATTATCGAAAGATGTACACAAAACCATTTCCCCGCAAGCGGTAGAAAAGTTTAAAGAGATATATAACAAGGATTTTGAACAATGCAAGGTGTTTGGTAGTCTTGAATTCCTGGAGGAATTTCCGGAGTTTACCCCATTAACCCTGGATTACCTGTGGCAAAACAAATCATTTCACAAGCTGGCCGGGGGCACTTATATCATGGATTTGAACTTCAATGGCACCGAACTGTTTTTAGTGGATGGTTTCCATCCCCGCCAGCTCGACCATTTTGTGCAACGGGGTCGGTCTATTATTACGATGACGCTGGTTGGAAATACATTCTGGATTGATGCCAGAAGTAAGCTAATTGGCGCTACCAACCCTGAAAAAGCAGCAGAAGGCAGCCTGCGACGTACATTTCTTGAGCATGAATCGCAATTGGGATTACCTGCCATGTCCTCCAGCTGGAATGGTGTTCATTTGTCTGCCGGTCCCGTGGAAGGCCTGATTGAACTGATTCGCTATAATTCCGATTTTGAAAACAATCATAAGAAGAAACCTGCCGATTATCCGTTTGGCCAGCAACTTATAGATGAATTCGGAGACCAAAAAGCCAAAAAAATACTGGCCAATGAGGATATTCAGCTGGAAGGCGAATCCATATCGGTTTTTGATGCCACGGAAGAGAAAGATAGTGATGCGGCCATTGAAATATTGAAAAAGGCTGAATTTTGACAGGACGCTATAGCATTGTTTCAAAGTAGATCATCCTTAACGCCACCCAGGGTGCCCGTCAGGCAGCACGAGGTTGAATTCAGAATCAGAGAGAAGAATAGAACATGGGGATTTTAGTCGCTCAATCTGTTACTTCATTCGATCACCAAATACAGCATTAAAATTTTTTACAATTTGCTGTTGCAGTTTTTGCTTGTCCATTTCCAGCATATATGTGGCTTTGTTGTACATATCATCGATATTTTTTGTATCGCAATGTGAGGTATCGAAAAAAATTCGATCGGTTGGAAATAGATCTAAACACATAGCAATTTTCGATGCCGGATTAAATAATTCTTTACCAAATGAAAAGTATCCGTTCATTTTAAACAATTCGCCTGCCACAAAATCACTATGACAGAAGTTTAAGAAAATCCATGGCAGTTGTTGTTTATCTTTTTCGCGGATGGCAATTACTTCACGGTATGCATTTTCAATGTGCAGTATAACGGGTTTATTGTTTGTGTTGGCAATTTTCAGTTGTTCTGCCAATATTTCCAATTGTTGTTCATGCGATTGCGACAATGACAGGTCCATTCCAACGGGACCTACAGCAATCACGCTCTTTTCTCTTACCGATTGTGCCATTATATCCAGGTAAGCGGCAACCCGATCATCGATTAGAGAGGGCGCAATACCAATGGATTTTGGTTGTTGGTCGGTTAGATCATAATCATTAATATGGCCAGGATGGATAGGTAATACCTCTACCAAATCAGGATGGCCCTGTGGTAATGCTGCACACAGGTCAATACGTAATTTTTTGCCTTTTACAAGCATATATTGGTATGGGATTATCCTAAAGAATCAATGGCTTTTTGCAAGCGGGCTATTGTCTCATTCTTTCCGATCAGTTCAAAAATATCGAATAAATGAGGGCCCATCGCTTGTCCTACAATGGCCAATCGTATGGCATTCATTGTATTACCCAAATGTAATTCTTTTTCTTCAATATGTTTCTTTACAGCCAATTCAGTTTGGGCACTTGTAAAATTTTCAGTCTGTTGAAGCACACCAATGATGCTTTTTAAATCGGTTGATGTGTTTTCCTTCCATTTTTTCTTAACCACTTTGGCATCATACTCCCGTGGAGCCTGGAAAAAATAATAAGCCTGGTCCCATATTTCATGTACAAACTGAACTCTTTCTTTCACCAACGAAATAACTTTTGCCGTGTATTCCAAATCCGTCTCAATCCCTTTTTCTTTCAGGCTGGGAATGAATAATTCAGCCAATTCGGTATCAGGTTTTTGTTTGAGGTAATGTTGGTTGAACCATTTGGCTTTTTCCGGGTCAAAACGTGCCCCGGCTTTACCCACGCGTTCCATGTCAAAGGCATTGATGAGCTCATCCATTGAGAATATTTCCTGTTCGGTACCGGGGTTCCAACCCAACAGCGCCAGTATATTAATAAATGCTTCAGGGAAGTATCCATCTTCGCGATATCCTTTGGCTACTTCGCCATCTGCCGAATTCCATTGCAATGGAAAAACCGGGAAGCCCAGTTTATCGCCATCCCGCTTGCTGAGTTTTCCCTTACCCGATGGTTTTAAAAGCAGCGGCAAATGGGCAAAGTCAGGTATATCCTCATGCCAGCCAAGTGCTTCGTAAAGCAGGAAATGCAAGGGAAGGGAAGGAAGCCATTCCTCGCCACGAATGACATGACTGATTTCCATCAGGTGATCATCAACCACATTGGCCAAATGGTAGGTGGGCAATCCGTCAGACTTGTACAGTACTTTGTCGTCGAGCGTTGAAGTATTAAATGTAACATCACCCCGAATCAGGTCGTGCAGCTGAATATCTCTGTTCTCAGGCATTTTGAAACGTATCACGTAGGGTTGGCCGGAGTCGATTCTTTGTTTTACCTCATTTGCAGGCAAATTAAATGAGTTTGTCAGGGCAGACCTTATATGGGCATCATAGGAAAATGTTTTGCCATCGGATTCTTTTTCTTTTCTTATTGTTTCCAATTCTTCGGGTGTATCAAATGCAAAATAGGCACTACCATTGGCAATAAGCTTTTCGGCGAACTGCTTATATATGTCTTTCCGCTCCGATTGTCGGTAAGGTTGATGTTTACCACCAACGGATACGCCCTCGTCGATGGTTAATCCGCACCATTGTAATGAATCCAGAATATACTGTTCGGCGCCTTCTACATAGCGGGCCTGGTCGGTATCCTCAATACGCAGTATGAAAGAACCGTTGTGTTTTTTGGCAAATAAGTAGTTGAATAATGCTGTGCGCACGCCCCCCATGTGTAGCGGCCCGGTGGGGCTGGGAGCAAATCTTACCCTAACGTTTTGTTCCATTGTTGAAATAGCAATTTTGCGCTAAGATAATGATTGCTATGGTAACGAGAAAAAGGATGGAAGAATAACCATTATTCCTGATTGGTTATTCAATGGGCAGAGGCATTTCAACTATTAGTACAATTCATTATTTTAGGAATAAAATCAAAGCAACCAAGCCATAAAAAACTTGGCATGCTATGCCACCAACTTCTGCCTGAGAGCGCTAATTTGAATTTTAAACCCAAAGCAGTCAATTAGTTAAATCTGCGTGCCATTGAACAGTGCGGTCGAATCTGTGGATTTTTAAAACCCGGTTTCAGCGCACAAGTAGGTTGGTATGGTGGGCAATTTCGTATTTTGACACAAATTTTTCGAGCGTAGCGATTACTTTTGGTAATTGATGGAGGATTTCCCGACTTTGGAAATACAAAATATGCAGTCCCAACTCCGTTAAATAATTCTTTTTTTCTTTATTTTCTAATGTGTCAGTTGCGGAGGGGTTATCCTCCAGGATGATTCCCAATAACAGGTCATAGCAAAAAAAATCGATGGTATATTTACCAATGGGCATTTGTCGGTTAAATGTATATCCCCCTATTTTGTTTTTTTGCAGAAACTGCCACAGGAAAACTTCAGCTTTCGCGGAGATGTCAGTAGCATTTGCTGATAATGGTCTGAATCCTGGTTTGTAGGTGTTGTTTATTAAATTATTCATTTTAAGGCTTGTTTAATTGTTTATAAAAAACCAGTCAGTGTTGGGGGGAAGGATTGGCGCTGATCAGCGCCAATCCTTATTTGCATAAGGGCAATAGAAAGGGAAAAGAAATAGTTTATTCAAATTCAATGGTTAAAGCGGCTACTGCACTTGGGTTATACGGTACCAGTCCTTCAATCGATGTTTCAAGCTCAGCATAATTCTCTGACGGGGCAGTACCGGCTGCTACAAATCCGTTGGCATTGAAATACCCGGGCGCTTCGGTGTTTTTCAGATAATTATTAATAAATGGTATGTCTGCGATATCTTCAATATTTAGATTTGGAAAATACGCTTGTTTCAATTCCATCAGAAAAACGTTTCGAATGGAGTTATCCACCAATAATACGTTTCTTTCATCGGAATCTAAACCGGAAGGAGGTAATCCGAGCTCTGCCACTGCGATGTTTTCGCTTTCAAAACCTGCTGCTACAAATGCCCAGTTAAAACCCTGATTGGTACTAAACAAAATAGCATTTGGATGGTTTGAATTACCTTTGACTTCTACTTTATCCCCACTTTTACCGACAAACATTTTCAGGTTGTCGATACCGAATATGTCCTGGTTTTTCAGCGGGATGCCGGCAATTTCCACGAGCATTTCAGCGTCATAATCGTTGGTGGTTTCATTATAATGGATGCGGTACATGGCATCGGCCAGTTCGGAAGAATCGTTTAAATTAATATACGCGGGTTTAAGTATGGCCACACCATCAATATCATTTAAAGCGGCATTGTTCCAATAAACCTGCATGGCTGTTCCGTTACCGGTTTCTTCTTCAATTACTTTATCTTTGATGGTAAGCCCGAAATCGTAGGTAATTCCTGCATATACCTGCGATTCTGTAATTTCCACATCCTTTTTACGGCCGTCCTCACCTTCGAATGTCAACGATTTTGGTTCATCCAGGTCATTTACCGCAATGGATAAAATAATTTCTTCTACCACTTCTGCAGCGCTTTCACCAACAGCAATAAACAGGTTAAGATTGGCATAAATGTCATTTCCCTGCAGGGAATCATCGGAGGCGGTACTTTTTAGA
>JAAAOM010000078.1 GCA_009908855.1 Bacteroidota bacterium
TTTGCGCATATACTGGCGTGGCATCTGTTACCGTGTAATTTGTCGGGTCAGCGATTGGGCTGGTTAAACCCGCATCGCTATACCAGTTGATGGTATAGCTGTTACCGCCGTCTATGGCATTTTCCAGGGTGGTTAAATTAACCGTGGCTGTGTTCCCTTCTACACCATCTGAACAAACAGCAGGTGTTTGATCGTTTGCGGTTGGTGTGGGATTCACTGTATAGGTAATATTTGCAACGTTGCTACATGGTCCATTGACTACCTCGGCATATACCGGAGTGCCATCGGTTACTACATAATTCGCCGGTGTTCCGATGGGGGTGGTTAATCCCGCATCGCTATACCAGTTGATGGTATAGCCGTTTCCACCATCTATGGCATTCTCCAGGGTCGTTAAATCAACTGTGGCTGTGTTGCCTTCTTCCGTATCCGAACATACCGAGGGGGTCTGATCGTTTGCCGTCGGGGTGGGATTCACTGTATAGGTTATGATGGCATCATTGGTGCAGCCATTGTTTTCGGTTTGCGCATATACTGGCGTGGCATCTGTTACTGTGTAATTGTTGGCATCAGCAATTGGGTTGGTTAACCCGGCATCGGTAAACCAATTTACTGTGTAACCATTGCCGCCATTAACCGAATTATTTAATGTTGTTAAATCTACAGTAGCCGTATTGCCTTCTTCAGCATCAGAACAAACATCGGGTGTTTGGTCATTGGCAGTAGGAGTAGCTGTAACCGTATAGGTAATGGTAGCTGAATTGCTGCATGGTCCGTTTACCGTTTGAGCATATACCGGAACATTATGAGTTACAACATAATTGGTCGGATCGGCAATTGGATTGGTTAAACCGGCATCGGTGAACCAATTTACCGTATAGCCATTGCCGCCATCGATGGCATTTTCCAGCGTTGTTAAATCCACCGCTGCGGTATTCCCTTCAGGCGTATCTGAACATACGGCAGGATTCTGGTCGTTGGCAGTGGGTGTGGGATCAATTGTATACGTAATGGTTGCCACATTACGGCAAGTACCGTCATCTACTTCATCATAAACCGGTGTGGCATCGGTTACTGTAAAATTGGATGGATCAGCAATTGGTGTGGTTAGTCCGGCATCGGAATACCAGTTATGGGAATAACCATTACCGCCATCGATGGCATTTTCCAGTGTTGTAAGGTTTACGGTGGCCGTATTGCCCTCCGGGGAATCGGAACATGCTGAAGGTGTTTGATCGTTGGCTGCAGGTAATGGATTTACCGTTACCGTAACGGTATTGGTCGTATCCTGACCACAGTTGGCATTGATATCAATCCGTCGAAAACATGTTGTTTGCGCCAATATTGGCGGATCGTATTCATTGGATGTTGCGCCTCCTATATCACTCCAGGTTCCGGTACAACCTGCATCACTCTGCCATTGGTAGGTCCATCCTCCCGTTCCACCAGTGGGATCAGCGCTACTGGTAAGATTAGCGGGGTCTTCACCTGCGCATACAGCTTGTGTGCCGGCAATACTTCCTACTGTTATATCAACCGGTATGCTATCGCTAACCTGTTTTTGCGGATTGGTGTGATAAAAAAATATGGAATAAAATAATCCCGTTCCGCATCCCCTTGCATCCTGTATGCTAAATGAATAAGTTTGAGTGCTTTGCGATACATTGGTGAGAATGGAATCGGTTGCTCCCGGAATTACAAAGGTACCGCTTCTCCAGGTAAAAGTATAGGGTGGTGTACCACCGGTCCAATTCGCACGCAGTTCAGCATCACTCGCATCAAAACAGGATAGTGCTTTATGTACGGTAGGATTGGATGGTATTAATTGATCCGGTTCAGATAACACCAGGTTGTTATCCAATACCAATTCACAATTGGGAGGATTGGCATCACGTATTCGCACGTCATAAGAGCCTGGTTCAAGATCGGTATAGTTACCGGAACTCTCCCAGCCTGATCCTCCATTAATGGTATATTCATAATTTCCCGACCCGCCGGTAGGATTTGTAATGGTAATGGTTCCATCATCATCACCAAAACAGGTGATATTGGTTGAATCGTGATCGGCAGTTAACGCAGCAGGCTGTGTAAGGGTAAGACTGTTATCAAGATTCAATACGCATGTGGGATTATTGGCATCGCGCATTTGTACATCATACGTATTTGCTGCCAGTCCTGTATAACTGCCTGAACTTTGCCATGATCCGCCACCATTTATGGTATATTCATAATTTCCGGATCCCCCTGCCGGACTTGATATGGTAATGGTTCCATCATCAGCACTGTTACAGGTGATATTTGTTGAATTCAGATTGGCCGATAATATGCCGGGTTCTGCAATTTCAAGATTGTTGTCGAGGTCTGATTCACAAAAAGTTTCATTGGCATCGCGCATTTGAACATTATAAAATCCCGGAGTAAGACCTGAATAGTTTCCCGAGCTTTGCCATGAACCGCCTCCGTTGATGGTATATTCATAATTACCTGAGGCGCCGGTAGGATTTGTTATTGATATTGTTCCATCATCGGCACCATTACAGGTTATATCAGTAGAATTCAAATCTGCATCCATTTCATCCGCAGCCTGGACAGAAGCAGGTTTAATATCACTATCATCTAATAGACCGCCGTCATATACAATAACCTGTACATTGTATGTTCCGATTGATACAGTCGTAAATATATGTGTTCCGGTTGTTGTAAAATCGGATTGTTCAATTAATGTTGCCCCGGCATCATATAAATTAAACCTCATGGAATCACCGGGAAACGATGTTGCATCGGCCAATATGGTACCATTGGTACCGTCGTAGCAGTCTGATATGGCCAAACTTTGTGATTTCGCCAAATCATAAGAAAAACTCGCAATGAACAGGGTTATTATAAATTTATATAGCAGGTTTTTAATATAGAATCTCATCTGTTTTTTGTTTAATTCATTTTGTTACCACTGCCTCGGCTGCTATAACCTTTCCTGATGAATTTTTAAGAAATATGGTATATACCTCATTTCCGGTAAATTCATATTCGTATTTAGTATTAGATGTTTCGCTTAATTTTATTTTTTTTACCAGGGTGTTTTTACCTGTTCCCTTATATACTTCCAATGACTCAGCTGATGTTGCAGGTGCAGATAATATGATACTCACTTTTGTAATATCATCTGTTAATTTTTCAGTTTTAATCTCTATTATGTCATTTTCCTGCGAATAGGCATTTAATGACATTAATGAGGTAAAGGCAATAAAAAGAAATATTCCTATATTCTTTTTCATGGTATTAGCATTTATCAAAACCACAGGTATTGTTAATAAACTTCTACGTACTGTTAATAGTATATGTTTCAATTGTGTAACCTGCTGCATACATTTATTATTAAGGCCTGCATCCATATTTTTAATTATTATGTCCGCTATAATCACACATGAAAATGGAAACACCATATCGGCCAATTGGTGATTTTAATCATTTCAATTTTGATTCACAGTCTATTACACTCTTAAACATACAATTATAGCCTGAAAATCAAGCCTTTTTTTAATTTATACCAAAAGTTTTCAACAATTTTTGGTGCTTAAACAGGCGAATCAGTTAACTCCTCAGCGAAGAAATATCGGGTTGGTAAATTGGGATGTGTATACATTCTATACCCACGATTTATGCAATCATGCCGGCATATATGTAATGATTCTATATAGCAGGCTTTGATTTATACGAATGGGCCGGGTAAATGTTACGATACTAATTATCAATAATGGGGTTATAGGTTTTGATTACTTTTAAATTTGGTGATAGTGTGTAATCTGATTTATTAAAATGGTATGACGACTTTAGATGGAAAATACTGAAAATTGTATTGTATTGTATGATTGATGGCTTGTCGACCTTATAGCCTAATTTGTATGCCTTTAACAATCAAAGAATAATATCCACCTTGCTGTCTTTTACTTCCTGTGCCAATTGTGCCAGATTTTGCCCCCTGAACATTTCGGTAAAATTGTTTCTAACGGTTGCGTACTTTTCATGAACGGGGCAATGTTCACTTTCATCTTCACATTTGTGCTCTGACAATAAACAATTGGTAAATATATCCTCGCCATCTACCACTTTTACAATATCCAACAATGTTATATTTTCAGGACTTTTGCTAAGAGCAAATCCACCATGCGGCCCCTTTGTTGATACCAACAGTTTATATTTGGCCAGCGATTGTAATATTTTACCCAAAAAGGGTGTTGGGATATGTAAATCCTCAGAAATTTGTTTGATACCGATTTTTTCATTGTCCTTTGAATGAATGGCCAGGTAAATGCAGGCCCTTATAGCATACTTTGATGTATTTGATAACATAATCCGGTTTGTTTTATGCAGTATTTTAAGAAGTAATATTCTTTAATCCTTGATGTTATGATTGCACTGATTCTTTAGCCTGAAAACAATAATGCTGTTACAGCATTTCCTAATCAAAGATATAAATATTTTCATATCCAAAATATAAATTAGCCTTACAGTATTGTGTTGTAGAACATTATCTGCGTTATTTAAAGTAAATATAAATAATGATTCCTCATTAACATGTCCTGTTAATTGTATATGAAAAAAAAGTTAATCCATGCTTAAAAAAATGTATTGACAATTCAGGTAGTATTCCTTATTAATACTTTTTATGAATTGCCCAAGCTATTTTTATTATTGTGCATTAAATAATATTCACCATCTTTTTAACAAGCTAATGATACATTAAAGTGAGTTAATTTTTAACTTCGTACTGTATTAACATGTTGTTAATACACTTATAATTTTCTGTTTTAATGATTTTTAGATTAAACAGGGTTGTTAATAGGTTGTTTTTATTATGTGGGCTATAAAATAATCAAGTTTTTAATAGATCAATTATAAACATAATAAACAGCCTATTATCATCATTATAAAAAATTAAATTACTTAAATAATATTATGAATTATAGTGTTAATAAAGAAGATTTAGTGAAGTTGGGTTTTTTAAATATTCCTGTTGATAATATTGACCTTAATGACGAAATAAACAAACTGAAAAAAGAAAAAAATGCAATCATTTTGGCGCATTATTATCAGGATGGTGATATACAGGACATAGCGGATTATGTAGGTGATTCATTGGGATTATCTCAACAGGCGGCGAAAACGGATGCAGATGTTATTGTTTTTGCAGGTGTACATTTTATGGCCGAAACGGCTAAAATATTAAGTCCGGAAAAAAAAGTATTATTACCGGATTTGTTTGCCGGTTGTTCATTAGCCGATTCAGCTACCAAAAATGATTTTGCTGAATTTCTTGCGAACTTTCCGGATCATACGGTTATTTCCTATGTAAATACTACGGCCGAAATTAAAGCACTTACTGATATTATTTGTACAAGTTCGAATGCGGTTCAGATTGTAGAAAGTTTATCTAAAAATGAAAAAATTCTGTTTGCACCGGACAGGAATCTTGGCAATTATATTAATTCCATTACCGGTAGAGAAATGGTAATTTGGGATGGAGCTTGCCATGTACACGAAGAATTTTCATTGGAAAGGATTCTTGAATTAAAAACAAAATATCCGGAGGCTAAATTGATTGCTCATCCTGAATGTGAAAAACCTGTTTTAATTGTCGCCGATCATATTGGCAGTACTTCTTCGCTTTTAAAATATACGAAGGAAGATCACAATATGACTTATATAGTTGCAACTGAAAGTGGAATAATACACCAAATGAAAAAGGCGAATCCTGATAAACATTTTATACCTGCTCCGCCTAAGGATTCTACATGTGCTTGTAACGATTGTAATTTCATGAAATTGAATACAATACCAAAATTGTATAATTGTTTAAAATATGAACTTCCTGCAATTGAACTTGATAATGACTTAATGGAAAAGGCGCGAGTACCGATTATAAGAATGCTTGAAATTTCTGAAAGACTTGGTTTATAAATGGTTAAATCATTATTCAGTATTGGTTTGTTTGTGCTATCTGGTTTATTATTTGGCCAGGAGGGTGAAATAAAGAAATTTTACTATCCAAATGGTACGTTGTCAAGTGAAGGACGTATGGTGAATGGTAAACCTGATGGCGAATGGATAAGTTATTATCCCAACGGAATAATCAAATCTGTCGGTATTCGGAAAAATCACTTATTGGATAGTATTTGGAAATTCTATAATGAAAATGGAGATTTAGTTCAGTCTATCAATTATAATCTTGGTAAAAAAAATGGTTATGTAATTGACTATTATATTGAACCTAAACAACCCATAAATAAAGGAAAAATTAAAGCTAAGGAGCTTTTCGTTAACGATAAGAAAAATGGTATGTCGTTATATTTTTATGAGGACGGATCCTTAAAGGAAGAGGTATATTATTTATATAATGAAAAAAACGGACTGTCTTACGAATATAACAGTGAAGGATTGGTACAAACGATTAAGCGGTATAAAAATGATGTTTTGATAGAACGGGACAAAATAAACAGAATGGTAGATGATTTAAAGGATGGTGTATGGATGGAATTTTACGATGATGGCAAAATGAAACATTCTGTTGAGTATAACAAAGGAATTCGTGATGGCTATAGCAAATTTTATGACCGGAAAGGGGATATTATCGAAGTTGTGCTTTACAGAAATAATCAGGTGGTTGAAAGTAATGAAGGTGATACGTTGGATATTGTTGAAAAACGATACAATGATAACGGTAAAGTGATTGTGGGTTCTTTTAATAATAATACGAAAGTTGGTATTCACCGTGCGTATTTGGAGGATAGTTTGGTTATTTCTTTTATATATAGTAAAAATGGTGTTTTGTTAGAAGAAGGTAAATTGAACAGAGAAGGTATACGATCAGGAAAATGGTTGATATATTACGATAATGGCGATGTTTATGCAAAGGGAAACTATATACGGAATAAGAAAAGCGGAAAATGGGAATATTTTTATCAGAACGGTAATTTATTGCAGAAAGGATATTACAAAAAAGGTAAACCCGATGGTGAATGGACCTGGTATTATAGGAATGGTGATACACTGAGATATGAAGAGTTTATAGCAGGCAAGGAAAATGGTTACTACCTTGAGTATGACCAGGAAAATAATATTATTGCAGAAGGATATTATATTGATGGTGAAAAGGACGGTGATTGGTTTTATAATGCTGGTGATATAACGGAAAGAGGAAGTTATGTTTTTGGATTAAAAAACGGGGAATGGACGCAACATTATGAAAATGGTAAATTGCGTTATGTTGGTACTTATATTCAGGGGAATGCAGATGGAAAACATAAGTTTTATTATCCCGATGGTACAATAAAAGAAGAACAATTTTATATTTCGGGATATAAAGAAGGTAATTGGAAAAAATATGATCGAACGGGGGATGTATTTTTGGTTATCACCTACGAAAATAATATGGAGGTACGTATAAACGGTAAAAAGATAGATTTGACTGATAATAAAATATTGATTCGTTAATGAATGGATGAAGATTTTGATATAAGAAAACTGCAACAGGTTGAAAAAGAAATTGACCAGAAAATTCGACCACAAAAATTTACGGATTTTAAGGGTCAACCTAAAATAATAAATAACCTGGAAGTATTTGTTGAAGCGGCTAATATGCGAAATGAAGCATTGGATCATGTGCTGTTGGCGGGCCCTCCTGGATTGGGTAAAACAACGTTGGCCTCTATAATTGCGGCAGAATTAGGAACGAATTTAAAAATATCCTCCGGGCCGGCACTTGAAAAACCGGGAGATCTTGCCGGTATTCTTACTAATCTGGAAGAAAAGGATGTATTGTTTATTGATGAAATTCATCGATTAAGTTCGGTAGTGGAGGAATATTTATATTCGGCAATGGAGGATTACCGTATTGATTTGATTATAGATAAAGGCCCGGCTGCGCGAAATATTCAAATTGATCTCAATAAATTTACGTTAATCGGTGCTACCACACGTGCTGGTTTATTAACCAATCCGCTCAGAGATCGTTTTGGAATAAATGCGCATTTGGAATATTATGATACGGATGTACTGGGTGATATAATTGTTAGAACAGCCGGTATATTGGATATAGAAATAATACATAAAGCGGCCGGTGCTATTAGTAAAAGAAGTCGGGGTACACCACGGGTTGCAAATGCGTTGTTGCGTCGGGTTAGAGATTTTGCACAGGTTAAGGGAGAAGGAATTATCAATGAGGATATTACGAATATAGCATTGAATGCATTGGAAATTGATCATTTAGGGCTGGATTATACCGATCATAAAATATTACTAACCATTATTGATAAATTTGGTGGCGGACCGGTTGGACTGAATACGGTAGCTACGGCGATTAGTGAAGATGCAGGTACGGTTGAGGAGGTATATGAACCCTATTTAATTAAATGTGGTCTGCTGAAACGAACACCCCGGGGTCGGGAAGTAACTGATCTGGCTTACGATCATTTCAACAAAAACAGGTTTAAATCAAATTCAGACCCAACCCTTTTTTAATCAAATTGTGCCACTAAATTGATGTAAGAAGCGTATATCGTTTTCAAAAAGAATGCGAATGTCTTTAATCTGGTATTTTAGTAGCGCAATTCTTTCAATTCCCATTCCAAAGGCAAAACCGGTGTATTGTTCGGAACTGATACCGGTATTATCCAGCACATTCGGATCAACCATTCCACAACCTAATATTTCAAGCCATCCGGTGTATTTACAAATATTACACCCGGTACCATTACAAATAGTACAGGATACGTCCATTTCAGCACTGGGTTCGGTAAATGGAAAATAGGATGGGCGTAAGCGAATTTTGCTGTCCATACCGAACATTTCACGTGCGAAAAACACCAGTGTTTGTTTCAAATCGGCAAAAGAAACATTTTCATCAATATATAGCCCTTCTACCTGGTGAAATATACAGTGTGATCGGGCTGATATGGCTTCATTTCTGAATACCCGGCCGGGAAATATTTGACGCAATGGTGGTTTACCCGACTGCATAACTCTGATCTGTACCGAAGAGGTATGTGTACGCAACATGATATCCGGATTTTTTTCAATGAAAAATGTATCCTGCATATCTCTTGCCGGATGTTCAGGTGGAAAATTCAAACCTGAGAATAGGTGCCAGTCGTTTTCAATCTCGGGTCCTTCGGCAATGGTAAATCCTATTTTATTGAAAATTTCACATATTTGATTTCTGACAATTGATACGGGATGTCTTGAACCAACTGGTTCATTTTCAGCAGGAAGGGTTAAATCCGTTTTGTTAGAATTTTGTTGTGATTCGGTTGATTGGGATTTTAATTCCTGTATTTTTTCATTTATCGCATTTTTAAGCGTATTTATTTGTTGTCCGATTTCTTTTTTTTCGGTATTGGGAACATTTTTGAACTCGACAAATAAACTATTTAAGAGTCCCTTTTTACCAAGGAACCTGATACGAAAATTTTCTATTTCTTGCGGACTGGTGGAATGAAAGGATTGTACTTCGTTTAAGTATGATTTTATTTGGTCAATCATGTTTAATTAGCTGGTTTGATATCCGTAATTACAATATCCTTGACAGGACGGTTTAACTGATTTGTTTCGATTTGTGCAATTTTATCCAATACATCAAATCCGTCTATAATTTCTCCAAATACGGTATATTGATCATCTAAGTGTGGTGCTCCGCCTTTTGTGGTATAATCTTCCAGTCTTTCAACCGGATATTGTCGGGCGAAGGCAATATCATAATAGGCAGCTAATGTATCTTTGTATTGAAAGATTAATTGTTCCAACTGATCAAATTGTCGATTGCGCTGTAATGAAATTACTTGATTTTTAAGGGATTGATTGCCTTCTTCATTGATATATTGTTTAAAGTAATTGCTTAGTTTATTGAAATCGGTAGTTAATTGTTTTTCACTTAATTTTTTTCCATGAACAATGTAAAACTGGCTTCCACTCGATCTTTTTTCAGGGTTTACATTGTCGGATTGACGAGCCGCGGCAATTGCACCTTTTTTATGATAATGATGGGGCTTAATTTCGGCTTCAATTGTATAACCCGGTCCGCCACTTCCTAATTGCTGATCAGGTGAGGCATTTTTGGATTCCGGATCACCTGTTTGGATCATAAAATCCTTTATAACACGATGAAATAATAGGCCGTCATAGTAATCTTCTTTAACCAATTTAATGAAATTGGACGTATGTTTGGGTGTATCTTCATATAACAGAAGGGTCATACTGCCCATATTGGTTTTTATTACATATTTATTGGTATTTTGGGATGTGCAGGCACTACCAAAAGCTATTAACCAGGTACATAAAGTTATGAAAAATGTTTTCATGGTAATCATAAGCAACTATCTTAATAATGTGGTGTTTAATGAGATGTAAAAGTAATTAATTTATCTGAACTATGAATATAGCAATTGCAGGATATAACGGATATATTGGATCGCATGTGAGCGAACATTTGATGGATAAGGGGCATATTATATACAATATTGGAAGAGAAGCGTTGGCTGATAGTGATAAATTAGCCAATATATTAAGTAATGTTGATGTTGTGTGTTGTTTTACAGGATATCCGATTATTAAACGATGGACGGAAAAAAATAAAAAACGGATGTATGATAGTCGTAGTGGCGTTATTCAACAGATAAAACATGTTTTAAAAGAACGTAAAATAAATCTAAAATTATTTATAAGCGCATCGGCTATTGGTATTTACGATACTGAAAATTTTTCGAACGAAAATAGTAAAGTGCATAAAAAGGACTTTGTTACGGATTTAATCGAAAGATGGGAGGATGATGAACTTAATCATTATGCAAACAGGGTTATTTATTTAAGAATTGGTATTGTATTGGGTAAAAATAGTGGTTATGAAAAGAAATTAAAAGTGCCTTGGAGGTTTGGTGTATCTCCAGTTTTTAATAAGGGTTGGTCGAATTTCTGTTATATCCATATACATGAATTGGTACGAATCATTGCGTTTTGTATTGGTAATAATAAGATAACGGGTGTGATTAATGCAGTGAATGCTGAAATTGTTAAGGAATATTATTTTCATGATCAGATAAAGCGAATAATTAAGTTATTTTTACCCAATTTTTTAGCTAAAATTGTATTTGGCAGGGCATCTTTATTGATATTGGATATACCCAAGGTAATACCGGAAAAGTTGATTAAAAACGGGTTTGAATTTTAAGTAGCTTATTAGTAAATCAGTTATGCATAAATATTGATCATTGAGCACGATTAAAAAAATTGCCGGTCAGACTGTTATTTATGGATTGGGAACTATATTACCCCGGGTTCTCAATTTTGTTGTATTAACACCCTATTATACCAGACGGCTTACAAATTTCGAGTATGGTATTTTTACGGATTTTTATGCCTATGCAGCGGTTCTGTTAATACTGTTATTATATGGGATGGAAACTGGATTTTTTCGGTTTGCTGAACGACATGACAAACCTGATACGGTATTTTCAAGTGTTTTTACTTCTGTTTTTACTACCAGTAGCTTATTCTTTGTTGTGGTATTCTTATTTCGGGATAATATAGCCAATGGGTTACAATACCCTGAATTTAATCAATTTGTTGTGTTATTGGCTGGTATAATGAGTATTGATACCATTTCGGCCATTTTAATGGCCAAACTGCGCTATGAAGATAAACCGATTCGGTTTTCAATAATCAATATATTCAACGTTTTAATTACCATAGGACTTGTTGTTTTCCTGCTGGATATTGCTCCCGATCTAAAAATTTTTGAAGGATTATACAAACGAATTGATAACCGGGCCATACTGGTGTTTTACGCCAATTTAATAGCGAGTTTATTAAAACTGGTAATGTTATTACCGGGAATTTGGCGGATACGGTTTCGGTTTGACCCTAAATTGTTAAAAACGATATTGGCCTATTCATGGCCGCTTTTGGTAAGTGGTTTGGCGGGTTCGTTAAATGAAGCGTTGGATCGAATTATTTATAAATTCATGATTCCGGATAAAGAGACGGCCTTGGTTGAACTGGGTATATATGGAGCCAATTTTAAATTGGCCATGTTAATTGTTTTGTTCAATCAGATGTTTCGATATGCTGCCGAACCCTTCTTTTTCAATATCTACAAAAATCGGGATGCAAAACAAAAATATGCCTTGGTAATGGAATATTTTGTAATGTTTACATTGCTTATGTTTTTGGTGATTACTATGTATAAAAATATTTTTAAATTTTTTATTGGCGCTGATTTTCGCGATGGTTTGCATATTGTTCCGGTGGTGGTTTTTGCCAATGTATTGTTGGGGATTCTTTTTAATTTGAATTTTTGGTTTAAATTATCGGGTAAAACAGTATATGCCATTTTAATTATGGGTACGGGTGCGTTGTGTACGTTTGCGATAAATATTTTATTCATTGAAAAATACCGGTATGTTGCCTGCGCCTATGGACATCTGGTTAGTAACGGTGTTATGGTGGTTATGAGTTATTGGTTGGGAAGAAAACATTATCCCATTCCCTATAATATTAAAAAGTTGCTATTTTATATTTTTTTAGCTTTGGTTCTTTATATTGTATATAGATATATTTCTGAAAATATGTTAAATACAAATATAATTGCCGGTATTTGCGTTAGTACCTATTTAACGATTGTTATTTTTAAGGAAAAATTATATAAATGGGTGAGAATAAATTAAAAATTAAAGTTGTTAATAAGTCAAATCTTGAACTGCCTGAATATAGTACAATATATTCAGCCGGAATGGATATTCGAACTTCCATTAAGGAATCGGTTGTATTAAGTCCATTGGAGCGCATTCTTTTGCCTACGGGTTTGTATATTGAGTTACCCATTGGCTATGAAGCTCAAATTCGTCCCCGATCGGGTTTGGCTGCAAAGAAAGGTATAACTGTGCTTAATACACCGGGTACCATTGATGCTGATTATCGGGGGGAAATAAAAGTGATATTGATTAATTTATCGGGTGATAATGTTACCATTGAACCTGGCGAACGAATCTGCCAGATGGTTATTGCGAGACACGAACAGGTAAATTGGGAAGAGGTAGAGGTGTTGGAGGATAGTATTCGTGGAGATGGTGGATTTGGACATACCGGAACAAAATAAAACAATATAATGAATTTAATTATTCCTATGGCCGGAATGGGTAAACGTATGAGACCGCATACACTTACCATTCCAAAACCATTATTTAAAATTGCCGGCAAAACAATTGTACAACGGCTTATTGAGGATATTAGTGCCACCGTTGATGATAAAATAGATAATATTGGATTTGTTATCGGTGATTTTGGCAAGGAAACCGAAAATTATTTACTGGATATTGCCAGGGATGTTGGCAGTAGCGGACATATATATTATCAGCACGAACCGCTGGGTACGGCACATGCGGTATATATGGCCGGAGATTTATTGGTGGATAAATGTATTGTTGCATTTGCGGATACATTGTTTAAAACAAATAGTAAAATTCAAAATACGGAGGATAATGTTATCTGGACGTATGAGGTAGATGATCCGAGTGCCTATGGGGTGGTAAAAACAGATCATAAATCAGTAATACATGAATTTATCGAAAAACCGGATACACCGGTTTCGAATAAAGCCATAATTGGTATTTATTATTTTTCAAAAGGTGAATTATTACGTGATGAAATTAATGCTATTATTGAGAAGAATCAAAAAGTGGGTACTGAATTTCAGCTAACCACAGCCCTTGAAAATCTTAAGAATAAACAGAAAAAATTTATTTCATTTACCGTTGATGGATGGTATGATTGTGGTAATTGGAAGGAAACAATTGAAACCAATAGAAAAGTATTGGATAATGCCGGTTCATCTGTTTATGATTCGGTTCAAATGGAAAATACATTGATTATCGACCCTGTTTTTATTGGAAATAATGTGATTTTAAGAAATTCGATTATTGGTCCGCATGTATCGGTAGAAGATCATACAGAAATAACTGACAGTATTGTCAGAAATTCGATTATTAAATCAAATTCGGTTATCGACGGATGTGTATGTGATGAATCTATTATCGGGCAAAATGTAACTATTAAAAAGGAATGGAGCAAGTTAAATGTTGGTGATTATACAATTATTAAATAGAATGAAATATACCGGTTTATATCTGCTGTTAATACCCTTGTTATTTTCCGGTTGTTTTATGGGTAACAAGTCATTTGGGGATAGAAATGATTCGAAAAATCTATCTGACGAAAGGGCCAAATACGTGTATACCGAAGCGACTAAATTAAAATTGTTTGGGCAGTATAAGCAGGCCATTGATTTATTTGTTAATTACATTGAAAATTTTCCTGATAGTCATGGTTCCTATTACCAATTGGCACAAATTTATTTGAGTCAGGGTAATATGGTTAAGGCTGAAGAGAACATATTGAAAGCCCGGGAAATTGCACCGGATAATGAGTGGTACGATTATTTTTTGGTTAGTGTATATAAGGTTCAGGGTAATGTAGACGCGTTAATTACAGTTTATGAAGAACTATTAAAGGATGAAAAGGATGACGAAATGAGCTACGAACTGGCCATGTTATATCAACGGAAGGGTAATCATAAAAGAGCCATTGATATGTTGGAAAATCTTGAAAATACGCATGGAGTTGCTGAGGAAATTAATATTCCCAAGTATGAAAATTATTTAATGCTGAATAAAAATGATTCAGCATTTAAGGAAATTAATAAATTGATCAGATTATATCCTGACAGATCGGAGTATTATGGTATTCTTGCTGAATATTACCTAAGCAGGGATGATCTGGATTCTGCGAAATATCATTATGATAAATTGTTTAAGATTGATTCCGGAAGTGTGCAGGGTAAGATATCTTATGTAGACTATTTAATAAAAAGAAAGTCCTATAACAAAGCTTTTGATTTGAGCAATGATGTTATTGAAAATAGTAATGTTGAAAAAAGAGACAAGGTAGAACTTATTATCAGTTTATTATCGAATAATAAAGTGCTTATTTCATATCAGGGTAGTGTATATGAGCTTATCAAAAATTATGATGCCACACATCCTTCTGAAGCCAGTGCCCTTACGTTGTATGCAGATTATTATTTAAAAACCGGTCAAAAGGAGGATGCATTACAAGTACTAAAAAAACTGATTAAAGTGGATCGTACCAATTATTTATATTGGGAACAGCTAATATTGATAGAGAATGAAAAGAATAATACAGATTCGGTTATAAAATATTCAAACAAAGCACTGGAGATTTTCGAAAAAATACCTAATCTGTATTTAATTAATGGCATTTCATATTATTATGTTGAGGATTACAAAAATGCGGTTAAAAGTTTACAAGAAGGTTATAATATAAATAACAATAAGCAGTTGGAACAACAATTCATTATTTTCCTGGCCGAGTGTTATAACCAATTGGAGAACTACAAACAGGCGGATAAATATTTTCATAATGCGTTGGAGAGGTATCCTGAGAATTATGTGATTAAAAATAATTATGCCTATTATTTATCATTAAGGGAGGAAAATCTGGATTTTGCCAAAAAGATTAGCAAAGAAACAATTGAGCATGAACCAACGAATGCAACTTTTCTGGATACCTATGCCTGGATACTGTATAAATTGGGAAAATACAAAGATGCTTATGATTATATTGGACGGGCACTGAAATATGGTGCTACTGATAACGCCGAAGTATTGGTGCACTGTGGTGATATATTGGTTAAACTCCGGAAATTTGAAGATGCCCTGTATATGTATAAACGTGCTTTGGAATTGGATAAGGATAATCAGGAAATTCGAAGCAAAATTGAAAAATATGAAAATAGCAAGTAAGGGTTTACTTGTAGTCATTTGTTTATACTTTTTGCCTTTTTATATAGTTAACGGGCAATCAAAAAAAGAACTGGAAAACAGAAAAGAAAAGCAATTACAGGAATTGCAATATAGTTCTTCATTGCTTGATGAGACCAAAGAAAATCGCGAACGTACGATCAATGAATTATTGCTTGTTAATAAGAGAATTGAATTACGTGAGGAGCTGGTTAATAATATTCAGTATGAACTTACCACCATCGAAGCAAGAATTCAGGACAATAACGAAATAATTTCCTCCCTTCAACATGATCTGGAAAATAAACAGCAGGAATATGAAGAACTGATATTATATGCCTTTAAAAACCGTACAAAATATTCCGATTTCATGTATATACTGGCTGCTGAAAGTATTAATGAAGCTTATAAACGGTATAGTTATTTAAAACAATTAACTGATTACCGTAAAAGGCAGGCTGAATTGATCATTGAAATAAAGAGGGTACTTGAAAATAAAAATATGGAGATGGAAGTTAAAAAGAAGGAAAAGGAAATTTTATTGATACAGCGTAAGGAAGAACAGGCCAGTCTTCAATTAGAAAAAGAAAAGAAGAATGAATATGTATCCGAATTAAAAAATCGTGAACGTGAATTGAAAGCTGAAATCAGAAAAAAAGAAGAAATACTCGCCAATATCGAATCAAGTATAGATAAGATTATAGAGGCTGAGGCCAAAAAGAGTGAAAGTGGTAATTTATATGACCGACTAACGCCCAGAGAGCGTATTGTATCCAATGAATTTAGTAAAAACAAAGGTCGTTTGCCCTGGCCAACAAATAAGGGTATAGTTACAGGGAAATTTGGCGAACATCCGCATCCGGTTTTAAGCGGGGTGGTGATACGAAATAATGGTATTGATATTACTACTAAGGGAAATGCAGTGGTAAATTCGGTATTTAACGGAGAGGTAACGTTAATTGCTGCCATACCCGGTGGGAACTATGCTGTCATTGTTAGACATGGAAATTTCTTTACAGTTTATCAAAATATTACAAAGGTTAAAGTAAAACAAGGGGAAAAGGTTGTAACAAATCAACCCCTTGGTTACGTATACAGTGAAAATAAGGAAGGCACAGGTGTGTTACATTTTGAGCTTCGGAAGGAATATGATAAATTAAATCCTGAAGATTGGCTTACAATGTAAAACTATGTGTGTTTTCTGCTAAGTTTTTAATTAAATTACTTTAAATTTGTAATATCAGATGATCAAGGATTGTATAATGGAAAAAGTAATGCTCATCCCTTCAAAGCTGGAAAATTTACGTACCATCGAAAAGATGGTTGATGATATTTCAACCGAGCATAAAATTAATTCGGATATTTACGGTAATATTTTAATTGCCGCGTTAGAGGCTGCGAACAATGCCATTCTTCATGGGAATCAACTCGATGAAAAAAAGGATGTGCGTGTACAGATTATGATTGAAGAGGATATACTGAAACTTCGCATTGAAGATCAGGGTAAGGGCTTCGATTATAAAAATATTCCCGATCCAACGGCTCCTGAGAATATCGAAAATGTGAATGGCAGAGGTGTTTTCTTAATGGAAAAGCTATCTGATAAACTGGAATTTTTCGATGAAGGGGCTACTGTCGAATTGGAATTTAACCTGAATAAAGGTGCCGATTAATTTTTATTCCGAGAATAATTCATTCAGCCTTCAACATACAAATTCAATTAAAGATTGGATTCGAAAAGTAATTGCACAATATAATAAAAGGTGTGGTGAAATTACCTTTATTTTTTTATCGGATCAGGATATAAGAAAAATGAATCATGATTATTTGAATCATGATTTTCCTACGGATGTCATTACTTTTGATTACTCGGAGGACGAGGTTATTAGTGGTGATATATTTGTAGGATATGAAACCGTTCAGGTAAACAGCCAAATATATGGTGTAGCCTTTAAGCATGAAATGCATCGAGTATTAATTCATGGCATACTTCATTTAATTGGTTTCAATGATGATACTTCCCATTTAAAAAATGAAATGCATCAAAAAGAAAATGATGCCCTTTCTCTGTTTGTCTAATTGGCATTTTTATATAATTCATAAAATTCTGAGGTTGGTATATATAAATATGTCAATCTGTATATATCTTTGTCAAAAATAGCATAGTATGGATACGATGTATGATGTAATTGTGGTGGGCGCCGGACATGCCGGATCTGAAGCAGCGGCTGCGGCGGCCAACATGGGTTCCAGGGTATTATTAATCACCATGGATATGACCAAAATCGGACAGATGTCCTGTAACCCGGCGATGGGTGGAATAGCCAAAGGCCAAATTGTAAGAGAGATTGATGCCTTGGGTGGATATTCGGGTATTGTTACGGATGCATCGATGATTCAGTATCGATTATTAAACCGGTCCAAAGGACCGGCTATGTGGAGTCCGCGCGCGCAGAACGATCGAATGGTTTTTGCTTCAAAATGGCGGGAGCTATTGGAAAATATTTATAACATAGATTTCTGGCAGGATGCTGTTACGGCTCTGGAATTAAAGAATGGAGTAGTACATGGTGTACGCACTAAAATGGGAATTGTTTTTGATTCAAAAACGGTGGTTCTCACTACAGGCACCTTCGAAAATGGTCTTATCCATATTGGTAATGTAAAGTTAAAGGGTGGAAGGATTTCAGAAAGTCGTAGTGAAGGACTTTCGGCTCAGTTAAAAGAGGCCGGATTTGAAGTTGGACGCATGAAAACCGGTACGCCGGCACGACTGGACGGTCGTAGTATTGATTTTGAAAATATGCAGGAACAAAAAGGGGATGAAGGTGGCGGTGCCTTTTCGTTTATGGCTGAGCATAATGTTGATAATAAACGTTCCTGTTTTATTACACATACAAGCGAAGAGGTTCATGCAATATTGAGAGAAGGATTTCAGGAATCCCCAATGTTTAATGGTACTATTAACAGCATAGGTCCGAGGTATTGTCCGAGCATAGAAGATAAAGTGGTAACCTTTGCGGATAAGGATAAACATCAGTTGTTTATTGAACCGGAAGGATTAAATACGTATGAATATTATGTAAACGGTTTTTCCTCTTCGCTGCCCTGGGAAATTCAGTACAAGGCCTTACAAAAGGTAAAGGGACTTGAAAATGTTCGAATATTTCGTCCGGGTTATGCCATTGAATATGATTATTATTCGCCTACACAATTACATTATAGCCTGGAAACAAAATTCATAAAAAATCTGTTTTTTGCCGGACAGATAAATGGTACTACTGGCTATGAAGAGGCGGCAGCCCAGGGTATCATGGCAGGCATTAATGCACATTTAACAGTTCATACGGAAGGAACTACATTCACATTAGGAAGAAATGAATCATACATTGGGGTATTGATTGATGATTTAATTAATAAAGGCGTTGATGAGCCCTATCGGATGTTTACTAGTCGGGCAGAATACAGGACCTTATTAAGTCAGGATAATGCCGATGAAAGACTAACGCTGAAATCGTATGGTTTGGGGTTGGCAGGTTCAGATAGAAAAGATAAGCTGGATAAAAAGATGGCGCTAAGAACGGAATTTAAAAACATCGTCATAAACCAGAGTATTGCACCGGATGAAATTAATGGGTTATTGGAAATGAAAGGAACTTCACCCATTAAACAAAAAGTGAAGCTAAAAGATATTTTGGCACGGCCGCAAATAAATATTTTTGATTTTTTACCCATGGTTGAACCATTACAAAGAGCGTTTCAGGAAACTAAATTACATCGGGATGCGTTGCAATCTGCTGAAATAGAAATTAAGTATAGTGGATATAAAGAACGCGAAAAATTGACGGCAGATAAAATGCAACGACTGGAAGGTATAAAAATTAGAGACAGTATTGATTACAATGCCATACATTCCTTATCCACGGAAGCGAAACAAAAACTTTCCAAAATTCAACCAGAAACCATTGGACAAGCTTCTCGTATTTCGGGTGTTAACCCATCTGATATAAACATTTTGTTGATCTATCATGGCAGATAATGTTCCACGTGGAACAATGCGCATTGAATAAATAAATGTTCCACGTGGAACATTAAGAATTACTATCATCTACTGCTTATGAGTGGTTGTTTATTAATACGTTATGGCGATATCGATCTCTGAAGCATTGCGGGAAAAAATCGCGCGCTTACCGGATAGGCCCGGGGTATATCAATTTTATGATAAATCTGATCAGATTATCTATGTGGGTAAGGCCAAGAGTTTAAAGAAACGGGTGGCTTCCTATTTTAATAAATCCAACACCCAAAATTTCAAAACATCGTTATTGGTAAAGAATATTTATAGTATTCAATATGTTGAGGTGCAAACGGAAGCTGATGCCTTGTTGCTCGAAAACAATATGATTAAAAATTACCAGCCACGGTACAATGTATTGTTGAAAGACGACAAATCGTTTCCCTGGATATGTATTAAAAACGAACCCTTCCCGCGCATTTTTCATACCCGGCAGGTGGTGAAAGATGGTTCTGATTATTTTGGTCCATTTACTTCTGTTGTCATGGTGAAAACGCTTCTGGACCTGGTGCGGGCCATGTATAAAATTCGAACCTGTAACCTGGATTTGTCCAAAGAAAATATTGACCAGGGTAAATTCAAAGTTTGTCTGGAATACCATTTGGAAAATTGTCTGGGACCTTGTGAAAATTTACAGTCTGAAAAGGATTATAATGAACAAATTCAGCAGATAAAAGAGATCATAAAGGGAAATTTATCTACGGTAAAGGAACATCTCAACAAAATAATGATGGAATATGCTGAAAAATTGAAATTCGAGGAGGCGGAAAAAGTAAAGGAAAAAATTGGGATGTTAAGTCGCTACCAAAGTAAATCCACCATTGTGAATCCTAAAATTAGTAATGTTGAGGTATACGCCTACACGGAAGATGAGAAATCGGCTTTTATCAACTTTCTGAAAGTACATAAAGGCGCTATTGTACAGTCTCACAATATGGAAATTGTGAAAAAAATGGTCGAGGACAAAAAGGATATTCTGGCCTATACCATTGCTGAAATGCGCAATCGCCTGCAACAAACATCCAGGGAAATTTTACTTCCTTTTGAAATTGATTTTATGGATGGAGCCATTAAGTATACCATACCTAAAAGAGGCGATAAGTTGCATTTATTGGAATTGGCAAAAAGAAATGCGTTTAACTTTAGAAATGAACGTAATAAACAAAAGGAAGCATATTTCAAGAATAGCCGGGATACAATCATTCTGGAAGGAATACGCAAGGATTTGCGGCTGACGGAACTGCCTAAGCGGATAGAATGTTTTGATAATTCCAATATACAGGGTAATAATCCGGTTGCTGCCTGTGTGGTATTCAAAAATGCCAGACCGGCTAAAAAAGAATATCGACATTATCATATAAAAAGTGTGAAAGGGCCGGATGATTTTGCTTCCATGCGTGAGGTGGTTTTTCGGCGATACAAACGCAGGTTGGCGGAAAAAGAAGAATTGCCCGATCTGGTTGTGATCGACGGGGGCAAGGGACAGTTAAATGCTGCCATGGATAGTTTATCGCAACTGGGGTTGAGTGCCGGCATTCCAATTATTGGTATTGCTAAAAAATTGGAAGAAATATATTTCCCGGGTGACTCTGTACCCTTATACATTGATAAGAACTCATCCACATTAAAGGTAATACAACAAATACGCAATGAAGCGCATCGTTTTGGTATTACTTTTCATCGACAAACACGCGACAGAAAAATGGTTGCTTCTGAATTGGATGGTATCAGGGGTATTGGCGAGAAATCAAAATCGTTGTTACTGGATCATTTTGGTACGGTGGATGCCATTAAAAAGGCTTCTGGTAAGGAACTCGCGGGTTTGATCGGAAAAGCCAAAGCGGAAATACTTATCAAGCAATGGGGGTTAAAGGATTAGTAGCTGAGGATATATGGATGTAATAGTTTTATGGACTATTTATTCCGTGTAACCGTATATTCAATCAATTGTTGAAGTGATTCCTGTGCATCATTCTGTGGTAATTTCTTCAATTGCGAAAAAGCCGCAGATTTATATTCATTCATCTTATCACGGGCATATTCAATCCCTTTGTATTGATGTACAAAATTTACAATGGTTTGTAACGATTGATGATCCGATTTTTTTCGGTTTATAATTTTAATTATCTGATTTCTGGCTTGCTGATCACAGTTATTTAAACTATATATCAGTGGCAGGGTTAACTTTTTTTCCTGTACATCATTGCCACTTGGTTTTCCGGTATTGTTATTTATTTCGTAATCAAAAAGATCATCTTTTATCTGAAAGGCCAGTCCGATGTTTTTACCTAAATCCGACATGATTTGCATGATTTCTTCATCTGCTCCGGTTGATTTGGCACCGGATTTGGTGCATGCCATTATCAATGCCGCTGTTTTCTTTTCGATAATATCAAAGTAGTCTGCTTCTGATAAGTTTAGTTTGCGGGTCTTTTTAAGCTGCAGCAACTCTCCTTCACTCATCTCTTTCACCGCTTGTGAAACTATTTCCAGCATTTCGTACTCTTTGTTTGCTACACTAAGCAACAGTCCCTGGGCCAATAAATAATCGCCGATTAATACTGAAATTTTTGATTTCCAAAGTGCATTTATTGAAAAAAATCCGCGTCGTTCCAACGAATCGTCTACAACATCGTCATGAATTAAGGTGGCCGTGTGTAATAATTCGATCAGCGATGCTGCTGTATAAGTCGATTTATTGATTTCACCCAAACTTTTGGCAGAGAGAAATACGAATAACGGGCGCATTTGTTTACCCTTGTTTCGGTATAGGAAATTGGTTATGGTATTCAACAAGGGTACCTTACTGTTCAAAATGGATTTGAATTGCTTGTCAAAACTTTTTATTTCCGTCGCTACTGGCTTGCGAATATCTTTTATGATCGACATAACTCTTATTTTCGGGGGCTAAAGGTAATACTTTAGTGGCAATATTCTGTTTTATAAAACATGATTTGACCCATTTTATGTCATATTGGGTATAAAGTATTTTACTACTATATTATATATTTATATATTTGTATGTATGAATTTATGAGCGTAATATGAAGACAGAAGAGCATATACATTTTGAAGTTGAGCAATTGGAAAAAGCGGCCAATATGCTTAAAGCTATTGCACACCCCATGCGCATTGCCATATTGAATTATTTGGAGGGAAATCAAAAATTAACAGTTACTGAATTACATGAGAAATTGGGGATTGAACAATCGACAACATCTCATCATCTGGGAATATTAAAGGATAAAGGGGTATTAACCTCTAAAAGAGAGGGGAAAAACACCTATTATTTCTTAAAAAACCCTAATTTCGGTGGCATTATTGATTGTGTGAACAAATGTGCATGTGAATAAGCTATTTAATCCAATAATAATGAATGCATGAAAAAGAAAGTTTTTTTGCTCGACGCTTATGCACTTATATTTCGTTCGTATTATGCCTTCATCAACCGCCCTATTCGAAATTCAAAAGGTTTTAATACATCTGCCATATATGGCTTTACCAATACCTTACTGGATGTAATAGAAAATCAGCATCCTGATTACCTGGCGGTGGCTTTTGATCCAAGCGGCCCCACTTTCAGAAATGAAATATACCGTGAATATAAAGCCAACCGGGATGAAACGCCGGAGGACATCAAACAATCAGTGCCCTATATCAAAAGTTTGTTGTCGGCTTTTAATATCCCGGTTATTGAAAAGGAAGGTTTTGAAGCGGATGATGTGATAGGAACCCTGGCACATAAATTTGATAAGGATGATTTGGAAATATACATGATGACGCCCGATAAAGATTTCGGGCAACTGATCAATGATAATATTTTTGTCTATAGGCCCGGTAAAGCAGGTGGAGCGGCGGAAGTCATCAAATCAGACAATATTTCAGAGAAATACGGACTTTCCAATCCGTCTCAGGTTATTGACATGCTTGCCCTTATGGGCGACAGTGTTGATAATGTACCGGGTGTACAGGGAATTGGCGAAAAAACGGCCGTAAAACTAATTAATGAATTTGGTAGTGTTGAACAGCTGCTGGAGCGACGTGATGAACTTAAAGGAAAGCAAAAGGAAAAAATTGATGGTTCCATTGATATATTAAAACTCAGTAAAGAACTGGTTACCATAAATGTAAATGTACCGGTTGATGTTAATTTGGAGGATATTGCGAGAAAGGAAAAAAATCTGCAGGCCATTACTGATTTATTTGAAGAATTGGAATTCAGAACGTTAAAAAAACGGGTTTTGGGCGACAATGCACCGGAGTCTGCTTCACAACAAGGTACATTGTTCAGTAATGAGGTGGTTACCGATAGCAATCTGAAAACCATTAAAGATGTTGACCATACCTATACGCTTATTGAAAACGACGAACAGATAGAGGAATTACTGAACAACATAAAAAATGCGGGTAAGTTTTGCTTTGATACTGAAACCACATCGGTTCATTCACTGGATACGGAACTGGTGGGTCTGGCACTGGCATGCAAAAAAGGGGAAGCATATTACGTACCCTTTAGTGCTGACAGGAATGAATGCATCCGCCTGATGGGTCGGTTTAAAGGTTTATTTGAAGATAATGCCATATTGAAAATTGGCCAGAACTTAAAATTTGATACCCAGGTATTGAAAAAATACAACGTACATACCGCGCAGCCCTATTTTGATACGATGATAGCACATTATTTGCTTGAACCGGATCGTAAGCATAAGCTGGATGTATTGGCCGAGGATTATTTGCAGTATAAAATGGTTCCTATTGAAGACCTAATCGGAAAGAAGGGCAAGCAACAGGGTACTATGAGAAATGTGGATATAACGGTAGCGAAGGAATATGCCTGTGAAGATGCTGATGTTACGTATCAGCTTTATGAAATTTTCAATGATAAAATTGAAAAAGAGAACCTTAAAAATCTCTTTTATGATATTGAAATGCCGTTGATTGATGTATTATCCTGGATGGAAGAATCGGGTGTTAAACTGCATGTGAATGAGTTGAATGATTATGCCAAACGCTTGTCCAAAGAGCTGAACGAAATTGAAAATGCCATTTATGAGCATGCCGGACAATCGTTTAATATTAATTCACCGAAGCAGCTGGGCGATATATTGTTTGATAAACTTAAAATTGATGACAATGCCAAAAAAACCAAGTCTAAACAATACGCCACCAATGAAGAAACCCTGCAAAAACTAATTGATAAACATCCTGTAATACCAAAAATTTTGGATTATCGATCGGTTAAAAAATTATTATCCACCTATGTAGAGGCATTGCCTAAACTTGTAAATGAAAAAACCGGTAAAATTCATACAACGTTTAACCAGACCATAGCTGCAACCGGTCGATTAAGTTCCATCAATCCAAATTTGCAAAATATACCCATCCGTGAGGAACGGGGCAGAGAAATAAGGCGTTCATTCATTGCTTCGGATACCGATCATTTAATTCTATCTGCCGATTATTCGCAGATTGAATTACGATTGATGGCGCATTTAAGTGAGGATAACAATATGCTGGAAGCGTTTAATCGCAATGATGACATACATACCGCAACAGCTGCCAAAATATATAAAATTGATCCGGCTGATGTTTCACGTGAAATGAGAAGCAAAGCCAAAACAGCCAATTTTGGTATTATCTACGGAATATCGGCTTTTGGCCTGTCACAGCGTTTAAATATTCCGCGTACTGAAGCCAAAGAACTCATAGATGGTTACTTTCAAACGTTTCCTAAAGTAAAGGATTATATGGATCAATCCATTGAAAAGGGTCGTGAAAACGGATATGTTAAAACCATTATGGGCAGAAGGCGATACCTCAAGGACATCCATAGCAAAAATGCAGTAGTACGGGGTGTGGCTGAACGAAATGCCAT
>JAAAOM010000086.1 GCA_009908855.1 Bacteroidota bacterium
GCATCTCACAATGCGACACTTGCCACTTGCTAACAGTACAGTTTACCTCTGCCTGTTCGGGACTTGCACCCTATAGTTAATGCCCATGCCGGGCGCACACGGTTACGTATATGAAACGTTTGGCATTTCGAAGCACATCACTGTCAAGTTACCACAAATCTTGAAACGGGCTGAAATGCTCCATAAACCACTGACTGCCAAATGTTTTATATACGATGTTATGCGCTGAATTTATTTTATCCATATTCTAAAGTTTTCATTTGGATAGAAATCCTTTCTTTTCCAATAATACACATTATTCTCCAATGAATCAGGTTTTAAAGATAATTTTTCAATCTGAATTGATGTATCAAAAGTCAATGAATAATCAGCTCGTTTTAATGCTTGGCCCCAAGTCTGTGTTGATTTTAATATGTAAATATTTTCTTTAACTGTGTTTTGAGAATACGTAATATTAATTTTCACTGTATCTTTTGGTAAAACAAGAATCTTAAAAGCAACTGCATTTTCTAATTCTTGAAAACTAAGATTTTCGGAGTAAGTCAAGTTGTAAACTCGCTTAACAGTTACAGAGTCAGTGTTTTTGGAGAAAGGGAATAGGATAGTCTGCTTAATTTCCTGCTCTGAACTGTTTGAAAAATAATAAATACCATTTATCGAAAAACGGTCACTGTTAATTGCAAAATCAATTTTCTCTCCAATAAATTCTAGCTTTTGTTGAGCCAATAAATTAACTGGGATTACGAAGTATAATATTAAAGACAACCTAATCATTTACAATTATACTGTTTGATGAAATTACCTGTGAATCAAGCATAGTTCTAATTATATAAAGACCTCCTTTATCTGGTGCTATTATCGAGCTTAAATTCTGATTAATTTTCTTTTTCTTAATCATTTCCCCATTTAAGTCAAAGATTTCAATGTAAATATCCGATGTGATAGTTGGTAAATCAATATTGATTTTTAATTCTTCATTTTTTAAAATCGGATTTGGATAAACAGAAATCGGTGTGTTTGAAATATTAATATCTTTAATTCCAGTTATTAAAGTATCAAGCAAATAAATGTCTATTTCAATTACAGAATCAGGTTCCATAACGTAAGAAATCTCGGTTATTGAAACAGATTGTGTTGAATATTGTCCTGTTTTATAATCAATTCGGCTGAATGTTGAAGGTTTTGAATATACTCTTGCTGAATATTGTCCATTTTCAGATGTTTCAAAATAGTAATCCAATCTAAAAGTCTTGTTTTCGACTGGCTTAGAGTATTTATCGTAAATAATTCCTTTTACAGTTCCGCAGATTCCAGTTGTATCATTTGACAACCCAATCGTTGGAGAATTATCTTTGGTGTAATACATCCCGTATTTACTAATTGATTGTCCTTGTCGTGGATAATTTATTGATGCTCCGGGTAAATTTCCAAAAATAAGAATATCTTCAAATGGTTGTTCCATCGAATATGAGATAACTTTTATTGTGTCTGCGAATCTTTTAATCTGAAATTCAGAATCAAGACTATCTGCTGTAATTACTAATACACCTGTTGAACCTATAAATTCAAAAGATGGAAGTTTTATCGTGTCAGAAGTCGAATACAGAAAAATACTATCAATGGACAACTCATTTTGGTTGACCTCATAATATCCTAATTCGAGTTTCCAGTTATCCGATTCATCGAAATAGAGTTCAGAAATCTCAATCGTTGGTAGCGCAATTGGATTTGCATAAATACTCAGTCCAAGTATTAAAGCTAAAATAGAAGTATAAATCTTTTTCATATCATTGGGTTTTAATTGTTAATTCGGTCGTCTCCTAATTTTGCGCATAACGTTTACACATATGGCATCGTATTGCCAGCTTATCCGATTTTCACCATAGCACCTTTAGAACCCTAAGATAAGCGAAACCAAATACATATCAAAATGCGGGCAATATGGGCTATATGTGCTGTTGTGCCTATGTTGCTTATTCCAATCTATCAGCTTTTAATAATCTTGCTGAATGGTAAACTCGTAAAATATCAACTTGAAAGTCATTAATTATTTTATACACAATCCGATAATTTCCAGAAATCACTTCTCTGATGACTTTTATATTTATCTCTGGAACTACCCGTCCAACGTAAGGATTATCAATAATATCTTGTGCTCGATTGTAGATTTTATTTACTGTGATTGACGCATATCGAGAAGAATCCTTTGCTATGTAATCAAAGATTTCTTTTAAATCCTCCGTTGATAGTTCAGTCCAGACTAACTTGACCATTTCTCAATCATGCTTTTTACATCATCGTTTGAAATAATTTTACCTTCATCCGATTGTCTAATGCCTTCTTCAACCTTTTCTATAAATATTAATTGTTCAATGAGCTCATCAATTGTAAATGAATCAGGAAGATTGTCAATCGATTGCCTTACAGTATTTTTAGTCAACATATCTTACGTTTTTATTTTATACAAATATAATGACTATTGTCCAAAAGAAAATGATTTCTCCAATCTTGGTTGTTTCTTAATCTTGGTTAGTTTTTGGTGTCCAACCGCATAAAGAATCATTAGAACCAATCCAAATATAAATCCTGGCAGACAAAATAGAACCAATCTATCCGCTTTGTCCAAATTTACAATCAGATAGAGAAATGTCAGGATTAGGCTCAGTCCTCCAATTATCAAGGCAATATTCATCGCACGAAATAATTTCATATTCTCATTGTCAGTCAAGTTGGGAATCAATCGAGATTTTTTGAATTTTAAGTTTTTCATGTCATTAAATTTTAATCGTTTATTATCGTGTAGGATGTTTCTTGCAATTAGGCACAACGTTTGGCAATATGCGGAGGCCGGGATTTCGAAGCTCCAACTTATCAAACCACTGCAAATTTTGTAAATGTACAAAAGTTTTAATTAACCACATCCCCCGGCTTACGTATATTGCGTGTTACAGGCTGGCTTTTCTCCTGTTCATGCTAAAAATATTCAATTTTATGCTATTCAAAAAATTCAATAAGCTTTTTGTTTACAATCTCGGGTTTCTCCATATTTAAACCGTGTCCGGCATTGGGAACAATAATAACTTCGGCATGTGGAATGGCTTTTAGGGCGTTTGCTTTAAACGCTTCGGGACTGTCGTAAATGATGGGTTTACCGCCTGCCATGATAAGGACAGGCATTTTAATCATTTTCAATTCTTCGGGTTCGTAAATTTTATGCTGAGGTATGTCAAACATTCCTACAGAACCATATTCTATGACATCAAGCATGTGCTCAAACCAGATGTCTAATTGTGGGTCGGTATAGCCGCCGCCCATCCAATCAAAAAATTTCTCATACTTTTTTCTGTTCGGAAAAAACATAAAATACTTAAACCCTTTCCATGCCATTGAGCTTTTCATGGGCATAAAAGTTTCCGAAGGGTCTAAAAGAGCTAAGCCCGAAATGCTGTCGGGTATTTCGCGGGCTAAAGCCAGCGCCAGCCAACTGCCGTAGGACAATCCTGCAACTGAGGTTTTCTCAATATGGTAATGTGCTAATATTTGGGTAAACCAAATTTTATAATCGTCCATGCTTGCAACAGCTTTGCCTGCAGGTTTACTTTTTCCGCCATAATTTATCATGTCAAGCGTATAGACTTTAAAGTGCTGTGAAAGTGCCTTCACATTGGGATACCACATGGTGGCATCGGCAAATAAACCCGGCAATAAAACTAAGGACTGCTCATTATTTTCACCAGATATAATTACATGCGATTTGCCGTAATCAGTATCCACAAATTCTTCCCGGTATTCCAGATCCCATAACTCCATCGTTATATCGTAGCTTTTGTAAGCTGTTGCTTTGCCTTCTTCGGTTTTGTATAACGACTTTGGTGCTGTCAGTTCTTTATTGGACGAGCAACTTATGGTAAGCGCTGATATGAATGCCAAAAACAATGTTTTTATGCCTGTTGATTTCATTTTCAATGTCTTATTCTCATTCTCTGATTTTGTGACATTTAAATAATCGTAAAACTTTTCATCTTTAATTTTTTTGGCATATCCTTGAACATCATACTTAGGTTCTCCTAATGCTTGATAAGTACCCCACTCTTCAGCCAAAAATTCTTCTTTGGTTTTACGGAAATAATCAGACATGTGTTTTACAAACTTCATTTCTTTATTAAATACAGCGGCTAAACCCAAAATCCAACCGTGTGCAATTTTTACTTTTGTGTTTTCAGAAAACTCAGAGAAAAACAATTTTGCTGCATCCGGATGGTTTATGCCTTTAGTGCCCTGAACCGGAAATTCTTTATAAAAAGCTTCGGTATTGCCGATTGCATTTGCCAGCAGGCATGAAAAATCATAACAATTTGTAAAATAAACAGGGTTTTGGGTGTCGCCTATCACCATGTAAGTGTTGTTTCGCCGGTACAGCACAAAACTATCGGCAAACCAGGTACAATGAAAAATCGAGTAAGGGATGCCGGATTCCTTGATTAATTTATGCCCTTGCTTACGGATAATGTTGGGAATAAACGTAATCTTTCCTGCATCCTGATTATTATCTAAAGCGCCTAAGCCGGATATGCTGATAATTTGTTTTATGCAATCTTTATCAATTGCAGCGATAATATTGGCAACGCCCTCACGTTCAGCAGCAAAAGAAATTTTTAAATGAGTAGCCTGGGTTGAAAGATTAAGGTACAGATACGCTGTACCTTTTAGGGCTGTTTTTAATGCCGGAACATCTCTTAAATCGGCTTCCGAAATTTTTACATCCGGCATTTTGCCAAACAATGCACTGGCTTTTTCCCGGTTTCTTACAATTGCATGTACTTTATATCCAAAGCGCACAAGATTTTTTACTACGGGCACACCCAGGTTACCGGTAGCTCCGATAATACTGATTTGTTTTATTGCTGTCATACGATTAAGTTTAATGATTATGACGCAAAAGTATATCGGATAATCCGAAGGATTGTTTGACAAAAGTCAAAAACGGTTATTTCTTCGGATTCTGCTTAGCGTTGCAATATCAACACCAATATATGATGCAATACTACCCAATGTCGTTCGCTGTAAGATATCGGGATGTTCTTTACATAAGGCTCGATACCTCTCTGTTGCTGACATGACCTGAAAACGGTTCGCTCTTTCAATCATTTCACGGCTTTTAAAATCTGCTAAATCTCTGCAAATAAGATTCCATGCCGGTATTTTATCGTATAGTTCCTTTTGCTTTTCGTATGAAATGACCATTAACTCCGAGTCCTCTATTGCTTTTATATTCTCTTTGGATGGTACTCTGTTATTAAAGCTATCAAATGAAATAATCAATGTGTTTTCGGGAAAAAAATCAGATGTAATTTCATTGGCGTAGTCGTCATAAATAAATGAGCGAAGCAATCCCTTTTTTACAAATCCAATATAATTACAGACTAGACCTTCTTTCAGAAAAAAATCATTCGCTTTAATTGTCAAAGGCACATAACCACTCATGGTCAATGCAATCTCTTCTTCGGTCAAATTGTATTTTTTGGCTATGTTATCGTCTATTTTCATTTGTTTAAATTTGCAGTGAACACTGGTTAGCAAGACTTTACGTATTTAATCATGCTCCTGGGTGTCTACTGATATCGCAGTCATAGACTGTTTCATTATTGTAAGTGTCGTTTTTTTAAGCTTGCCTGTAACGTTTACACATATGGCATCGTATTGCCAGCATATCTGGTTTTCACCATAGCACGTTTAGCACCCTAAGATAAGCGAAACCAAATACATATCAAAATGCGGGCAATATGGGCTATATGTGCTGTTATAGGCTGCTTTTTCTTGTTTTCTTCTCCGCGTGTATTGTGATTTTGTATCGTTT
>JAAAOM010000047.1 GCA_009908855.1 Bacteroidota bacterium
AGACGAGATGGATATACTGCAAAGAATCCTTGAGGATGAGAGGGCTTACGATATGATCAGTCGCCTGCTTCCTCAGGAGCCGGATTTACAAAATGCAGCTTAATAGAAAATGGAAAACATAAAATACTGAAATACTAATACTTAGCATGTGAAGTCAACTCATACCTGGCTGAAATCAGGTGCTTTGAACACAAGTGCGAAACTTTAATTATATCATGTATATTGATCATTTATTTAGGATGGATGCCGATTCTTTTCACCTCAGGTATTGTTGTTATGGGCCTATGTTGGTATCATTTTCATGCCCGCGGTAAAGTAAAACGGGAAGGAGCCATATTTCATTGGTTTGCTTTATTGGGTAAACAACAATATAATGAGTTGGAAAATGAATTAATGACAATTTTAAAAGAAAAAGGCCTTCGGGAAGGTGATCCTTTTGATGAAACAGTAATTAAGTCAAAAATAAAAATATTGCAAACACCTACCGATTTAAAAGAAATTCTGGATAAAGTCTCCGATAATTTTGTTGCTGAACTTGCTATACAAAAAGAAGATATTACTAATATGTTTAGTCATTCATTGCCTGATGAATCTGTAATTGCATTGCCCGGTGTATTGGTTTTTCATGCTAAATGCAAAAATGTTGTTCATCCTTCTTTACAAATAGTTTTTTCTAAAAAAGCCATAGGTTTAACAAAGCCGTTTAATGGAAGGAAAGTAAAAACACCTTTATATGTTTGTGTATTTTTGGTAAATTCTGACGAAAACCCCAAACAACAACTACGCATGTTATCCCGACTTCTTGATATTTTAGAACGAGATGACATTGTTAAAGCATTGCTGAAAATGAAAAGCCATAGAGAAATAAAGGAGTATATGTTGCAAAATGAACGTTTTGTGAGCATTAAACTATTAAAAGGGACACCACAAGAAAATATGATTGGCCGTCAATTAAAAGATATTGAACTTCCTAAAGATGTTTTGGTAGCCTTGGTTGAGCGGAAAAAGATTACTTTTACACCCAATGGTTCTACAACTTTACTGGTTGATGATGTTTTAACCATTCTTGGTGAGACCAAATCAATATCAAAATTATACAATGAGTATATGGGTTATGAAATTGCGAAATTAGATACATAAAGAAGCATTTCCATTTATTATTTATCCAATTTTAGTAATGATTTAATAACGAATGACAGCATAAATCTCAATGCCTTGGATGTATAGGATTTATCATTGAATGTTCCAATCACATAAGATTCAGTTTGCGGATGCAAAAACATAAATGCACCGGTAATACCTACACAACCCCAGCAGAAAAACTTTTTTGGCATTAATAACGGAATAGCCTTTGGCTTCCATACAGAGTAACCATAATCAAACCCTATGGCAGGAAAACCCATTTTAATGTCATCATAAATCATTTGATTCAAAGTAGTCTTTTTTACCAATTGTCCATTAACCAAGGCTTTCATGAAAATAAGATATTCACTTAGTGGTGCCACAATACCTCCTCCTGCGTAGTCAATCTTTGCTATTCTTTTGTTTTCAATAAAATTAGTGTTGAAAAGGTATATATGTGCCGGAGGATATTCAGGTTTACTTTTGGGTTCGGAATAACCATTTATATAAGCATTATCCATTTTGAGTGGCTCAAGGATCATATCATGAACGGCTTCATGAAAAGGTTTACGGGTGATGTTTTCAATTATTAACCCCAGTAAATAATAATTGGTATCGGTATAAAAATGCTTTTGACCCGGTTTACCAACGGTTTTAAGATTAGCTTTGCCCCATTCCAGTGCTTCTTGTACTGTCATTTCGATTTTGGGGTTATCAATCATCTTTTTAAGTAATGGAAAAAACACATCATATAATCCCGATGTTTGCTTCAGTAGATGCTTGATGCTTATATTGTTCGTGAAATCTTTACCCTTATAAACATGCAATCCTTGCATCAGGTCTGAATCAAGATATTTTACTATTTTATCGTCAAATGACAGCAGTCCTTTGTCGTACAACATACTTACAAGGGTAGCTGTAAATAATTTTCCTACAGAAGCAAGATGATTAGCCTGCTCAGGGTTTGACTGAATTGCTCCTGTTTTTCCTTCGGCAATATTGATGTCAATTCCTAATTTCTCAGAATGAACAAGCAAATATGCATTTTCTACCTTCTTATCTTTTTTTACTTGTTTTCTGAATCCGGACTCAATTTTATCCTGGACTGTCGATATCTTTTCCATCTATATTATTCTTTAACACTGTTTTTTATGCACGATTGATAAAAATGTAAGGCAGCCATCTGATGCGGTTGTAATATATGATTGTCATCAAAACCATATTTTATTAATTGACGATAGGCTGTTTTGTTGGTTGCGGTAACAAAAATTTCGCCTTCAAATTCATATTGTTTTGACATATTGTCTAACTGTATCGATAACTCATTATTAGGTATTGTGCTAATTATTTTCCCCTTTTTTTTAATCGGGATATCTGCCAGCAGGTCAGGATCATCCAAATCACCATAAATAATATCTGTTCCTGTTTTTTTCAGATCATCAATTACAACCGGGTCAAAATCTACACCTAAAAAATTAATTTCAGGATGTTCATTAAGCATATCAGCCAGTCGACGCCCAAACCTTCCCAAACCTATAATTACTACATGGTAATCTTTTCCTTTTTCCGGGTTATGATCAATTTCAGTATTCTTTTTTTTGCTTTGAAATATATTCAGTGCCGGGGAAAGTGCCTCATAAATTTGATGAGAGTACAAGATGAGATAGGTAGATAGCCCGATGGTTATTAGCCCAACCAGTGTGATTAAACCCACCACGGCATCGGTAATATGCCCCAGAGCCAATCCCATACCTGCAAAGATCAGGGAAAATTCACTTATCTGTGCAACCGTTAATCCGGCTAAAAATGAGGTTCTTTTTCGATATCCCAAGAGTCCCATAATAATTAAAACAATAACCGGGTTCCCGATAAGTACAAACACCGAAAAGATAAGTGCAGGAGACACCTGATTGCCAATAACGTTTAAATCAAGGTTGCTTCCCAGGTGCACAAAGAAGAATAATAACAGAAAATCCCGCAATGTGGTTAGTCGGCTGTTTATAACATCTTTATAGCTTGATGAAGCCAGGCTAATTCCGGCCAGAAAAGCGCCTACCTCACTGCTGAAACCGATCATTTCACCAAAAGAGGCAAATGAAACAGCCCATCCTATCGAAAACAAAGTGAGCATCTCCTGCGATTTGGCCATAAATGCACTTACCCGGGGAATTATCCATTTAATGGCAACTGCAGTAAAAGCCAGCAATGCTAGTCCTGCAAGGAGTGTTTTTATAATATTATGGGAAAGCGAAGTATCAACACCTTGTTGTATGGCTGATAAGACAATCATTACCAGAATAACTACGATATCCTGCACAATAAGGAAACCAATAGCTATTTGCCCATACAGGGAATCAATCTCTTTTTTATCAGATAATAACTTTACGATAATAATCGTACTGGAAAAAGTGAGTGCGACTGCAATATAGGCACTGTGAAGTGAAGAAAAACCAAGGGCTATTCCTATCAAATAACCGAAAAGTGAAGTAAACAGTACCTGGCCTAAACCTGTGATTAAAGCTATTTTACCAATGGATTTTATAATACGTAAATCCAGTTTTAACCCAACAATAAAAAGCAATACGGCAATACCTATTTCAGCCAGTAAATGGATTTTATCATGCGATTTTACCACATCCATTACCGAAGGCCCCAGTATAATGCCCAATGCAATAAACATTACGATCAAAGGCTGTTTTAATAACTGCCCAAGCCCCCCAATAAGGGCAGCAAAAGCCAGAATAATTGCGAATTCATAAAATGCATAGTCTGCAATAGCAGATATTCGGCTCATGATGTCAGCACTATTAAGAGAATTTGCGTATGATATATCCATTCATTTATCGTTGGTTATCTGAAAAAAAATCATCAGGAATTTGGAGTAGCAGAAACTGATCTGCCGTATGTTTAATCCTGTACTTTTAAATACCCGAAGACATTTTTCCCTAAATATAAAAAAAATATAATAGATAAACTGATGGTACAGGTCTATAGCCTTCATTTCAACATTTCTATTTTTATTCATTGCATTCAGTCATTTCATATGTTCCCTTGCACCAAATGCCTGTCCAATCGCGATTCTAACTGATTGATAGAATTAATGTGAAACAAGCTACCACACAAATTTGATGTGAGTGGCACCGACCGAAACAAAAGAATATTATTACGAGAAATTATTGTCCTTCTTATAGCCAATATACAGATATTTGGCATCATAATTTCCTTCATTTAATTAAAATTGACCATTTCGCAAAAGCTATTATTTTTGCTGGCAATAAAACAGTTGGCTGCCAGGAAAATGATTGGTTTGGGCTCCTGTAATTCATTGAACATGAGAGCAAATCAAAGTGTAAATTGATGTATAGAATATTTAAAGTTAAAAGGAATGCATAAGTATTTAACCGTCTTCGCTTCGTTTGTCATCATGCTCTGCATAGGCAGCGTATACGCGTGGAGTATAATCGCCTCCGAACTGATCGATAATTACGGATTTTCGGCCTCTCAGTCACAGGTGATATTCGGCACCTTAATCGCCATCTTCCCGGCAACCATGATCTTTGTCGGGCGATTAAGCCGAAAAATAAGCTTCCGATACATCGGACATCTTTCAGGTATCTTATTTTTTACAGGCTATATTGTAGCCAGCTATTCCCTCGGGAATTTCATAATTATTTTTCTGGGAATAGGCGTGTTAGGAGGAATCGGAACAGGGTTCGGTTATTGGGTAGCACTATCATCACCCGTGAAGTGGTTCCCGGAAAGAAAGGGACTGATCACTGGCATATCGGCAGCAGGATTCGGATTGGGTGCTGTATTTATGTCGGGACTTTCCGAAAAATTCTTGTCCGGTGAAAAAGATGTGCTCCAATTGCTCCGTTTCATAGGCATAGCCTACGGATTGATCATCCTGATCTTTTCGAATTTCATTTACCAGCATCAATCTACCTTAAACACGGCTAATAACAAGCGGATGAAAATATCCGAATTCGGGGTTACCTCCATATTTAAAAAGCTCTTTCTCGGAATCTTTCTGGGTACTTTTGCGGGTTTGTTGATCATCGGAAGTTTAAAAATTATCGGGGAACAGGGCAATATCTCCACCCGGTATCTTATCCTGGGTGTATCGTTATTTGCGGTCGCCAATTTCCTGGGACGCCTGGTATGGGGCTTCCTGAGCGATTACCTGGGAGCAAGTTTAGGCATTTTCGGAGCGCTGCTTTTCCAGTCTGCTGCGATCATTTGTCTTAATTTTATCGCATTGTCAGGTGCATCTTATCTGGTGCTGGCATTTTTTATCGGCTTTGGCTTCGGAGGCAATTTTGTACTTTTTGCCAAAGAAACGGCACAGGTATTCGGTGTAATAAATCTGGGCATCATTTACCCGTACGTGTTTTTGGGGTATGCCATTGCAGGCATAGCCGGACCTTTTACCGGAGGTGCTTTATTCGATCATACAGGGTCATTTGCTTACTCAATTTTCATTGCCGGTGGCATGAGTCTTGCCGGAAGTATGCTATTTTTACATAATTTTTTCATAACTCGCAAAGATGGACCTGTCAAAATTAATTAGAATCTATCCATCTCAAAATTAACCCATGAACTAACTGTATCCCGGGCCCTGTAAAGTAAATTTTGATTAAACCGAGGCTCATTCAATTTATTTATTATTTTTGCTGAATTTATTTTTTGAGTTGATATGTTATAAACAAGAATTATGAACGAAAAAGTGAATAAACGTACGGGTAAACTAATTAATATTCAGGATTCGCTCGTACAGGTCCGTTTCTTTGATGAGGTGATTATGGGAGAAACAGCAGAGATTTTAGTAGAAGAGAAATCGCTGCAGGGTGAAGTGCTGCAAATCAAGTCAGACCCAAAAAATCCCGAGGCCGGCATAGTTGAGATGCAGGTGTTTGAAGATTTAACCGGTGCAAAGATTGGTGACGAGGTTGTTTTTACGGGCCAGCCACTCTCGGTGTTGTTGGGCCCTGGTTTACTCACCAGTGTTTGGGACGGACTACAAAACTCACTTTACTATCTAAGTAAAACAGACCCATATCTGCGTCCGGGTATGAAGGCCCCTGCGCTCGATGAAGAAATAAAATGGGATTTTACCCCCACGGTAAAACCCGGTGACACGGTTAAAGGAGGTGATGTAATAGGATCTGTGCCCGAAGGAAATTTTGAGCATAAAATTCTGGTGCCTTTTGCAATGGGCACATGCACCATTGAATCCATTATTGAAAAAAAAGCGGTAAACATAACCCAAACTGTTGCAGTGGCAGTGGACAATCAACATATAAAGCATGAGTTAAAACTTGCATTCCGCCAACCTGTTAAAACCCCCATTCCATTTAAGGAACGTTCAATTCCCCAGGAGCCCATTTCAACCGGAACTCGTGTTATTGATCTGCTGGCACCGGTTGCCTATGGTGGTACCGTAGGCAACCCGGGTCCTTTTGGCGCCGGGAAAACCGTGTTGCAACACACCTTATGCAAATATGCACTGGCTGATATCATTGTTATGGCCGCCTGTGGTGAACGTGCAGGAGAGGCTGTGGAGGTGTTTAAAGACTTCGCCGAGCTTAAGGACCCATCAACCGGTCAGTCATTAATGAACCGTATGTGCATTTTCGGGAACACCAGTTCAATGCCGGTGGCTGCCCGCGAAGCCAGTGTGTTTATCGCCCTAACGGTAGGAGAATATTACCGATATCAGGGATACAATGTAATTATGTTGGCCGATTCTACTTCAAGGTGGGCCCAAGCCTTGCGCGAAAGGAGCGGAAGGCAGGGTGATATACCAGGCCCCGAGGCATTCCCAATGGATATACCCGATCAAATCAAAGGAATGTATCAACGTGCCGGATCAGATGCTGCAACCGGTGGTTCTCTTACATTTATCGGAACGGTATCTCCGGCCGGAGGAAACTTTCAGGAACCGGTAACCCAGGCTACCATGGATTCAACCGGAGGTTTTTGGGGGCTGTCGCAAGACCGGGCCGATGCCAAAAAATACCCGGCTATCGATCCACTTGCCTATACCACTTCCCAGTATAACGGGTTCATCTCTAAAAGTGACCGGGAAAAAATACTGCATACACTGCAGGAAACCAACAGCATAGACCAAACCATTAGTACCATCGGTTTAAAAAAGGTTCCCATCGACAAATACATCTTGTACCAAAAAGGTACCACTATCGATTTTTGCGTGCTTCAACAGGATGGCTTTCATGATGTAGAGGCATGCTCCCGTCCCGACCGGCTCGAGGTGATCAATGATGCCGTGCAAACACTTATTGACAGCGAAATACAATTCGCACAGGGCGAAAGGGATGATGACGATTTCAAGCAGCACATCAAATCTAAATTTGATCTGTTCCGACAGAACTGGAAAGATTGGAACTACAATGCAGTAAAAGAAAAACAAATCGCTCAGTTGAAAGAAAAAGTCGACAATTTCATTTTGCAAAAAAAGGATTCATAATGATAAAAAAAGAGATACGTAAAATAAATGAAGTTGGGAAAGCCTTGGTATCGGTAGAAGGGAACCCTGGCGTGGCCCTGAACCATGTGGTAGAATTGGTGAATGCAAGCAGCGACCAGAGCATCTCGTTCGCCAAAGCCATCAACATCACCGAGGAATCAACACGCTTTCAGGTATACATTGGCACGCAGGGGGTAAGCACAAAAACAAAGGTAAGACTGCATGAAGTACCTACAACGGTTGGCTTTTCTCAAAATATGCTTGGCCGCAGTTTCGATGGTATTGGCCATGTAACCGACAAAGGCCCGCAAATCATCTTCGAAAAAGAGCTGCCTACCCAGCTCGACACCTTAAACCCCACGGTAAGGTTGGTACCCAAGCAACCACTTTGGACTGGTGTGCCTATGATTGATGTGTTCAACACGCTGGTTAAATCACAAAAAATACCGATTTTTGCCGGCCCTACCGAACCCTACAACCGCTTGCTCGCACAAATTGCCAAAGGAGCCCAGGCCGATGTGATCGTTTTCGCGGGTATCGGTCTTAAATTTGACGAACACCATTATTTCAAAGAAGAGCTATCGAAATCAGGTAATATGAGCAAAACCATTATGTTTACTCACCTGGCAGGAGAATCGCAGATCAAAGGGCTCATGCTGCCCGACGTGGCCCTGAGTGTATCGCGTGAGTTTGCCGACCAGGGCAAAGACGTATTGGTATTACTTACAGATATGACAAATTGGTCAAACATACTGCGGAACGTAGCCAACTACCAGGATATGATCCCTTCTTTGCAGGGATATCCGGGTTCATTATATTCAGAACTGGCCCGGCGGTACGAGGTGGCTGCTGATATTGAAGGGGCCGGATCAATTACCATTATTGGTGCCACAACCCTCGAATCGCTCGAAGACCCGGTACCCGATAACACAGGCTATATTACCGAAGGACAGTTTTTCCTGGAAGGGGGTAAAATAAAACTGGCACGTTCGCTATCCAGACTGAAGCAACAGGTGAACGACAAAACACGCAGTGATCACCGGGCAATAATGACCGCTATGGCCTCTTTGCTGGCTGACGCTGAAAAAGCACACGAAGCATCGGAAGTTGGTGCAGCCAACGATTCTTATTCTCAAAAACTACTCAAGTACCGAAGCGATTTTATCAGTCAAATTGAAGAGCCTTTTGGCACACCTGTTGAACTTGATCAAGCCCTTGATATGTGCTGGGATTTGTTGCGTAAGCATTTTGAGCCTGCTGAAACAGGTATTACCCAAAAAATTCTTACAGAATATTGGAACAAATAACCAAACAGGCAGCATATTATTAATAAATGCGAATATTACATTTTATTGAAAATTTGAAACATGAAAGGAAAAAACAATAACATAGAAAACCTGGAAAATATCATTTCAAAACTGAAAAACCAGGGTGTTGAAGCCGGTGAGACCGAAAAGCAACGCATTATCAATTCGGCCAATGAAAAGGCTGAAAAGATCATTGCCGACGCCGAAACCAAACGACAGGAGTTACTGGATCAGGCCAAAAAAGAAGCCGATCAGATGGAGTTAAACGCAAAAGCAGCCATAAATCAGGCCTCACGTGATGTTATTGAAGCTACCAAAATTGCTATCCTGGAAAAGCTGAAAGAAACATTCAGAACGCATAGCGATAACCTTTTCACACAGGAACAATACCTGAAGGAGCTCCTGAAAGTAGTTGCCGATATGCTGCCAGGTGAAAAAAGCGTGGAAGTATCGAAATCGCTGGCCGATAAAATGCAGGCATATCTGGCCAATGACACCCTCGGTGAAGGAATAGAAATAAAACCATTACCCAATAACGAAGCCAAAATTACAGTTACACAAGACGAAAAGGACGGATTGCAATTTGTTGTTAACGCAAATGATATTGAAAAGGCTGTGTTTTCACTCATAAACAAAGATTTGGTTGAACTTATAACCAAAACCCGGGAGGATTAAACTATGTCTAACCTCGTGTACCTTATAACCAGTTTGCCTTCTCTAACTTATGACCACCAGCCGCCGGTTACGATGGAAGAATTTATGCAGGATGCACAATACCAGCTATCAGATAATGAATACAACAAACTGGAAGCCCTTGATATAAAGAAACTAAACGAAGCCCAAGATTTCGGTAACCTGAAGAACGCTATCGTATTGTTTGATGAACTTGAAACCGACAGGCTTGAAATAAGGAGCGCAAAAAGACAATCGCGTACACCAAACATAGTTACCATGCCATCCAGGATCATCGGGAAAAATCCGCTTGAAGTAGAACAATACCTTATGAAAGCCCTGTGGGATGAACTGGATGCTATAGATACCATGGAACAGTTCACGATTACAGAAGTATTCATTTATAAATTGAAATTGCAGATATTGTGCCGGCTGGACTCATTCAATACCGAAAAAGGACTGGAAATACTTGATAAAGTAGTATACCCGGCCCAGGAAAATATGGAAGTATAAAATTATGGCAGGACCTAAAATAAAATACACCAAAACAGAAAGGGCAAGGCAACAAAAAATACTAAAAGTATCGCTGCGCATGCTGCCTTTGTTTGAAGCCATGGAAAAATCTTTAATGGTAACCATAAACTCCATAAATGAAGCCATTGAACGATTGCGGTATGCCATTGAAGAAAACAAAGCACAATCCGAACCCTGGATTGCTGTTTTAAATGATCAATGGGTGGAAATCGGCTCATTTATTTCCATCAAAAAAATCAAAACAAAACCCGTGGATGTTGCCGGTGTTAGGGTGCAACAATATGAAAGCGTTGATTTTGATGTGGCCCCCGTTAACGACGATATGCCCTTATGGGTGGACGATGCCATTGACCTGATGCAGGATCAGCTTCAACTGATCGCTGAAATCCAGTGTCTTCAAAAACAAATTGAGCTGTTGGAAGAAGAACTGCTTGAAGTACGTGCACGTGTTAAACTATTCGAAAACCGACGTATACCCAATGCCAAAAAAGCCATCCGTAAAATCAGCCAAAAGCTCCAGGACGATGAACGATTGATGATCGCTACTTCAAAAGTGATGAAAACCAAAAAAGCGAAGGAGGAAAAGGCATGATAGTGAAAATGAAAAAAGTTCTGCTCTTTCTATCCGAATCAAAAGTTGAGGCCGATCTTACCCTGTTGGGCCGGTTGGGTGCCGTTCATATCATCCCTTTCAAACCGGCTAAGGACGAATCAATCGACCGTGTGCAGGCAAGAATTGAAATGATGACCCAGGCTATTTCTGTATTGGAGGAATTTGATACCAACCCTAAACCTGGTTCACAGTTGCCGGAAGAGCTTCATGACGAAGTAACCATGATGCAGGCCGTACTAAAAGCTGATGAGAAAAGAGCCGGCCTTAAAAAGCAACTTGAAAAGCTCCGGAATGATGAAAAATGGTATAACCAATGGGGCAATATTGATGCATCGGATGTTAAAATATTGGCCGATGCAGGTGTACATTTCAGATTTTATCTGATTGGTAAGAGGGATTTTGAACGCATAAAAAAACGGAATGATATTTTTGTGGCCGGTCAATCAGATGATCAATACCGCGCAGCCCTGATATCGCTGAACCCCGATGAAAAATTACCATTTGATGAAGTTACCGCACCCAAAACCAAATTATGCAACCTTGATCAGTGCCTGGAAGAAGTGCATCACGACCTTGAAAAGAACAAACAGTTGTTGCAAACCTATCACTCCAATATTGATTTATTAAAAGATGCCCTGGACGAACGTCACCGCCGCTATAGTGTACGAAGCATGCAATACAGTGGCAATTCGGTCGAAGAAAGATTTTCATACTGGAAAGGTTATCTTCCGGAACATGCGATTAAGGAATTTACCGCATTGGCAGAAGAAAACAACTGGGGATATATCTTACAAGAACCCACTGAGGAGGAACTTGATGAGGTGCCAACACTCATTAAAACACCACGGTGGGCCGACAGTATTAAGCCGGTAATGAATTTTATGGGGTTGGTTCCTGGTTACAACGAGATGGATGTATCAAAGGTATTTATGATCTTTTTTACTTTCTTTTCAGGTATTCTTGTGGGCGATGCCGGTTATGGACTAATATTTCTTCTGATCACCTTATGGGTACATTCCAGACAAAAATTTAAACCCCGTATTGAATTCAGCCTCATGTACACCCTTTCAGTCTCTGTTATGTTATGGGGAATCCTTACGGGTACTTATTTTGGCGTGGAAGATATCGCCAAAGTTCCGGTTATCAGTAACCTGATTATCGATAAAATAGCCAGTTTTGGTGGTGATGACATGTTTTTGCAAAAGTTTATGTTCATTGTTGGGGCCATTCACCTTACAATCGGACATTTGCAGGCAGCATGGAAATATAGTAACAGCGTGAAGGCCATATCACAATTTGGTTGGATAGCCATTGTTTGGGGATTGTACTTGTTTATCAACGAAATGGTATTGCTTATCCCGGCTCCGGGTTATATGCTACACCTGTTTATTGGAGGGGGTATACTGGTGGCTCTGTTTTCAAATCCCGGCAAAAACTTTTTAAAAGGCATACTGGTCTCCCTTGCCGACATCCCTTTGACAGTGATTAGCGGGTTTTCCGATATCATCTCCTATATCAGACTGTATGCAGTGAGCCTGGCCACTGTTCTGATGGCGGTAAGCTTTAACGAAATGGCCATTGGTGATGGCATAACCACCGTTTTTTCTGGTATTGTGGCAGTGCTCATTCTTATTCTTGGGCACGCCCTAAACATGGTTCTGGCCGGAATGGCGGTGATTGTGCACGGGGTGCGTCTCAACATGCTGGAATATGCCGGTCATGCAGGTGTTGAATTTGCCGGTAATGAATACAATCCATTTAAACTTAAAAAAGAAACAGAAAATAATAATTAATTAAAATTACATTATGACATTATTAACCATTTTATCATCCACGGCATTTGGCAGCCATGCCATCACAGTTGGTATGGGCGGATTGGGATCTGCCATAGGAACAGGAATTGCAGCTTCAGGTGCTATAGGCCTCTGGAAACAGTCCATTAAAGAGAAAAAGAAATTGCCTCCATTGGCGCTGGCAATGGTAGGTATGCCGCTGAGTCAGATCATTTATGGTATGATTTTCATGAATGTGGTAACCGGAGCAGAAATGCCGGCTGAAACCGATGTGAACCTGATTATTGTTTCGCTTTTTGTGGGTGTGGCCATTGCTGCATCGGCCATTATGCAGGGTAAAGCCGGTGCTGCTGCTTGTGCTAACCTGGCTGTAGACAGCAAGCAGGGTGCAGGTATGTATATTGCTGTAATGGGTATAATTGAAACAGTAGCCCTGCTGGCCATGGTATTCGGTATGGGTGCTATTCCATAGCATTGACAAATAATTAGGTGTTAAAGCAGGAAAGAACTATCCGTTAATCGGGGTTATCCAAATTTCAGTAACGCTTTTATTTATTGATGTAAACCAGTTGTGGAAATTAGACACAATACTTGATTGTTGGATATCAATATAGTTAACAACCCTGCTTTATTTATACACCCAAATAATATTCATTAAAGTCATAATATTACCTAATGACATTAATACCTTGCATTATTTTAGCCGGTATCTGAATCCCAAATACAATTTACGTCCAAATACAGGTCCCCATATCATGGAACTGTCAAAATAATCACCAAAAGGCTCGGATGCTGATAAAACAGGGTCATCCTGGGTGAAATTCAACAGATTCTCAACACCGGCATAAATCTCAAATTTTTCCAGCCAGCTTTTGGTGACCTGCGCATTCATCAGATAAAATGCAGGAGACCTTTCATCCAACTGAAAAGCTACCGGGTTATCGGTTGTATTTGGTATCCGCTTTGATCCCTGCCAGTTGATTGTGTAATCAAATTTCCAATAACTCCGTGTTTCATAACCCAGATTAACAAAAGCCCTGTGTTGCGCTGTTAAGGGCATATCTTTCAATCCGTCCCGAAAGGTTGTTTTTACATCATACCAACGGTAGGCCATTCTTACATCCAAATGGTTTATCACTTCGTAATCGACCTGAGCCTGGAGACTGTTGGAATATGACTCTCCTTCCAGATTATAAAACATGGCTTGACGGGTATTTTGGTCGAGATCGACTACCACCTGATTCATAAAATCGGTTCGGTAAAAATCAAGGGCAATACTACCTTCCCGATAATCTAATCGAAATTTTTGTGTAAAATTTAGTCCGTAATTCCAGGCAATCTCAGGTTCCAGTCCAAAAGGAAGGTCCTCATCATTGCTCTCGATAATAAATTCCCTCGAACTGGCCAGCAAACCAATATTTTCTGCAATAATATTGGCGGTACGCAATCCTCTGCCCACCGAGGCTCGAATCACCGATTTTTCAGCAGGGGCATAACGTAAATGCAGACGAGGTGTTGTAAATGTGCCGTAAAGGTTATGGTAATCGGCACGTATACCGGCAACCGCATCAAAAACTTCCTGATAGCTATACGTATATTCAAAAAAGGCACCCGGTATTATTTCCTTTCTGTCATACTCATTTTCATTCAGGCTTTCCTGGTAATCATCGTACTGAAAACTTATACCGGTTTTATAACTGTGGTTTGTATTTCCAATAATGCTGTTAAAAATAAAATTTCCGTACCCGGTTTGTTGACTGGCTTTGTATTCACGCAAACCGAAATATGAATCCTGCTCATGACTGGCAGCAAATAGTTGGAGGCCGGCACTCTGGTATGGTTTTTCCGGATTCACATACCCAATTTTTGCCCATCCTTCAAAGCGTTTGGTGTTCTGTTCCATACCCCAAAGTTCATTGCCATCACCTCTGTCTTCAGGGTTGAAATCTTCCTCACCACCAAATCGATCAAGATAGGTCGCTTTCAAGCCAAATTGCATACGCATTCCCTGATCTCCTGTATATTTCCATCGATTGAGGGCAATCAGGTTATTGCCTAACGGATGATCGAGGAACCCATCGTTATTCTCATCGTGTTTGATCGTATTGTTTTTGCCGTGTAGCATTAACATCGACGACCACTTATCGTTAAACCGGTGAGCCAGATTTGCATTTCCTTCCAAACGTCCCATTTCATTTACATAACCATTCAGAAAAACCTGGTCGGCTGTTTCTGGTTTACGAATTTCGGTATTGATCTGCCCGGTAATACTCTCAAAACCATTGACCACAGATCCTGCTCCTTTATTGAGCTGTATGCTTTCAATCCAGGTTCCCGGTATGTAGGTAAGTCCGTGTATGGTAGATAATCCTCTGATATCCGGCATGTTCTCACGTGTAATCTGACTGTACTGCCCGGCCAGTCCGAGCATCTGTATTTGACGTGTTCCTGTAACCGCATCGGTAAAAGAGACATCCACCGATGGGTTGGTTTCAAAGCTCTCACTTAAATTACAGCAAGCGGCTTTAAACAATTCATCCTCTGTAACTGTCTCTGTCTTGCGTGCATCAAGCATACCAATTTGGGTACTCTTGCTGCGATGCTCCACTTTTACCTCATCGATGTCAACCGATTTCTTAAGGCTGATTTCCAGATTATCGGTTGAATTAACGTCCACCGTATCTTTTCGGTAACCAATATAACTGATCACTAATTGTGTTTTTCCGTGTAGATGCGGTATTTCAAACCGGCCTTGTTTGTCTGTAATGGTACCCACTGTTGTTCCTGGCCAATATACATTAGCACCGGTAACAGGTTCGTCGTCTGTGCCCTGTACGATCACTTTTCCTTGAATTTCTTCTGAATGTTGTGCTTTCAAAACAGTAAAACCAAGAAACAAAATGACTGCCAGGAGCAGTTTCATTTGTGTTTTTTTCATGGTTTAGTGCTTTTTTATGTCAGATCGGTATAAACAACAATCGGGGAGTTTCGAATATGCCTCATCACTGGCTTTCACCTTTTCTGTATCGTGCCCGATGGAGGCAATGGAAATATGTACATCATCCGGTTTAACTTTATCGTTGCGGTAAACTACAGTTAATTGTTCGGATGTTTTTTCCCATTCAACATATTTTACACCGCGAAGCAGGGCCGCTCGTTCTATACGTTCTTTGCATGTGTTGCATACACCATCAACGTGGAATGTGGTGGTGTCAATTTTACTTTGTGCTTGTGTAAGAGCCGGACTACATACGAATAATAGTGCCGCCAATATAATATTTACGATTATTTTCATGACTATAAATCTTTACAAATGATTTAACAATAATTTTCAATCTGTTAAAGCATAAGTAAACTAGCCATAATAGGTAAAGGTGCAATTTAATAACCAGAGGGGGTGTTTGAGGGGAGGTGATAAATCGGTAAATTGAAATTTCGTCTGATGTTCGTTGGTACTAAAATTGAACAGTTCCTTGTTTGTCATTACAAAAGCAGTAATAACAGAAGGGTTCAATGTTAAGGATTGATGTGCTGTATGTTGGTCAATATCAAGCTGAACATAAAGACTTTCTACAAAGCAACATTTCGTTTGCATTTCACAGTTATCGCTGCAACACTTTGAGTCATCCTCACCAATATCCATAGATGCGATGTTGCCATGACAATAGCGGACATTCACAGTTAATCCGGCTGTAAGTGCCACATAAAGCATTAATAGAATTATGGTGGTGACCTTTTTCATAACTGTAAAGATAATTCAAAAAATGCAAAATGCCATATTTGCAATTGGTAACTAATTGGGTATACGAAAAGGCTTAATAACCTTTAATCATGCTCATTGAGTATAGTTTTATAACGTTCAGCATTGTAGGCCAATACCGGAAATTTTTTAAATAAGCCTGAGAAAACCCCTTTGTAATTCATTAAAGTGGCATATTTCACATAAGTAGGGTGCATTGATAAATGACGTTCTTCGGTCCGTGCCCGCATAAAATATATCAAATTCACCGGTGTATGATTTAACTGCATTTACTGCGATATTATAAATAACTATATTTGCCGAAATCAAAAAAATGAACAAGTTATGAAATCAATGATATGCTTTTTTACGTTACTAATAATGCTAATATCCGGTTGTAAAAGCCCTGCATCCAACTCCGAACAACAATCCAGCGATGCTCCGGCAGGTGAAATAACCGTGTATACACACCGGCATTATGAAACTGACCAGCAATTGTTTAAACGGTTTGAAGACAGCACCGGCATTGAGGTAAATGTAGTAAATGCCAGTGCTGACGAGCTTATCCAGAGAATGAGCCGGGAAGGAGAACATTCTCCCGCTGATGTATTAATTACTGTTGATGCCGGACGCCTGGTAAAAGCCAAAGAGAAAGGCTTGCTGCAGTCAGTAAATTTAAATATTCCGGACTCAATCATCCCCTCCTCATTGAAAGATCCGGATAACCAATGGTTCGGACTTACAAAACGGGCGCGAATTATGGTCTATTCAAAGGAACGGGTTAACCCTGAAGAATTATCAACCTATGAAGCGCTTACCCGGGCTAAATGGAATGATCGGATATTGATTCGTTCCTCTTCTAATATTTATAACCAATCCTTGTTGGCTTCAATGATTGCGCATGATGGTGAAAACAAAGCCAAAGAATGGGCCAAAGGTATGGTTGAAAATTTTGCCCGCAAACCCAAGGGCAACGACCGTGACCAGGTGAAAGCCATTATGGCCGGTGAAGGCGATATTGCCATTATAAATACCTATTACCTGGGTAAATTATTGAATTCTGAAAATCCTGAAGAGGTCAAAGCAGCTCAGCAGGTTGGCCTGTTTTTCCCAAACCAGGAAGGACGAGGTACACATGTAAATGTCAGTGGTGCCGGCATTGCCAGATATGCGCCTAATAAGGATAACGCACAATTATTTCTGGAATTTATGGCCAGTAAAGAAATCCAGGAAGTATTTGCCTCGGCCAATTATGAATATCCGGTAAATCCAAATGCCGACCTTTCAGATTTACTTCAGTCGTGGGGTGATTTTAAAGAAGACACGCTACAATTATCTAAACTGGGTAAACTAAACCAACAAGCCGTAATTATTTTTGATGAAGTAGGCTGGAAATAATATAGCCAGTCCGTAAGTGTATGAAAAATATCTATACCAGCCGAAACAAAATCCGTCGTTTCAAAAGAGATATTAGCACCTGGTCGGTGTGGGTATTGATATTAGTGTTGTTAATCGGCTTACCAATATATACCATTGGCATTCGACTGTTTGATGGCCCCGGTGAGATGTGGGAACATATTGTCGAACATCTTCTGGGACTTTATTTGGCCAATTCGTTATCGCTGATCCTCGGATGCGGCCTGCTTACTTTAATATTTGGTGTGTTCAGCGCCTGGTTTGTTAGCCATTATGATTTCCCCGGACGCCGGCAACTTGAGTGGCTCTTAATTCTTCCGTTGGCTATTCCCTCCTACATCACAGCTTATGCCTACCATGGGTTGTTTGAATTCAGTGGTTCCTTGCCTGTGCTATTCAGACATGCCGGAATCCCGTTCAACGGTATTGATTTTATGAATTTACCAGGGCTGATATTGGTCCTGAGCATTTCATTGTACCCTTATGTTTATGTGAGCACGCGCGTTGCTTTTTTACACCAGTCCAATCGGCTTAAAGAGGTTAGTGCTTTAATGGGTACCAGCTTGCGGCAATTTTTCTTTCGGGTGGCTTTACCATTGGCACGACCAGCTATAGTTGGTGGTTTAATGCTGGTGATGATGGAGGTGTTGAACGACTATGGCGCTGCTCATTATTATGGGGTTAATACATTTACTACAGGTATATTCCGTGCATGGTTTTCACTTCAAGATCCGCAAACAGCAATATACCTATCGGCCTTACTGGTTGCAATTATTTTCGGGTTGCTATTCTTTGAATCATGGCAGCGTCGGAATAAAAGATATACGCTTTCAGCACAATTTACGATCCGCAATCTCAGGACCCCGTTAAAAGGAAAAGCCGGGATCATTGCAATGATCCTGACTTTTATTCCTTTTCTGTTGGGGTTTATGTTGCCCCTTGCACAGCTAATATACTGGGCCATCCTTACCTGGTCAAAAGTTGTCGATACTGAATTTATTCAAATGTTATGGAATAGTTTTGGTATTGCTTTGTCTTCGGCTGTTATTACAGCATTGGCAGCACTTTTGTTAATTTATATGTCCGACTGGAATCGGCTTTATGGAATTAGACTGTTTGCACGTTCGGCAACCCTCGGTTATGCCATTCCGGGGGCTATTATTGCTATTGGTATTCTGATACCTACCCTGGCCATGGATAAATTTCTGATTGGATTTTTACAACAATATTTTAATGTTACCACCGGTTTCATCATAAATGGCACCATTGCTGCCATGGTTTATGCCTATTTGGTACGATTTCTGACTGTGGCCTACAATCCCCTGGAAGCTGCTTCATTAAAAATTGGTAAACACCTTTCCGAATCCTCACGGTTATTAGGAAGAAATCGACTGAGGACATTGCTCAGCATTGAAATGCCACTGCTAAAAACCGGTTTGTTTAGTGCCATTGTATTGGTATTTGTGGATGTTTTAAAAGAATTACCATTAACCTTGATCCTCAAGCCCTATCATATACAAACACTGGCTGTGAAAGCATATGAATATGCCAGCGATGAAATGGTCGCTGAAGCATCGATGCCATCTCTTTGTATAATTGTAACTTGCGCAATCATTATACGATATTTGAACAAAATAATTAGCAACTGATGACCATCCTGGAAATTTGTAATCTATATAAATCATTTGACAGCGGAAAAACCTTTGTGCTGAGAGATATCAACTTATCATTTGATAAGGGTAAAGTCTATGCATTGATTGGTGACAGCGGTAGCGGGAAAACAACCCTGTTGCGCTTATTATCAGGCTTAGAGCCTGTTGACGCCGGGAAGATATATATCAAAGACAAACTCGTTTCCGACGAAAGCACGTTGATCTCACCCCATGAAAGAAGCATTGGCATGGTGTTCCAGGATCTTGCCTTGTTCCCGCATCTTACCGTTTCGAAAAACATCAGCTTTGGCATTGTCGGGGATATCAGGGATAATGTTAGCGAAATGCTCCATATGATAGAATTGTCGGGTTATGATAACCGATATCCCCATCAGTTAAGCATTGGACAGCAACAACGAGTTGCAATTGCCAGGGCCCTGGTTACAAAACCCGAAATCCTGTTGCTCGATGAACCTTTCAGCAATCTGGACGAAAATCTTAAAACCGCCTTGCGACAAAAACTTCAGTTTATCGTTAAACAGCTCGAAATAACCATGGTATTTATCACACATGATGTACGTGACGCAATTGCACTGGCTGATGAGGCCATGTTTTTGCGTAATGGTAAACTTCTGCAAAAAGGAAATATTCATGAAATTTTTCAAAACCCCACTTCGGATTACGTACGTTCGGTTTATGAGAATTTAACCACTTCTGCGGAACAACTGTTAACGGTTTTATCAAAAAAAACATAAACAACCCTTCATAAGGCATATTTTGATTGGTTTTGGGATAAATAATTCCTTAGTACCATTACCAGTTATCGTCCTTGTTGGTCTCATAGCCTTTATATCCTTCGTTCTCTCCGCCTTGTGCATAATTTAGAGATCGGTTCAGGAGGTCTGCAATTTCGCCCTCTGTGAGTGGTGTAAAATTACGTGTTGTTTCAATATTTTGCTTAAGTTGCGCAACAGTTTCCATACCTGAGCACAGGGTTGATATTGGCATGGTCATGGCAAAACGCAGGCATTCTTCAACTGATGCAGCTCCCTTATTTACCAGTACCGCATTGCCTGCCAGTGATTTCATACCGATTACACCAATGTTTTTCTCTACCGCCACAGGTAATACATGTTGGGTAAAACTCAAATAATGATGATCCAATGGGTTAATGGGCATTTGAACCGTGTCCCATTCAAATCCGCGATTGATCATATCCAGGTGAATTTCAGGCAGGTAGTGCCCGGTGAAACCAATAAATCTTATTTTTCCCTGCTCTTTTGCCCTGAGCGCAAAATCCAGCACCCCTGATGAATAAATCTCATCAACTTCATGATGCTCATCCAATTCATGAAACTGCCAAACATCAATCACATCGGTTTTAAACCTTCGCAGACTATCTTCCAAATGCTTTTGTGCCCTTTTCGGTTCCCTGCCATGATGCTTGGTCATCAAAAACACCTTATCACGATACCCATCCTGCAGGGCTTTGCCCATGCGTTCCTCGCTTCGCCCATCGTTATATTCCCAGGCATTATCCAGAAAGTTAATGCCTTCATCTATGGCTGTGCGAATAAGGGTTACGGATTCCTGATCGGTAAGGTTGTTGCGACCAATATGGCTTCCGCCCACATTCAAAAGTGATACATCCAGTCCTGTTTTACCCAGTTTTCGGTAAGGCAGACCGTTTTTTATTTTCATTCCCAGGGCTGATAATCCCAACGATAACCCTGCAGCGGCTGCGGCTGTCTGTTTAATGAAATCACGACGGTTTGGTGCCATACAATTAACAATTAGTTAGTTTTTTAGATAACAATATTTAGGATTTATTGTTCCTTTCTTTTTGTCTTACTTAATAAATTCCCGTTAATTCAAAAACCTGTTCATTTTTTGAGTTTCTGGGTACAAAATCCGATATCCTTAAAAAAAACGCACGAACAAACCAATCAGGGTACAATTTTTGCATACCAGCCACCATGAAATAATGAAATCATAACCATAATTGCAATGTTAATTAGTTAGAATGAAGAAAATTGTACTCCTCTTATTGTTTATATCCCTGCTAACCATCGGGAATACCCAGGTTTTAACCATTACAGACATTGATACAGACGAGCCACTGGCGTTGGCAACACTTACCTCAGAACATTCAAAAATATATGCAACAACCAATACAAAGGGTCAGGCCGAAATTACATCATTTAAAGATACGGAGACTATAGAAATCAGACTGGTAGGTTATCAGACAAGATTTACGAGCTATAGGGCATTGGCGCAAAACAATTTTAAAATCCGAATGAAACCCTCTAATATCAGTCTGGATGAAGTGGTTGTATCAGCCTCGCGATGGAACCAGAAATCGTCTGAAGTACCCGCTAAGATTATATCCTTATCCCCTAAAACCGTAAGTCTTCAAAATCCGCAAACAGCAGCTGATATGCTTACTATCACCGGAGAAGTATTTGTCCAGAAAAGCCAGCAGGGTGGTGGCAGCCCCATGATCAGAGGTTTTGCGACCAATCGTTTATTATACACGGTGGATGGCGTTCGTATGAACACAGCTATTTTCAGAGGGGGGAATATACAGAATGTGATATCACTTGATCCGTATGCCATTGAAAAAACCGAAGTATTGTTCGGGCCCGGATCGGTAATTTACGGCAGCGATGCCATTGGCGGTGTCATGAGTTTTCAGACGCTAACTCCGCAGTTGGCCATAACAGACAGTGAGGTTTTAATTTCCGGTAAAGCAGATGCCCGCTATTCAACTGCAAACAACGAAAAAACCGGCCATTTTGATATCAATATAGGCTGGAAAAAATGGGCCTCGGTAACCAGCTTCAGCACAAATGATTACGGACATTTACAACAGGGCCGACATGGGCCGGATGAATATATCAAAGATTATTACATCCAACGTATGGATACATCGGATCGGTTGATTCGGCAAGACAATGAACGACTTCAAATACCTTCGGCCTATCAACAAATGAATATGATGCAGAAAATTCGATTCAGGCCAAATAACAACTGGGATTTTCAATATGGTTTTCATTATTCCGAAACATCTGAATATGGCAGATATGATCGGCATAATCGCATAAATGACAGTGGCGCGCCACGATATGGCGAATGGAACTATGGCCCGCAAGTATGGATGATGAACCATTTAAACCTAACACATTCGGTAAACTATTATTTATACGACCAGCTTACATTTCGTCTGGCACAGCAATTTTTTGAAGAAAGTCGACTGAGTCGCGCTTTTAATGATCCTGGCCGCGATATCCGGAATGAAAAAGTGGAAGCCTATTCAGCAAATATAGACCTGGTAAAATCAACCAGTTCCCGAAATACGGTATATTATGGTTTTGAATATGTTTTCAATGATATTACCTCCACAGGCAGCGAAACAAACATTTTAAACGGCTCAACCGTACCCGGACCGGCCCGTTACCCCCAATCTGAATGGTCATCGGCAGCAATTTATCTTAATAACAAATTAAAACTCAACCCAAAGTGGACGCTGCAGGCAGGAATGCGTTACAACCTCTTTACCCTGCAGGCAAACTTTGATACAACATTCTATCCATTCCCGTTTACCGATGCAGATATTCAAAATGATGCCCTTACCGGTAGTATTGGTGGTGTTTATCGTCCCTCCGATACATGGGTGGTTAGTCTTAACTTCGGTACTGCTTTCCGTTCGCCAAATGTCGATGATATGGGCAAGGTGTTTGATTCAGAGCCAGGAGCTGTGGTAGTTCCCAATCCTGATTTGAAGGCTGAATATGCCTATAATGTGGACATGGGTATCGCCAAAATTATTGGTAACCATGCAAAATTAGATGTTACAGGGTACTATACCATCCTGAACAATGCGCTTGTACGAAGGGATTATCGGCTCAATGGCCAGGACAGTATTCTTTATGATGGCACATTAAGTCGTGTTCAGGCTATGCGAAATATGGCGGTGGCAAGGGTATATGGTATACAGGCCGGACTGGAAATTAGTTTACCCGCCGGATTTATGTTGTCTTCAGATATGAACTATCAGGTTGGCAAGGAAGAAATGAGTGATGGTACAACCAGTCCGTCAAGGCATGCCGCACCGTTTTTTGGGGTTACACGGCTTATCTGCCAGGCCAATAAATTACATATTCAGATATACACCCGTTATCAGGGTGAGCGGTCTCATAAAGAACTGGCCGTTGAAGAACGCAGCAAGTATGAGATATATGCTTACGACGATAATGGTAATACTTATTCACCTGCCTGGTATACACTCAATATCAAAGCACGCTATACATTATCGGAGGTATTTACAATCAGCACCGGTATTGAGAATATTACCGATCAACGTTACAGGCCCTACAGCTCGGGTATATCAGGCGCCGGAAGAAATTTTATATTGGCCGGCCAGGTGCGGTTTTAAAAATGGGTGGAATAATAGAAGGTGGGGGGATCCTGGGCGCTCTGAATAGTGTAATTAATTGTTTCTTGCTGCTGAAATCAAAAATCTTAGGCCAACTATATTTTTGTACATTTTTATCATTAAAAAGTAAAAAAGCCATTATATTTGCACTCCAAATTCGGGGTGTAGCTCAGCCAGGTTAGAGTACACGTCTGGGGGGCGTGGGGCCGGGAGTTCAAATCTCCCCACCCCGACATAACGAGACGAGTTGGTTTTTTACCTCCTCGTCTTATTTTTTTGCCTTTCGGCAAAATTGTTTTTGAATCGTACGATTTCGTGACACCCTCATTTTACTTTAATCAAGTTTTTACTTCTAATTCATAAAATTAATAAAGATTTAAGACTCCAATTTTCCTTTTTTTAAAAGGTTTTGGATAAATTTGAAGTGTCAGAATATTAAATTCCAATATTTTGTCCTAATAGGTTGTCTTTAATAGCATTGTTATGAAAACCATCTCACGTCGAAATTTTGTAAAAAATACTTCCCTTGTAAGCCTGGGCTTTTTGGGGCTTCAGTCTTTTGCTTCCTGTATAGGAAATAAAACTAATAATCAAGCCGGATTTGGAGAATTGCTGGCAGATCCGGAAAAGATCATGAACCTGCCAAAGGGGTTTTCTTATCACATCATTTCCCGTCAGGGAGAGAAAATGGATGATGGTCTTTTGGTTCCCGGCCTGCATGATGGATCGGCTTCTTTTGCCGGATCCCGTCCGGGTGAAGCATTACTTTTAAGAAACCATGAAGTGAATATCGGTGGTGAGCAGTTCAGTGCATTCGGGCAATCAAACGAATATTTGGGTCTGACACCTGCCGAAAAATTCTATGATTACGGACGGGGCAAAAATCCCTCAATGGGCGGCGTAACAACAGTTATTTATGACGAGACAGAGAAAAAAGTGAAGCAACATAGTATGAGCCTGTTGGGAACCATTCGCAATTGCGCTGGTGGCATCACACCCTGGAACAGTTGGATCACCTGCGAAGAAACAGTGGTAAAAGCCGACGATATGCTCGAGAAAAACCATGGGTATAATTTCGATGTGCCGGCATCGGCTGATTTGGCCATTGCTGACCCTGTTCCGTTAAAAGCGATGGGACGATTTAACCACGAGGCAGTTGTTGTGGATCCCGAAACAGGCATTGTATACCAGACCGAAGACCGCGATGATGGGTTGTTATACCGTTTCCTGCCTGACGAATACGGGAAATTGCACAAAGGTGGAAAACTACAGGCATTGGCCATACAGGCAATGGAATCGTGCGATACCCGCAACTGGAACGAAAAAAACATACCCCTGAATAAAGAATTTACGGTGGAGTGGATTGATATTGAAGATGTTGAATCACCCGAAGACAGCCTGCGTTATCAGGGCGCGGATAAGGGCGCTGCCATTTTTGCCCGCGGTGAAGGTGCCTGGTTTGGCAACAATGAATTTTATTTTGCCTGCACAAACGGTGGGCCGGAAAAATTGGGTCAGGTTTTTAGGTTCAAAACAGCTGGTAAAAACAACAATCAGAAAGAATCCATCAGTTTGTTCGCTGAATCAAACGATTCGGATATCATGAAATATTGCGATAATCTTACCATCGCACCCTGGGGTGATATTTTACTGTGTGAGGATGATCCGCATCCTTTTATTGTAGGTATTACACCAAAGGGTGATTATTACAAATTCGGTGAGAACATAGGCTATCAGTCAGAATTAACCGGGATTAACTTTTCCCCATCCGGTGAAACGCTGTTTGTAAATATTCAAACACCCGGATTAACACTGGCCATTACCGGGCCGTGGAAGAAAAGTCAGGTTACCTAGTGTGATAATTGTCAAAATTGTTAACTAATTGATTGCATGATACAGCCTATATTAGACTTACCTTTCCCTGCGCAGGCAGGGAAAAGTTTCTTTTTTCGACCTGAATTGACGATTCCTTGTT
>JAAAOM010000048.1 GCA_009908855.1 Bacteroidota bacterium
CAACGCGTTGATTACCTGGCCGTAGCATTTGCTGATGAAGGCGTTGAACTGCGAAAATCAGGCATTACCGCACCCATTTTGGTGATGAACCCTTCAGGACTGGACTTTCAGACCATTGTAGATCATCACCTGGAACCCGAAATTTATTCATTGCGCATGCTAAAAGAATGGATTGGTTTTTTGAAAAAAACAACTATACATCCCTGGCCGGTACATATCAAAATTGATACCGGTATGCACAGACTTGGCTTTGTGCCGGATGAAGCGGATGCGTTGATAGAAATACTGCAATCGACAAAGGAAATCAACGTTAAATCGGTTTTCACCCATCTGGCCGCTACCGATATGCCCCAACATGATGATTTTACAGCACAGCAAGTATCACTTTTCCGGCATGTTAACAGTCGCCTTACCCGTGTACTGAAAGAAAAGCCATTATTACATGTATTGAATTCAGCGGGTATTGAACGCTTTCATAATTACCAGTTTGATATGGTGCGTTTAGGCATCGGGTTGTATGGCGTTTCGGTAAGAGATGAGAATCTCATCCGGGATATTAGTCGGTTAAAAACACATATTTCACAAATAAAAAATGTAAAATCAACTGAAACTGTTGGTTATAGCCGAAATGGAAAAGTTAAGAAAGATTCGGTTATTGCCATACTGCCGATCGGGTATGCCGATGGTATCCATCGCCAACTGGGTAATGGCATCGGGCAATTTTGGCTCAACGGACACCGGGTAAAAACAGTCGGTAATATTTGCATGGATATGTGTATGATTGATATCACAGGCATTGAAGCACAGGAAGGTGATGAAGTGGTAATCTTCGGCCCGGAAAATCCAATAACCCGATTGGCCGGACAGATGGACACCATTCCCTATGAAATTCTTACAAGTATTTCATCGCGCGTAAAAAAAGTATACTTTCACGAATAAATTTCAAACAATGCAGTCGCTTTCAGTAGTAATCATAACCTATAATGAAGAAAAAAACATTGCCCGTTGCCTAAACTCAGTGAAAGATATTGCAGATGAGATTGTTATTGTGGATTCATTTTCCACTGATAACACAAAAGAGGTATGCAAAGAATACGGTGTACGGTTTATTGAGCACACATTTGAAGGTTATATCGAGCAAAAAAACCGGGCTCGTATGCAGGCCAAACATGATTATGTATTATCGCTCGATGCCGACGAAGCCTTGTCGGATGAACTGATTAAAAATATCAAATCGCTCCGAAAACAAGGATTTACTAAAGATGGATATACTTTTAACCGACTCACAAATTATTGCGGTAAATGGGTTCGTCATACAGGCTGGTATCCGGATGTTAAACTGCGTTTATGGCACAAAGAAAAAGGACAATGGGAGGGCATGAACCCACATGATAAATTTCAGATGAAACCTGGCAGCAGCGTATCCCATGTGAAAGGAGATATGCTACATTACTCCTATCACAGCATGAATCAGCACCTGACACAAATGGTGACATTCGCCCAAATTTCAGCAGAATCTAAATTTCGAAAAGGGAAAAAAACGAGCTTATTCCTTCTTTTAATCAGACCCTGGTTTATTTTTATAAAAAAATATTTTTTAAAAAAAGGTTTTCTGGATGGCTATTACGGATTTGTTATTAGTGTATTAACGGCCTACGGGACTTTCCAGAAAGATATTTTACTTCGCGAGATGCACAAGCAGGCAACAAAATGAACATAATATTATTTAATACCGAAAAAAACTGGGGTGGTGGTGAAAAATGGTATGCTGATGTATATCAGATGTTGGAACAAAACGGACATAACACCAACGTTTTCACCCATACAAACAGCAAACTGGCCGAACAGTTGCAAAAGAAACGGGCACCGGTATGCAAGGTTAAAATTGGCAACCTGAGTTTTCTGAACCCAATTATTATCCATAAACTCAAACAGCAATTTAAATTATTGCGTGCCGATGCCATTATTTTAAATTTATCATCAGACCTTAAAACAGCCGGTAGAGCAGCCAGGAAAGCAGGGATTAAAAAAATCATCTATCGTCGCGGAAGCGCCAAACCCATTAAAAACAGCCTCTTCAACCGTTGGTTATTCAAGCACATCGTAACCCATATTATTGCTAATTCACAACAAACCAAAAAAACCATTCTGGCAGAAAATCCGCATTTATTTCCCAAAGATAAAATTAAAGTTATTTATAATGGTATTGATGAAAAGCAAATACTACCCTACGCATCAAAAAGGCAAGGATCAAGCATCATTTTGGGCAATGCCGGCCGTTTATCACCCGAAAAAGGCCATGAGCGATTGTTAAAAGTTGCCAGGGAACTTAAAAATATGGGGTTTCCTTTTCAGCTGCTCATAGCCGGCACAGGCCCGCTTGAAAAAGACCTGAAAGTACTCAGGAACAGATATGGATTAAAAAACCATGTCCGGTTTGAAGGATTTACACATAATTTCACAGGGTTCCTTTCTTCCATCGATATTTTTGTGCTTACCTCGCTTTATGAAGGCTTTGGCTATGTAATTATCGAAGCTATGGCCGCTGGTATACCGGTGATAGCATTTGATATCGGTACAACAACTGAAATAATCGAACACGATAAAACCGGGTATATTGTTGAGAATAACAACATTCAACAAATGAGCAACCTGCTTAAACACCTGATCGAAAATCCCCGGAAACGTTATGAAATGGGTGAAGCTGCCAAAATAAAAGTCCGTGAAAAATTTTCTTTAAATGAAATGTACAACCAGCTATTGACGGTTTTGAATATTGTCTAATTTTCAATCTCTTGACAATAACAATTTTCTTTACTAACTTTCAGTAAAATCCACTTTATCATTTGCCTTTTATGCAATGCCGAAGATACATATATCTTTTTGTCGCTATTGCGTTATGCATTGGGTGCACAAAATCAACCAAAATCGGAATATTATTTGACACCGATAACGGTGAACGATGGGTAAATGATAAAGAACGGCTAACCAAACAAATTCTGCAACATAATGCCCGACCATATTATTTCGATTCCGACGGAACCCATAAATCACAACTGGAACAATTAAAATATCTTATCGAAGAAGGAATCAGTCTGTTGATTATTGTTGCAGCGGATTTGAACAAAGCGTCTGAAATAGTGCAGCTTGCAAATAAACATGAAATAATGGTTATTGCCTACGACCGGCTAATTAAAAACTGCATGCCCGATTTTTACATTTCATTCGACAATATTGAAGTGGGAAAAATGCAGGCCGGTTATCTTACAAAAGTTTCTCCTGATGGTAATTATGCGTTGATTGGAGGGGCTACGTCCGACAATAATTCGTATTTATTAAGAATTGGTCAGTTGAATGTTTTACAGTCAGATAAACACAATGACCACATAAAAATTGTCTATGACCAACTGGTAGACGAGTGGTCGGCACAAGAAGGGTATGAGCACATGATAGCATGTTTACAAAAAAACACAAATATTGACGCGGTACTTGCCGCCAATGATGAATTGGCCGATGGCGCTATTCAGGCACTCAAAGAATCTGGTTTGGCCAAACCGGTTTATATAAGCGGACAGGATGCTACACTTCAGGGTTGCCGTAATATATTACAAGGGTATCAAACCATGACGGTATACAAACCCATTGAAATAATTGTTGACTCCACTATTTCAGTGGCGTTCGATTTGCTGGAAGGCAATTTTAATAAAGACCGTTATAATACCATTTATAATGGCAAAAGCCTGATTCCGTCGTTGCTTATTGACCCGGTTTTGGTTCATAAAGATAACATCGATTCAACTGTACTTAAAAAGGGATATATTGATCCGACCGAATTATATAAGGGCTTGTGATACATTTATGACCGCAAACACAATAACCCGATATTATTTTTTGAATTAATTATTGTATACCTTGCAAACCTCAACCATGAATTTTAAATTAAAAACTTTATCTTTAGTGCCAAACAGCAAGCTCTATGCAGAAATTCTATGAAGTTTTAGGTGTAATTGATAGTTATTTAGGGGGGCACGAATGGTTTATACTACTATTATTGGGAACCGGATTGTTTTTTACAATATATTTAAAATTCCCTCAGATACGATATTTTAAACATGCCCTTCGGGTAGTGCGTGGTAAATATGACAACCCAAATGATGAAGGTGACACTTCCCATTTTCAGGCATTGTCCACTGCGCTTTCAGGCACGGTAGGTACAGGCAATATTGCCGGTGTAGCATTGGCGGTTCATGTTGGGGGACCTGCTGCAGTTTTCTGGATGTTAGTAACCGCCTTTTTAGGTATGACAACCAAGTTTGTTGAAGTAACCTTATCACATAAATATCGTGAAAAAGCCAGCGACGGAACGATGGCAGGCGGACCGATGTACTACATGAAAAATCGCCTGAATATGAAATGGCTGGCAGTTATATTTGCGATAGCCACCATTTTTTCATCATTCGGAACGGGTAATCTGCCACAGGTCAACAATATTGCTGAATCGATCCATGCCAGCTTCGGCATAAACAACGCCCTCACCGGAGCCGTACTTGCTGTATTACTGGGCCTTGTAATTATTGGCGGTATACGGCGCATTGCCAAAGTTACCGAGCGATTGGTACCATTCATGGCTGTTGTTTACATCATTGGTGCATTTTCAGTACTTATTTATAACTATAATAACCTGCTTCCTGCCATTGCCTCCATTTTTACCGATGTATTTACAGGCAGTGCTGCAACAGGCGGTTTCCTGGGTGCAACGGTAGGTTGGGCGATAAACCGGGGTGTGAACCGGGGTTTATTTTCCAATGAAGCCGGGCAAGGATCGGCACCTATTGCCCATGCATCAGCACGCACAAAAGAGCCAGTGTCCGAAGGTATGGTTGCTATTCTTGAGCCTTTTATTGACACAATTGTTATTTGCACCATTACTGCACTTGTACTTCTGTCTTCAGGGGTTTGGAAGGATAAATTGCACAATGAGTTTCATGATGCAGAGTTTGTGATACTGGAAGGTGTTTATTCAGAAGAAAACCCTGATGACCTGGAAAAATTGAATAAATACCTGGTTGGTGATACCACATTACAAACTTTTACCGGCGAAATTGAAATTTCACTTGCCACCGTTGTAAGTGATGTTACTATTATACATAGTCGCAGTATTGCTGAAGAGGTACAAATCTATAAAAAAGGCAAACGACTTATTAAAGGGCATGTACCAATAAAAAACGGTAAACCTTCCAGTCTGCGAAACGAATATAAATTTGTTGGAAAAAGCTTAATTCACAGCTCCCCACTTACTACCGAGGCGTTTAAAAGAAGTCATCTGGGTAACTGGGGACAATACATTGTTGCTATCGGGTTGCTGTTGTTTGCGTTCAGCACAGCCATTTCCTGGTCCTACTACGGCGACCGTGCCGTTACCTTTCTGGTGGGTACAAAGTACCTGAATTTATATCGCCTGATTTATATCATTGGCTTTTTCCTGGCCTCATTTACCGACACCAAAATTGTTTGGGCCATTTCGTATGTAACCATTGCTTTAATGACTATTCCAAACCTGATTGGTATTCTTATATTGCACAAGGAAATGAGAAGTACAGTCCGCGATTACTGGAGTCGTTACAAGAATAATCGGTTAAAATAGAAAAATTTGATCCATTCTGATTAACCATTTGTAATAAATGGCATTTCTTTAATGTATTTACCATGCAGGCAATCATCAAGCATGAACTGTGCCAGGTCGGCCCTGGTAAGTTTAATACCGTTTACCGTTCCGACATACCCGACCTCCCGGTGGCCAATGGCAGGTTTATCCGTTAATACAGGAGCCCGCACAATGGTCCAATCCAGATTGGTTTGTCTTATAATATCAGCATGCCTTATGCCATCCAATAAAGCATTTTTGGCACCCTTACCTGCTATATTTTTCATGATAAACACCACAAGATTATCCATAAACTTTGGTTTATCATGTTCCTGATCTCTGACACCCCCACCAGTTAATGAAATTAACCTTTTAATACCATGAATTTGCATGGATTTTACTATATAATCAGTTGCTTTTGACTGAAGGTCCTCCGGAGAACCTTTCACATGCCCTAAAAGGCTTACCACCACATCACATCCCAAAATGGTGTCGTTTACTTTCGCTTCATTCAGCACATCGCCCTCAATGATACTAAGATTTGTATGTGTATTTTCAATTTTGGCCGGATTCCGCACCAATGCTTTTATGTTCATGTCATTTTCAAGAGCTCGCTCAAGAAATATTTTTCCGGTTCTTCCTGAGGCACCAAACAATGCTATTGTCATTTATAAATATATTTTAATTTGACTGAATAACAAATTGAATACAAGTCTGTTCAGTTATTAATATAATTTACTGACCCATGCTGTTTGGCGAAGCCTTTATGATATTATTAGGCACAGTTTGTTAAATATGAAAGGTGATGAGATTCCAAAACGAATAATTACCCCCCCCCGAAAAACAATTACTACGCTTCAGCCACTGTACCATTAAGCGCTTCAATGATCTTACCTTCTAATTGGTCGGCCAGTTCAGGGTTATCTTCAATCAGCTTTTTAACTGCATCACGACCCTGTCCGAGTTTTGTCTCACCATAGCTGAACCACGACCCGGCTTTTTTAATGATATTATGATCCACACCTAAATCAATGATTTCTCCTGTTCTGGAAATACCTTCACCGTACATAATATCAAACTCTGCTTTTTTGAATGGCGGTGCCAGCTTATTTTTCACAATTTTAACACGTGTTCGGCTACCCATAATATCTTCACCGTCTTTAATCTGACTGGTACGTCGGATGTCAACCCGTAATGAAGCATAAAATTTCAGGGCATTACCACCGGTTGTGGTTTCGGGGTTTCCAAACATCACCCCTATTTTTTCACGAAGTTGATTGATAAAAATACAGGTGGTATTGGTACGGTTAATATTGGCCGTTAATTTTCTCAATGCCTGAGACATCAACCGTGCCTGCAACCCCATCTTGGAATCACCCATTTCACCTTCAATTTCTGCCTTCGGGGTAAGAGCAGCAACTGAATCGATTACCACAATATCCAACGCACCTGAACGAATCAGGTGATCGGCTATTTCAAGGGCCTGTTCGCCGTTATCCGGTTGTGAAATTAAAAGGTTTTCAAGGTCTACACCCAGTTTGCCGGCATAAAACCGGTCAAAAGCATGCTCAGCATCGATAAACGCTGCTACACCGCCGTTTTTTTGCGCTTCGGCAATGGCATGTATGGCCAGGGTTGTTTTACCTGAGGATTCCGGTCCGTATATCTCCACTACCCTGCCTCGTGGATAACCACCTATACCCAGGGCATAATTTAAAGCAATGGAACCACTGGAAATGGCTGGCACATCCTCAACCTGGGCGTCGCCCATACGCATGATGGTCCCTTTTCCATAGCTTTTTTCAATTTTATCAAGGGTTAATTGTAGCGCTTTAAGTTTTTCCTTGTTATTGGCTTCTTTGGTTTGTTCCTTTTCCATAGTTTATGAGGGTTAGTTTAGGCCCAGCTTTTTTAATATCTGGGCTGAATGATTTTTAGTATCTACACGTTTTATGACCTGTTCAACCTTTCCTTCTTCATCAATAATGTATGTGGTGCGCTTCACACCTGTAACAATCTTGCCATACATATTTTTTTCTCCCCATGCCCCGTATTGGGTCATAATCTTTTTATCCGAATCGGGTAATAAGTGAAAAGGTAAATTGTACTTATCAGCAAATGATGCATGGGAACTATCATCATCCGGACTAATGCCGATCACTTCAATTCCACGACTGGTTAAATCCTTGTAGTTATCCCTTAAGTTGCAGGCCTCGGCAGTGCAACCTGGTGTATCATCTTCGGGATAAAAATACACAACCACTTTTTTGCCTTTTAACGCTTCCAACGAAACAGTTTCACCTTTTTGATTTTTACCACTGAATAACGGAGCCTTTGCACCTTTTTCTAAATATGCCATAATTTAATAATGAATTTGTAAAGTTAAACATTCAACCGCACCGTGTGAAACAAATGGGTTTATATCTTTCAATTGTTTATTAACAGCCATGACATAAGGTTGTTTAATGCCAGAATTAATAAGGTTTTACGGCCCTGAGCATTTCTCTTTTGCCAGGCGGGCCAGGTAGCCTTTCAACCCGAAATCCAACATTTTCCATCGTCCTTCTGACATTCCCTTTGGCACAATAGGTGGTAAGTAATCCGTTTGGCATCAAAAAATCATACATTCTTAAAAAAACTTCATGGGTCCATAATTCCGGTTGTTTTTCAGGTGCGAAAGCGTCAAAATAAATAACATGCACCCGAAAATCAGATTTCAAATCATTTATATCTGCATTGATTTTTGTAAGACTGAAATATTTAGTAATTGCAACCGCTTTTTCCCAGGGCGTTGAATGAATTTGATTGAATAAATATGCTATGTTTGGCTGATGAATATGTTGTACATAATTGAGTTGCTCAATCAAACAACTTTCAACCGGGTATTTTTCCAGTGCTATATAGTTAACATGTTTCCTGTTCTTTTCGGCTTCCAAAATCGTTAACAAAGCATTTAAACCAGTGCCTAACCCCATTTCTAAAATGGTTATCGGGTCACCTTCAAAAGCATAATATCCCTGTTGGATAAAAACATGCATCGACTCGCTTATGGCACCGTGAGTAGAATGATAATGCTCATTAAGGTGAGGCACATAAAATGTAGCGGAACCGTCGCGTGTAATTTTAAGCTGTTTTTCCATAATTTAGCCTGCTGAGTGTTGAGAATTTCAACCGTGGAACAAAACTACAGAAAAATAATACATGTGGACATGGACGCTTTTTATGCATCCATTGAGCAACGTGACAAACCTCAGTTAAAAGGGAAACCAATTGCTGTTGGGGGAAAAACACAACGTGGGGTGGTGGCAGCTGCCAGTTACGAAGCCCGCAAATTTGGGGTTCGCTCGGCCATGCCTATGCAACTGGCCCTGAAAAGATGCCCGGCATTGGTAATTGTACCACCGCGATTTGATGTATACAAACAGGTATCTTTAGAGATTCGTGAAATTTTTCATTTTTACACCCCGTTGGTTGAACCATTATCATTGGATGAAGCCTTTTTAGATGTTACCGAAAACAGCCAAAAAATTACCTCAGCCACCGAGATTGCCAGACAAATTAAAGACCGTATAAAACAGCAAACAACACTGACTGCCTCGGCCGGTATTTCGAGTAATAAATTCCTCGCAAAAATTGCTTCTGACATGAATAAACCCGACGGAATATATGTGATACGCCCTGAATTTACCGAACAATTTGTGGAACAATTGCCCATTGAAAAGTTTTTTGGAATTGGTAAAGCTACGGCAGCCAAAATGCATCAGTTAGGCATAGTAAAAGGGATTGACCTGAAAAAATTTCCGTCCGAAGAGCTCACCCGATTGTTCGGTAAAATGGGTATGTTTTACTATGATATTGCACGTGGCACTGATAACCGACCTGTGAATCCTTCGCGCGAAAGAAAATCACTGGCCGTTGAAAGAACTTTTGAAGAGGATTTAAAAACCTTGAAAGACATGGTTTTTCGTATGCAACCCATTGAAAAAGAACTGAACAACCGATTGTTGCGAAACAATTTCCACGGGCGTACACTCACCCTAAAGGTTAAATACGCCAATTTCAAACAACTCACCAAAAGTATAACGCTCGATCAAGGCTATTTTCATGAAGCCATTATTAAAAGCCATGTAAAATCGCTTTTATACAATGTTGAAAATGTAAGTATTGGTATTCGCTTGCTGGGATTATCTGTTTCAAATTCGGTGGATGAAATGACCACTGGGCCGGTGCAGTTGAAATTGGATTTTTGAAGACGCCCAATCCTGTAATCACTGAGATGCTATATAATGGGATAGTAATAATAAAACAAATTGATTTATCATTATTACAAACATTTACGGTTTATGAATTATTTTTCTCCGTAACTCCGAACAAACAATACCAGCTGTCACAGCCACATTTAAGGATTCACTGTGTGAATGAGACTGAGCAAAGGATGGAATATGTATTTTTTCAGAGATGTATGGATCCATTTCGGCTGAAATACCTTTTGATTCATTTCCAAGCACCATTATACAAGGTGCTTTCAGGGTTTGTTTATAGATGTTTTCACCTTCCAGAAAGGTACCATACACGGGCAATTGCAATGACTTTATGTAGGGCAATATCTCATCTTCAAATGAAATATTCCATACATTTACCCGAAATACAGATCCCATTGAAGCCTGAAGAACTTTAGGGTTATATAATTCAGCGCAATCTTCACTACAAAAAATATGGTTTATCCCAAACCAATCGGCTGTGCGCATAATGGTTCCCATATTTCCCGGATCCTGGATACGATCGAGGTATAACACCACATCTCTAAAAACCGATGAATCCAATTCTGGCCGCACCGGCTGTTTCAGAACCATGAGTGCTTTATTGGGTGTTTTCAATGAACTAATCTGTTCTAATTCATTTATTGTTATTTCGGATATATTAATATCACTTGGGAATTCTATCCCCGCCACATCATTTTTGGAAGTTATGAAAATTTCTTCAATCCGGTAATTTTCCTGTGATAATGCTTCTTTGAGCATTTTCTCGCCTTCCACAATAAAACAATTATATTTATTGCGGTACTTTTTTTGTTGCAATTGCCGGAGGTACTTTATTTTGTTTCTGCTTAACAATAAAGTAAATGTATTGAATGTTTTACATACTGCCGCATATTAAAAAGATATAAAAATAATATGCAACATTGCTGATACTTAGCCCCTAATGTTATACTTACCCGCCAAGTTTCAGTATATTTGCACGAAATTTAAGAAAATAATTGATTGTAAGGATATAGTGAGGAATCGATCGATATTAAAATTTTGCAGAAACGTATTTTTCTGGGGGAGCATCATGACTGTTTTCATTGCGTGTAATCCGACGAAAAGGGTCGGTCAACATGAATATCTGCTCGATGATGTGAAAATATCATCGGACAATAAAAAAATTGATCGGGATGAATTATATCCCTATGTCATGCAAAAACCCAATAAACGTGTTTTTGGCAGTCGATTTCATTTGGCTGTATATAATCTTGCCAGCCCCGGGAAAGAAAATAACTTCAATAACTGGCTTCGCAAAATTGGTGAGGAACCGGTTATATATGATCCACTGTTGCAAGACAGAACCAAAAAGCAGTTTCAGCTTTTTTTAAGAAATAAAGGATATTTTAATGCTTCCATTTCCGATACGGTTATAAAAAAACATCAACAAGCAACCATCCGGTACAATATAATCACAAACGAACCATACTATATCAAAAGCATAGATTACAATGTTCAGGATACAACTATCAGGGACAAGGTATTGTCTGATACGGTAAACTCGGTGATTAAACCGGGAAGCATTTTTGATTTGAACCTATTAAACCAGGAACGCATACGCATTGAAACAAATCTTAACAACCAGGGCTATTACAATTTCATCAGGCAATATATATCATACGAAGCGGATACAAATAAAGGCGGTAACAAGGTTGATTTGGATATATATATTGAAGATAGTAATACATCCGGCAACGAGATTATACCACACAGAAAATATTACCTGAATGATATCTACATCCATTCTGACTACGATCGCCAGTTGTATTTTTCAAATAAAAACCAATATTTAGATAAATTGGATACTATTTTAATCGACACGGGAATATTTTATTTATACAATAATGAAATCAAGCTAAAACCGAATGCGGCATCCCGTTATAATTATCTGTTCCCTGGCAATGCTTACCGCAGGGATGATGTGGATAAGTCATATCGTTTTTATTCTTCCTTACCGATTATCAAATCGGTTAATATAAAATTTAGTGAGAACCATACAGATACGACCGTAAAAAATATACTGGATGGTAATATATATCTCAGTCAGCAAAAAAAGCAATCATTCTCGGTAGATGGTGAAGTTACATTTTCAGAAGGAGATTTGGGAGGTGGAGGAAGTTTCAATTACAAAAACAAAAATTTGTTCAGAGGGGCAGAAACGTTTAATTTAAAATTACTGGGTAGAATAGAAAACTTCAGGAAAAGAGAGATTTATCCAACACAGGTGCTGTTGCAGGAATATGGAGTGGAATCGAACATAGAATTTCCGGTATTTCTCTTACCTTTTCGTACGGAAAAATTTGAGCGGAAATTCAATCCCAAAACCCAAATATCCACCTCTTACAATTACCAGAAAGATGGGTATATGACCCGAAATATCAGCAATTTCTCTATCGGTTATAACTGGAAAGGTAATAATTACAACCGGCACATTGTTAAGCCATTTGACCTTTACTATGTAAATCTGATTGATACCAGTGCAGGTTTTACAGCCGAGGTTGTATCCAATTATGCCGATCCAAGCAGTTACACAACACATTTGGTGAGTGCAACCAGCTATAGTTTCATTTACTCCAATCAACAGCTCAATACTTTAAAAGATTTTGTATACATAAGGTATAATGTCGAAACAGCCGGTAATCTGTTGAGCTTATACTATAACACCTTCCGAAAAAATGATTCCATCGTACAAAGACAGTTTTTGAATAACATTTATGCCCAGTATATCAAATCAGATGTTGATTTCCGGTATTATCAACAAATTGATGCAGAAAACACCATTGTATATCGACTATTCGCCGGATTTGGCGGGCCTTATGGAAATTCCCAGTCCTTGCCCATAGAAAAACAATATTTTGGTGGCGGAAGTACAAACCGGGGTTGGAGTCCCTATCGGCTCGCCCCTGACAGTTCAACCTTAGCCGGGAACGGGGGTAGATACCGTGGTGATATCAAACTGGAAGCCAACATTGAGTACCGATTTGATCTGCCCTGGATTGTCGAAGGAGCCCTTTTCTCAGATGTGGGCAATGTTTGGAATTTCAGAAGCCTGACCGCTGAAAATAATGAATCATTGGCAGAGGCTACTTTTGCAGGAAATAAATTCTACAACCAGCTGGCTATATCTGGCGGGTTGGGATTACGAATCGACCTTAACTTTTTTGTTTTCCGTATCGATTTTGCCCTGCGGCTCATCGACCCGCTCATCAATACCGGCAGCAAATGGGCTCCGGGCTATGGGGCATATAAATTTCGCGATATTACCAATTTTGATTTGGGTATCGGTTATCCGTTTTAGAATGTTTCTAAACATGTATACCTTAAAAATTATTTAACCTGTTCATAATACGTAATTTGCATATTTTTATAACTTTGCGGCTTGTTTTAACAGATGTTGTTATTAATCATTAAAAATATTTTTTCATGAAGATTTTAGATCATATTAAACCAGGGGTTGTTACCGGAAAGGATTTGCAAACCCTATTGGAAATTGCTAAAGAAAATCATTTTGCACTTCCGGCAGTAAATGTTGTAAGTACTAATTCAATAAACGCTACCCTGGAAGCAGCAAAAGAAGCAAACGCACCTGTAATTGTTCAGTTCTCAAACGGCGGAGCTACATTTTACGCCGGTAAAGGTTGTCCTTCTCCTGATGCTGCAGTTTTAGGAGCCGTGTCCGGCGCAAAACATATTCATATGCTTGCAGAGGCTTATGGAGTACCGGTTGTTCTGCATACCGATCATGCAGCTCGTAAATTACTTCCCTGGATCGATGGATTGCTTGAGCAGGGTAAAAAGCACTTTGAGCAATTTGGAAAACCATTATTCAGTTCACACATGTTAGATTTGTCAGAAGAAGACCTGAAAGAAAACATTGGTACCTGTAAAGAATACCTAAAGGTGTTACATGAGTTAGGCATGACACTTGAATTTGAGCTGGGGGTAACAGGTGGTGAAGAAGATGGTGTTGACAATACCGGAATTGACAACGCACTGTTATACACGCAACCAGAGGAAGTAGATTATTCTTACACCGAATTAATGAAAGTGAGCCCTAATTTTACCGTTGCTGCTGCATTTGGTAATGTGCATGGTGTTTACAAACCGGGTAATGTGCAATTAAGGCCTGATATATTGGATAATTCACAGAAATTTATCAAAGAAAAACACAACACCCAGGATAAACCATTGAACTTTGTATTCCATGGCGGTTCAGGATCATCACGTGAAGAGATACGTGAGGCAATTAGCTATGGCGCCATTAAAATGAATATTGATACCGATACCCAATGGGCATTTTGGAAAGGTGTGAGAGATTATGAGGCAGCAAACCACGGTTATTTACAATCACAAATTGGAAATCCCGAAGGGGAAGATAAACCAAATAAGAAGAAATATGACCCACGTGTTTGGTTACGCGAAGGTGAAAAAGCTATGGTAGCTCGTTTAAAACAAGCTTTTGAAGATTTAAATACACTAAATACACTTTAATATTGTATTTTTTGATTTATGATAAAAATGAAAGCCGGTTCGTATGGATCGGTTTTTTTTATTTTTCTAAACCTCACTTTGTAATAAATACCTTTATTTGGCAGCGCGTAAAACATTTATCTAAATTGACTCTAACCTGCTGTTTTATTTGTTGTTAAGATAAAATTTCTATTATTTTAGCCGACAAATCCATTCATACAGCAAAATGAGCAAAGGTAGAAAGGCAAGAGACGTTTTTGGCAGTAAATTCGGAATTATCGCAGCGGCGGCGGGCTCAGCGATCGGACTGGGTAATATATGGAAATTTCCTTACATCACCGGCGAATATGGCGGTGCAGCCTTTTTATTTGTATACCTGGGATTTATTGCAGCAGTTGGGTTGCCTGTTATGCTGTCTGAATTCGTAATTGGACGTAAAGCACGTCGTAATGCGTATGGTTCGTTTAAAAAACTGGCTCCAAAATCATTGTGGCAGAATGTTGGTTTCCTGGGTGTATTGGCTGCTTTTTTGATTTTGTCTTTTTACGGGGTCGTTGCCGGCTGGAGCCTTAAATACGTGTTTTTTTCCATCAATAATACACTTGCTGCCTCCTCGCCCAGCGAAATTGAAGCTACCTTTAACCGTTTTATCACATCGCCTGGTCCCCCTTTGCTTTACCAACTGATATTTATGGTTTTAACCGGACTAATAGTGGTTATAGGCGTTAAAAAAGGAATTGAGCGCTATGCCAAAATTTTGATGCCTATTTTATTAGTAATAATCATTATCCTTGATATCAGGGCCATTACATTACCCGGCTCCATGGAAGGCCTAAAATTCCTGTTTAAACCCGATTTCAGCAAATTATCGTGGGATGCCATTCTAAATGCCCTGGGGCATGCCTTCTTTTCGCTTAGTTTAGGAATGGGAACACTCATCACTTATGGTTCCTATATTGATAAGAAAAATAATTTAATGAACACTGCCCTGGAGGTTACCATAGCCGATACGGTAATCGCCCTTCTGGCAGGGATTGCAATAATCCCGGCAGTTTTCGCTTTTAATATCGAGCCAGGCACTGGTCCGGGATTGGTATTTATTACCCTGCCCAATGTATTCAACCAAATGCATGGCGGACAATTTTTTTCCATACTGTTTTTTCTTTTACTTTCAGTGGCTGCCTTAACATCATCCATTTCAATTTTGGAGGTGGTAGTTGCCTTTTTTACTGAAGAACTCAACTTAACCAGACCAATAGCAACGGTGCTTGCTACTATTTTAGCTGCCTTAATGGGAATCATTTGCTCACTTTCTATGGGTATTTACTCTGATTACACCTTTATGTGTTTCAACTTTTTTGACCTGCTCGACTTTATTTCCGCCAACATATTGCTACCACTGGGAGGTTTGTTTATCGCCATTTTTATCGGTTGGAAATTTGGTAAATACAAAGTTTTTAAAGAAATGGCACATGGTGGCTCATTAAAAGGATATTTCTTATCCGCATTTATGATATTGGTTCGTTTTGTTGCTCCAATATCAATATTCATCGTTTTTTTATTTGGATTATATGAAAAATTGCATGGGTGCTTGTTCTAATATGCAACGGTTAAATAACATTAATTATAAGAAAATATTTCCAACTCCTTATGATCAAGCGAATACTTGAATTCAATCGTACTGAAAAAAACGGTATTCTTGTGCTCATTTTTATGATAATATTGGTAATGGGTATAAATTTGTTTCTGCCTGCAATAATATCAAACACTTCCGAACCCATTGAGCATGAAGATGAATACCAACAATTTCTGTCACTCATTCAGGAAAAAGCTAATACCGTTGATTCATCAGCCTATAACCATGAAGCGTTGCTATTCGCCAAGGAAAAAATCCATCGTACATACTTTAACTTCGATCCCAATACTTCGACAAAAGATGATCTCAAAAAATTGGGATTTAATGATTTTCAAATAAACAACCTTCAAAAATATATTCATGCCGGCGGATATATAGCACAGAAAAGTGATTTGCTTAAAATTTACGGGATCAACAAGTCTCTTTACAAAAACATTGAGCCATATATTGCTATACCTGAACCACAAACGGATAAAATACAGGAAACTGATCATGCAGATAAAGAAACCTTTACCAACATAATCCCGATACACATTAATCGCGCAACAACCAATGAATTGCAACAAGTTTATGGTGTTGGCCCAAAAAGAAGTTTAACCATTTTGAAATACAGGGATTTACTGGGTGGGTATCATCACCCGGAACAACTGAAGGAAGTTTATGGGTTACCTGACTCTACCATACATGAGTTAACAAAAATATTGATATTCGATACTGTATCGCTTCAACGTATTTCACTGAATCAATCGGAATTTAAAGATCTTGTTCGCCATCCGTATATTTCCGAATTCCATACTAAAAGTATATTGAAATACCGGGATATGAAAGAAAGAATTAATTCCACCCAAGAGCTATATACCAATAGGGTACTTGATTCGATCACCTGGAGCAAAGTCCGTTTTTACCTCAAACCTTAATTGATACAAGAAAAAAGCAACCCAATTGAAATGGCGTGCTCTTTTAATGTAATGCTGTTTAACAATTAACCAATTGTTAATCGGTCACTGAAACATGAACCGGGTTGTTTAACGATGCCAGCGTATTGTCCAAATAGGCTTTAAAAGCCAATTCGGTTTTTTACCGAAAATATCTACCGCATTTCTCCGGACAGGATAAAAAGGACTCCCAAATTTATCGGATTCCCAACCGGGCCCTTCATATCATTATAAAGAAAGAATGATCAGTATATTCTTCCGGAACAGCTAACTCATCAATATTCTCAAAAGTACCGCCTTTATATTCATATTGTTCCTTTCCATTGACTTTAGTTACCATTTTCCATTCGCCACCTTTTTTAATAGATATCTCGGCATAGGTCATTTTTTATAAAATCAGGAACTTCAACAGCCTGAGAAATTTCATAAGTTTTTTCCTCTTCCGGTCCAAAACTATCAGAAATTAATAGTTGGTCGCTTGAACCATCATTATCGTAATCAATCAACTGCCAGGGATTTGAGCCATATCATCATTAATACTAATTTTACCGTTAAAAATCGTGTCGATTGTTGCCAGTACTTTCCCATCTTTAACTAAGCAAACCATATGATCAACAGCAACAGCGACTGTGCTAGATGCAGTAACTATTAAGGTGGTTCCTTTTTCTTTTGTAGGCGCACATGATGCCAACATGAACAACAGTGCTATTACAGGTATAAAACCAGTAATTTTTTTGTAAAGAGTGTTTTATATGGTTACTTTTTTTAGTGTTTATTAGGTTTAAAATTATCATTAACAGATAACCTAACAGATTTGGCTGATACATGACAAGCCAAATCTTTATAAATTATATCTAACCGAGAAACAATGTTTTCAGATGTTTCTCAAGGAGATTGAATTTTACATTCTTCTCAATCACATCACGATATTGATCCAAGGCTTTCATGTAGTCATCGCCTAATTCAACAGCAATTTTATACCCCACATGAATTAATTGCCTGAAAGCCGGATTGTAAAGATTATTTTTTTTATCGTGAGTTAATGCACCAACATATTGTTCGCTCGACCAGGAATTAACTTCATCCACCGATGGAAGATCTTCTTTTTTCAGGTCCAAAACAGTTGCATATGGAGCAGTCAATTCATCGTAGCGCTCAAATGAACGGGTATATATTTGTTTGGCCATATCCAAACCATCGCCGCCAGCCTGAGCCAAGCCAATCACTTCTTCCAGCCAGGTTGTTCCGGCTGTTTTTACATGAATACCGGCATCGAATTTTTGAATGGCTTTACGTATAGCCGGATAAATAGAAAATTTATCACTTCCGCTATGTACGCTTAATTTTAAATTTTTAGACATGCCCAAATTTTCAACAGCATACTTCACAACGGCCACATCTTGCTCAAACTCTTTTGCAAACTGGTCGAGATTACCAATATAGTCAATGCCTTTTGCAAAAAGACCTGTGAATTTCGGTGCAATAGTCTGTATTTTAACTTGCTGATGTTGTAATTCGGCTAAGATAAAAAACAGTTCAATAGGCGTTTGAGCAGTTTCATATTCATCCATTGATACCTCAGGTATGAAATTATCCTCCCCCTTTTTACTACAGATGTGATCATATATTTTTTTCACTTCCAAAACAGCCAGCAGAAAGTTATCAGCGATGTGTTCCAAAAACGCATTGGTCACTTCAAATTCTTCATCAATACCAGGAATAGTCATTCTACCAATATATTTGCTATGTCGTTCAATAAACGCGGCTTTTTCTTTATCACCAGACTTTTGGCCAATGAAGTGAGCTACATCGATGGTAAAGAAATTACTGTAATCAATAAATTCATCAACAATGGTAAGGCCTATATGGTCGGCATCAACGTAGTAGTTGCCTTCCCATTTGTTGGCAGCAACCGCTTCTTCGGCCTCTTTGGCAACGGAAGCATGGGTTGTTTTAACGATTTGATGTTCGCGGTATGATTTATTCCAAACCGGTACTACCGGTATCCCCAGTTTGTTGATTTCCTGAATGGCTGACAATTGAGCACTTCCTTCTTTACCGAACCGATCACCAGTTCCAAATGAGTATTTTTCTATTAACATGACTTAATTATTTAGTTCTTATTTTTTTGATTTCGTTTATGGTATCTCTAACCGTTTTTTCAATGGCGGTAAAATCTTTTTTCTGAATACTTTCCTTGCTGAACAGCGCTGAGCCCATCCCAACACAACAAACACCTGCATCGAACCAGGCTTTTAGGCCTTCCGGATCAGGGCTTGTGCCGCCTGTTGGCATAATATTGGACCAGGGGCATGGAGCTGTAACACCTTTTACAAAGGCAGGTCCACCGACTTGCTTTGCTGGAAATATTTTAACAATTTCTGCACCTAATTCTTCTGCCTGATTTATTTCCGACAACGAACCGCAACCGGGCATCCAGCCAATCTTACGGCGATTACAAATTTTAGCCATCTCCGGGTTTAATACAGGAGATACAATGAAATTAGCCCCTAACTGCATATATAAGGAACAGGTTCCTGGTTCAACAATGGAACCAACGCCCATAATCATTTCCGGGCAATTGATTTCAATCCATTTATTAAGTTCAGCAAATACTTCATGGGCAAAATCACCCCGATTGGTAAATTCAAATACCCTGGCACCTCCATCATAGCATGCTTTGACCACATTTTTCATAATTTCCAGGTTATTGTGGTAATACAATGGAACCAAGCCAGTTTCTATTACATTGTTATATACATCTAATCTTTTAAATCTTGCCATTTTTTTAAATTTTAATGAGGCTTATTATTAGCGGCTTACACGTCCTGATGCGTCACCACCCATGAGTTTTTTTACTTCTTCCACTGTAACACGGTTATAATCACCATGGATAGTATGTTTCAAACAGGAAGCCGCTACGGCAAAATTCAATGCCGATTGCAGGTCATCTTTATAATTTATTAGACCATATATCAAACCACCCATAAATGAATCACCCCCTCCTACACGGTCAACAATATGAGTGATGTCATAAGTAGGTGCCTCATATAACTTTTTGCCGTCATAAAGCACACCCGACCACGTATTATGGTTCGCACTTTTCGAGCCGCGTAATGTGGTAATCACGTATTTACAACGTGGATAATCCTTCATGATCTGCTTGGAAATATCGAGGTATGATGCACCTGTAACTTCTCCTCCACTTACATTCACGTTTTCTGGTTTGTAACCAAGGGACATTTCGGCATCTTCTTCATTACCCAGAAGCACATCGCATCCTTCCACAAGTTTGGTCATCACCTCTTGAGCAGATTTTCCGTATTTCCATAATTTCTTGCGGTAATTTAAATCCGCCGATACGGTAATTCCTCTGTCATTGGCAGCTTTAATAGCTTCGGCACAAACATCAGCCGCTCCCTGAGATATAGCGGGTGTAATACCGGTCCAATGGAACCAGGAAGCACCTTCAAATACTTTGTCCCAATCGATCATTCCTTTCTCTATTTGAGAAATGGCTGATCCGGCACGGTCATAAATCACCTTACTTGCCCGGCTTACAGCACCAGTTTCAAGGAAATAAACACCCATGCGTTCGCCACCATAAATAATTTGGTCAGTATCTACTCCAAATCCTCTTAATTCTCTTACACAGGCATGTGCAAGATCATTTTTAGGTAGCCGTGTTACAAAACTAACCGGCACTCCGTAATTGGCCAACGATACTGCAACATTTGATTCACCACCGCCAAAGATAGCATTCATGGTGTTTGATTGTCCTATTCGTTCGTACAATGGTGTAGCCAGCCGTAGCATGACTTCTCCGAATGTTACTACTTTTTCCATGTCAATTAAAAATTAAAAAAGTTTTTAGCATTATTATAGCAAATATCTTCAACCATATTTCCCAGCATGGCCTTATCATCAGGCAGTTCTCCATTTTCCACATCATTGCCCAAAAGGTTGCAAAGGATGCGACGGAAATATTCATGACGAGGAAATGACAGAAAACTTCTTGAGTCGGTTAACATCCCCACGAAACGGCTCAATAACCCGAGGGTGGATAACACATTCATCTGATCTTCCATGCCATATTTTTGGTCAAGGAACCACCAGCCTGATCCCCATTGCATTTTACCTGGTACGGAACCATCCTGGAAATTACCGATCATGGTACCCATGATATGATTATCAGCCGGATTTAGATTATATAAAATGGTACTGGCCAATTTATTGTCCTTGTCAAGCTTATCAAAGAAACGAGACATAGGGGTTGCCAACTGATAATCACCAATTGAATCAAAACCTGTGTCAGGCCCAAGCGCATTGAATAAACGGGTATTGTTGTTGCGCATAGCACCCACATGATATTGTTGTACCCAACCTTTTTCATGATCCATCACGCCAAAATCATAGAGCAATGCCGATTTAATTTTGTCAATCTCGTCAGCATTCAAGGCTTTGCCACTACGGGCTTTTTTGAAGATGGAATCAACCTCTTTTTGCGTATAAGGTGTGGCAAAGAAATTTTCGATACCATGATCGGATAACCGACAGCCCATGCTGTGAAAGAAGTCATGACGTATCTTCAAAGCTTCCAGCAAATCCTGGTATGTTTTTATTTCCTTTTCGGCTACGGTAGCCAACGCATCCAGGTATTCATTGTATTTCTGCAGGTCATCAACAGCCATGGCTTTATCGGGTCTCCAGGCCGGATAAATTTTGAATTCTGCATCGCTGTTACTTAGTTGTTTATGATATTCAAGTGAATCAACCGGATCATCAGTGGTACAAATCACTTCAACATTCATTTTCTTAATCAACCCCTGTACCTGGTATTCATTTGTCTGTAACATCGATGATGCCTTGTCATATACTCGTTTTGCCGATTCTTTATTAAGCAAATCTTCAATGCCAAAATATCTTCTTAACTCCAGATGAGTCCAGTGATAAAGCGGGTTACGCAATGTATGCGGAACTGTTTCCGCCCACTTTTCAAATTTTTCCCAATCAGAGGCATCGCCGGTACAAAACCGTTCTTCTACCCCATTGGTGCGCATAGCACGCCATTTATAATGATCACCATACAGCCAGGGCTGCGTCACATTCTCATACTGCTTATTTTCAGCCATTTGCTGAGGTATAAGGTGGCAATGATAGTCGATGATCGGCATTTTTTTGGCATGCTCGTGATATAAATATTCCGCTGTCTTGGTTTGCAGCAAGAAGTTATCATCTATAAAATTTTTCATAGTAGTATTTTTTCAAATTATGATCAATTAAATATTAAATATCGTTTTCGCCCTTTACATAACCAAAGTTAGCCAGTATACCCCCATCAACAAATAATATCTGACCGTTTACAAAATTACTGGCTTTCGATGCCAGAAATACGGATGCACTTTCAATTTCTTCCGGTTCAACCCATCTGCCTGCAGGTGTGCGGGTCATAGCCTAGGTCGTTGAAAGGATGATTTCCTTCACGAATAGGCGCAGTTTGTTCGGCAGCAATGTATCCCGTACCAATGCCATTCACCTGTATTTATCATTTTGATTAAACCATTGTATTTAAATAACTTACCACTCTAAAACCCAAGTATTTTTGGTATAAACAAGCTTAATTGAGGAATAAATGTAACCAGCATTAAGCTAATAATCATTACAATATACATTGGTATTAATGGCCTTACAATTGAATGAATACCGATGTTGGCCACACTGCAACCCACAAATAGAACTGTGCCGACCGGTGGCGTAATAAGTCCTACACATAGGTTCATGATCAGTACAATTCCAAAATGAATCGGATCCATACCTAATTGCTGGGCCACAACAGGTAAAAATATTGGGGTAAAGATCAATACCGCAGGTGTCATATCCATAAAAACACCTACAACCAATAGAATAAAATTGATGATTAGCAGCACAACAAACGGATTATCGCTGATAGTAAGCAATCCTTTACTTACATTCTGCGGAATATTTTCATACGACATAATCCATGACAAACCAATGGAAGTAGCAACCAGTAATAGAACAATACAGGTTGTTGCCAGTGTTTTTAATATAATATCGGGTAAGTTTCGCCATCGAATTTCTTTGTAGATAAAGGAAAGGATGAGCGCATAAACAACGGCAATGGCTGATGCCTCGGTAGCAGTAAAATAACCCGCTATCATACCACCAATAACAATTACCAATAACAACAAACTGGGAATGGCATCCAGGGTTTTTCTGGCCGCTTCGCCCATTGTAACCTTACCTGCACGTGGGTATTTATTTGCATATGCATAAGTCGCGCCAACCGCCATAAGTAAAACTCCCATGATTATACCGGGTATATAACCTGCTACAAATAATGCAGAAATTGATACACCACCACTCGCCAATGAATAGATAATAAGAATATTGCTTGGTGGTATGATTAGCCCGGTAGTAGCGGAACTTGCATTTATTGCAGCACTGAAATTTTCATCATAGCCTTCTTCTTTCATACGTGGGTGCATAATGGTTCCGATAGCAGATGCTGATGCTGTCGCAGAGCCGGAAATGGCGCCGAATAACATATTTGATATAACATTCACAAAAGCCAGTCCGCCGGGTAAACGTCCCACTATTACCTTCGCAAAATCAATCAATCTAATAGCTATCCCCCCGCGATTCATGATCTGGCCGGCAAATATAAAGAAAGGAATAGCCAAAAGCGTAAAACTATCCAATCCTGTAGCCATTCGTTGTGCCATGGTGGTAACAGCAGGTAAAAAATCCATACTTACAAGCATGGTCAGAATACCGGATATTCCAATGGCATAAGCGATAGGGACACTTAATCCTAAAAATATTACAAATGATGTGACAAGCACAATTATTCCTAACCAATCCATAATTATTCAGGTATTTGTTTTAGTAAATTCTTTTGATTCATAAAATCGTCAATGACATAGTAACTTATTAATATTCCTGAAAAAGGTAAGACAAGATACACATAGCCCAACGGTATTTGCATGGCGGCAGATACCTGACCAAAAACTAAATTTTTGTAGCATAACCATGCACCACCAATGCACAAAACACCAACCGCAAAAAACAGAATAATTGCATTGATCAGTTGGTTCAGTTTTATTTTTCCTTTGTCACCAAGCTTGCTTTTTAAAAGATCAATAGCGAGGTGATGTTTTTTTCCTGTTCCGTATGCAGCGCCCATCAAGGCAACCCATATTAATAAGAACCCGGCCAGTTCATCGGTGAACGCATACAATGGTGTTGGTATTTGCGTATCGAACTGACTGGTTAATAATCTGTTCACATATCGGCTTAACACCTGCCAAACAACATCCAATACCAGAATGATCATCAGCACAACAATGACTACTTCTATGATTTTATCAATTTTTTTCTTCATCGTCCTCAGTTTTAATGTCCGGAGCCATGGCCTGAATTTTTTCGACAAGCGGTCTTAGCACTTCATTCTCTTTGGCTTCCTCGTACAAGGGTTTAACTTTTTCTCTAAACTTAGATTTATCGGGATGATATACTTCCACACCGGCTTTTTGAACTTCGCGCAAGGCTTCTTCTTCTGATTCTGCCCATAATTTTTTTTGATATTCCACTGATTCATCAACAGCTTCCTGCAACCACTGCTGTTCCTGTTCGGTAAGTTTATCCCATATAAGTTTACTAATGAGCATGACATCTGGTACAGAAGTGTGTTCATCCAGCGAATAATATTTACAAACCTCATAATGCCGTGAAAGATAAAAACTTGGCGGGTTGTTCTCTGCACCATCCACTACACCGCTCTGTAATGCCGTATAAAGCTCACCCCATGAAATGGGTGTTGGTGTGCCGCCAAGAGCTTTCACCATGTTTACCGCTGAAATACTTTTCATCACCCGTATTTTCATCCCTTTCAGGTCATCCGGCTCTTTAATCGGTTTTTCCTTGGTATAAAAACTTCTTGATCCGGCGTCGTAAAAGCACAAACCACGTAGCCAGATATCCTCACCAGCCATTAACATTTTTTGTCCTACTTCACCCTCTAACACATTGTAATAATGTTCTTCATTTACAAAAATGTAAGGCAAGCCAAGAACCTTGTATTCTTCAATAAAGCCTTCCAATACAGCTGATGATACTTTGGTAATCGCCAAACTACCTATCTGAAGTAATTCGAGGTTTTCTCTTTCTGATCCCAACTGTCCACTCGGATAAATATCAATGGTTACCTGCCCGTCCGATTTTTCTTTTAATCGCTCAGCCATAAATTCCATGGCAATATGTACTGAATGCGATGGGTCCAGACTATGTGCCAATTTCAGCGTCTTTTGTTCTTTTGTGCCGCATGAAATGATGGTTATAATAATAAGCAGCACCCGGATAAATACCGGTATTCCAAAATTGTTTTTACGATTCATTATTTTATTTCAGTATAATTTACCATTATGCATTATAAGTAGAGGAAGCTGTATTTCCTCCCTGACCGGTCCAGTTTGTATGAAAGTACTCACCTGCGGGTTTATCCTTTCTTTCATAAGTATGAGCTCCAAAATAATCTCGTTGCGCCTGTATCATATTGGCCGGCAAGTCAGCAATTTTATATCCGTCGAAATAAGTTAATGCAGTTGCCAGTGCCGGAACAGGTATTTTATGTAAGAATGCTGTAGACACTACTCTTCTCAAGGAATCCTCTGATTTTTCCAATATCTTTCTGAAATAAGGATCAAGCATCAAATTTAACAAACCGGGGTTGTTTTCAAAAGCCTCTTTGATTTTACCCAGGAAAATGGAACGAATAATGCATCCTCCCCGACACATTAGTGCAATGCCACCATAATTCAAATGCCAGTTATATTCTTCGGCTGCCGTTTTCATAATAAGATACCCCTGTGCCTATAAAATAAAATCCTTTTTTCTCAAGATATTTCGTGCGGCGAATGGAATCGATAAAATGTGAATTTCCGCCATCAATTATTATATCTCCCATTTCCAGATAGGGTAATAATTGATCTATCTGTTGGTCAACTGCACTTCCGGCCTTAATCATCATCATTATTTTCCTGGGTCTTTCAATGCTATCGAAAAACTTTTTTAAATCGTTGGTACCAAAAACATTTCGACCTTTGGCCCGTTCTTCCAAAAAAGTATCAACAACCCTCTCTTCACCGGGTACTGAGCGATTGTAAACCGACACCTTAAATCCTTTACTTTCGATATTCAATGCCAGGTTCTCACCCATGACCGCTAATCCAATCATGCCAAAATCTGATAATTTATTCATCCGGTTATTGTTTATTTGTGTTTTACAACAATCCTTAGTTATTCGACATCAACTGCATTAAACATTGTAAGTTGAGGAAGCTGTTTCACCGCCGCGCCCGGTCCAGTTGGTATGAAAATATTCACCCCGTGGTTTATCAAGTCGCTCATAAGTATGTGCGCCAAAATAATCGCGCTGCGCCTGTAACAGGTTGGCAGGGAGTCGTTCGGAACGATAACCATCAAAATAAGCCAGGGCAGTTGAAAATGCCGGTGTAGGAATACCATTGGCAACGGCCGTTCCTATCACTCTTCTCCAACCAGGTTGGGCTTCATCTACCTTGGCTTTGAAATATGGATCGAGCAATAAATTTAACAAGTCAGGATTGTTATCAAAGGCTTCTTTTATTTTTCCCAAGAAAGCAGATCTAATAATACATCCACCGCGCCACATAAGTGCTATACCACCATAATTCAACTCCCAGCCATATTCGCTGGCCGCTTCTCTCATCAGCACATAGCCCTGCGCATAAGAAACAATTTTGGAAGCAAACAAGGCTTGTCGGATATCCTCAATAAATGCCTTTTTATCGCCCTGAAAAGCAGGCTTAGGGCCTGATAAAATTTTTGATGCTGCCACCCTTTCATCCTTTTGAGCTGACAAACATCTTGAAAATACCGCCTCACCTATAAGAGTTAGCGGAATACCCAAATCCAGGGCAGAGATACCGGTCCATTTTCCGGTTCCTTTTTGTCCGGCAGTATCGAGAATCTTATCAACCAATGGTTCGCCCTCTTCTTTAAAAGCAAGAATTTCACTGGTGATTTCAATCAAATAACTATCCAAATCTCCCTTATCCCATTCGGCAAATACTTCATGCATTTCACCGGGCGACATTCCCAACAAATCTTTCATAATCTGATATGCTTCACATATCAACTGCATATCTCCGTATTCGATGCCATTGTGCACCATTTTCACAAAATGGCCGGCACCGTTTTCCCCCACCCAGTCGCAGCAGGGTACATTGTCTTCTACTTTGGCGGCTATTGACTGAAATATTGGTTTCACATACTGCCACGCTTCTTTTGATCCGCCCGGCATAATTGAAGGGCCTTTCAGAGCTCCCTCTTCCCCGCCTGAAACCCCCGTTCCGATGTAACGCAATCCTTTACTTTCAACATATTCTGTACGACGATTGGTGTCAGGGAAATGACTGTTACCGCCATCAATCAGGATATCACCCGGTTCGAGTAGCGGAATTAGTTGATCGATAATGGTATCCACCGGTTTTCCGGCTTTTACCATGATCATTACTTTGCGTGGTCGTTCAAGCGACTGAACCAACTCTTCTAATGATTTGGTGCCTTTGATGTTCTTGCCTTTTGCACGGCCATCCACAAATTTTTCAACCTTTTCAATTGAGCGGTTATACACTGAAACAGTGAATCCTTTGCTCTCCATGTTTAATACAAGGTTTTCGCCCATAACAGCCAAACCTATTAAGCCAATATCTGATAATTCTTTCATTATTTAATAAGTTTAAAATTTAATGTTCAGACTCAATGTAACATCGGTCATTGTATTATATAAATCGTTCTTTATAGGCCCATAGACCTTGTGCCGGGTTCGATATATAATATATTTCTTCCCCGTCAGACAAGGTATTGAAACCGTCTTTCAGTTTTTCCGGGTTGTATCGCCGCATCATCTCTTTCAAATCGGCATATTGAAAATAAACCGATTCAATTTCTTCTTTCGATACATGTCCGGGACAATACGTGATTGAAAACCGTCCTTCCGAACTTCCATGAATTAGGTGAGCGGCTGCACTGAGGTTGTTTTGCAATTCTTCATTTTCCTCCACCGCTTTTAACGTAGCGTTAGTACCACAATAGCCGTATTTTCTGATCAACCGGTCAATTTCAGCATCTTCTCCAAATTCTTTTAACCCCGGGGCCAGCACAATCAATTCTCCTCCATCGTCCAGTGCCATCCGCGACCGGTAAATACTTTTGTTGCCCAGCCAGGTGCTTTTAAATTCAGTCGGATCCATGTAGGCCACTACCTTTTTTAAAGGATTGTCTAACAGCGTAAAGTTGGTTTTAAGTGATAAATCGGCAGCATCCGTAAAAACAGTCTCGTCATCGCCTATATACAATCCTTTAACAGCCATTTCACCATTTTCATCCCTTCCGACAACCGTATGAACATAAACAACCGGAAGGTGCTTCATAAAATACTCAGCCGCGTAGTTTAACAACTTACGTACCGGATTTTGTGCACGTCCCATAAGTCGTTCCATGCCATAAGCAGCACCCACAAAATGGCTTTTGTTTATACCTTCTGAACCACCTGTTCCTACAAATAAGTTTTTGTTGTAATTGGCCATCCCAATTACTTCGTGGGGTAGTACCTGACCAACGGAAAGAATCAGGTCATGTCCTCCTTCCCAAATAAGTTTATTAAGCTGGGCAGGCCATTCATAATCAATGGCATTGTCGGTAATTTCAGCCACGTATTCTCCGGGGACTTTACCGATGGTAACCACATCGGTTCTCCAATTATGAGGACGGAACAGCTCTTTCGGAACATTCCCGAACATTTCAGTGAGTTGCTCGTCCGTCATTGGTGTATGAGTGCCCAAAGCAGGTAAAATATCCTTTACACTATCTTTGTAATACTCGTAAATGGAGGAGGTAATTGTTCCTGCCCGCGAATGAAAGCGGGTAAAATCAGGAGGTACCACCAACACTTTATTTCTTTTTCCAAGCTTGTGCAAAGCTGTATAAAGTCCTTCTCTGAGATCATCAGAGGAAAGACTCATATTTTCTGATCCTTTACTGAAATAAATCATAAATAATGCTGTTTAAGATACACTGATTGCACGCTTATCTTTTCACACGGGCATTTCCTTCCCAAATGCTCCAGACCATCTCCTCATCGGCAGGCTGGCCGTAATCGGTAAGAAAGGTTGTTGCCAGTGCACCTGTAGCCCATCCGAATTGCACCCATTTTTCGGCATCCCAGCCTTTAAGAATACCGTATAGCAAACCACCAACAAAGCCATCCCCACCACCAATACGGTCTAAAACATTAATTCTGCGTGGCTCAATAACTTGCCAGTTATTATCACCTTCCAACATGATGGCACCCCATAAATGCTCGTTGGTGCTCACTACCTGGCGTAGTGTTGTGGCATATACCGAAGCATTGGAGAACGATTTTTTAACACGTCCGATCATTTCTTTGAAGTTGTCGATTTTATCCTGAATCGCTTTTCCACCCGCTTCAGGGCCTTCAATGCCCAGGCATAACTGAAAATCTTCTTCGTTACCAACCAAAATATCAGAGATAGATGCGATTTCAGTGAATATTTCCCGAAGCTCTTTTTCACGACCTTGCCAAAATGTAGCCCTGTAATTCAAATCAAAAGAGATGGCAGTACCATGTTTCCTGGCCGCCCGGGCAATTTCAAGGCAAAATTGACTTGTTTGTTCTGATAACGCTCCTATTAATCCTGAAAGATGCACAATTTGCACGCCTTCCTGCCCAAATATCCGATCAACATCAAAATCTTTTATGTTCAACGTTCTTCCCACCTCACCGGCACGGTCGTTTTGTACGCGCGGCCCCCTGGACCCGTAGCCACTATCGGCAATATTGAATTGATGACGATATCCCCACGGACCACCCTGATCTACTTCAGGTCCTTCATAATCCATGTGCCGACTTTTCAAATTGCTCTTAATAAAACCGGCAACCGGACTGTCTTTTACAAAGGTGGTTAACACCTTAACAGGTAAACCGAGAAAAGAGGGTACGCTGGCCACATTGGTCTCAGCGCTGGTGGCCTGCATATAAAATGTATCACTGGAATGAACGGGTTGTCCATTAATGGGTGTTATTCTTGCACCCATGCTGGTTGGCACCAGCATGGAATATTTAGCATGGTTTTTTAAATTGATACTCATTGTTTTTTTTGTTTGTTTGACTACCGTGTTACATAATTAAAACTGTTTGATTGAATCCATCATCCATACTCTCTCGCCATAGGAAATCATGAATTTTCTCCGGTATTTTTTACTTTTGATAAGTTAATCCGACACTCATATCCAATTTTATAAAATATGTTATCTAATTGTTATAAATAACGCCACTGTTTAGAATCCCCATTTCTAGTCCACGTAATTCAGCCATACCTCTCAACAAACCAATTGCGGAATAACCCGGATTGGTCTTCTTTTTAAGATCGTCAAGAATAGTATGACCATGGTCTGCACGCATGGGTATTTGTTCATCCCGTCGGTTAGCAGCGTGTCGTCGCTTCTGTTCCTTCAATACCGCTACCATCACTTGATACATGGGTACATCGCCACGCAAATGACTTGCTTCGTGAAAACTACCCATTGGGTCTCTTTGTGTACTGCGCAGGTGTAGAAAATTGATCTTATCACCCAATCGTTCAACAATACCTGTCAAATCGTTGTCGGGTCTAACACCAAGTGAGCCGGTACAAATACACAGCCCATTGTAGACCGAATTATAAATATTTGTGATGTACTGCAAATCTGCCTCCGTACTTACCACACGTGGCAGGCCAAATAAAGAAATTGGGGGATCATCGGGATGAATGGCCATTCTTACATCCGATTCTATGGCCACTGGTATTATTTGTTCGAGAAAATATCTTAGATTTTGGCGGTATTTGGTATCGTCAATGGAGTCGTAATTAGCCAAACGTTCACGAAATTCATCAAGGGTATATCCCTCCTGTCCACCCGGCAAACCAGCTATAATGTTTTTTTGCAATACATATCGTTCTTCATCATTCATTGACTCAAATCGGGCTTTTGCCGCATCTTTAATTTCGTCAGAGTATTCTTTTTCCGCTCCCGGACGCTGTAACATATACAAATCAAAGGCAACATATTCAGGAAAATCAAAAGCCAAAGCTCTAGCGCCATCTTCCAGTTCCAGTGCAAGATTGGTCCGTGTCCAATCAACTACAGGCATCCAATTGTATGTTATTACCGGGATACCAACTTTACCTACATTGCGTATACTTTGTTTATATTTATCAATCCATTCATCGCGATTTGGCTTTCCTTGCTTAATATCCTCATGTACAGGAATACTTTCAATAACCGACCAGGTTAATCCGCGAGAGCGTAGAGGATTCTTGTCATCCCGTTCGATTAGTTTTTTTCTTTCCAATAAGGCTTCTTCAGTCCACACTTCTCCAATGGGAATTTCGTGCAATGCGGTAACAATACCTGTTGCTCCAGCCTGCCTTATATCGGCCAAAGTTACCGGATCACTGGGGCCATACCAACGCCACGTCTGTTCCATTTCCATATGTTAAAAAATTTATTAATTGAAATCATTTATTATTAAATTTCAGGTGCTAAACACCGCCAAAGGCACTATAACCACCATCTACAGGGATGCAAATCCCTGTCACGAATTTGGATATATCTGATAATAAATAGGCTACTGTACCCTGTAACTCTTCAACCTCACCATATCTTTCCATAGGTGTGTTGGCCAGAATTTTTTCACCCCTGACAGTTGGTTTACCGGTGTTTTCGTCTACAAGAAGGAATCGGTTCTGATTGGTAAGGAAAAATCCCGGTGCAATCGCATTGACCCGTATTCCCATTTTTGCCACATGCACTGATAACCATTCGGTAAAATTATTTACAGCGGCCTTAGCTGCTGAGTATGCCGGAATTTTTGTAAGCGGCTTATATGAATTCATGGATGATACATTCAACACCGCACCTTTTTTATGATCGAGCATATCACGTGTAAAAACCATAGTAGGTAACAATGTTCCTTTAAAATTCAGGTCAAAAACCCATTGAAAGCCTTCCATTTCCAAGCCATAAAATGATTTTTCCAATTCTGACAGATTCGATTCATCCAGTTTTTCAATTTGTGTGGTTGCTTTTGGTGAATTCCCCCCGGCACCATTAATCAAATAATCAATGCTGCCCAATTCCGAATTGATTTTCGCTTTGGCCTCTTCCAACGATGTTTTATCTAACACATTAGCTTTAAAGCCCTTTACGGTTGTACCGCTTTGTTTTTCTACTTCCTGAGCCACTTTAACAGCCTGTTCTTCATTGATGTCCAAAATAGCTATTTTTAATCCAATTGTAGCCAATCCTTTGGCGATGGATGAACCGATTACTCCGCCACCGCCTGTGATTACACAAACCTTGCCTTTTAAATCATTGAAACTTAATTCTGTCATTCCTTTTAGTGTTAATATAATATTTAAGATTTTCTTTAATAATAATGTCAATAGGGCTATGATTTTCTTCTGGTATTTCTTTATGAGAAATCAGGTGACTAAACATGGCCATTACACTTTTAAACCCTTGTTCTTCAGGTTTTTGACCAATCAGAAAATCAATGGTGTCATTCTCCAGGTATTTTAAATTCTCATCAATTAAATCGAAGCCAACCAGCAGCAGATCTTTATTGTTTAGATTTTCAAGAAATGAAGCCACCTTAAAAACCCGTGAATTCGGAACAAATACACCTTTAATATTCCTATGTTGCTCAAAAATGTTTTGCAATGTTGAATCAGGTTCATCTGATTCAAGTAAATCTATTTCCGTTGAGATTATCTGATATTTATTAACGGGTTGTTTTTTAGAAATATAGTTGTTAAAGCCCTCTTCTCTCAAACGTAAATGACGTGTAATTACTTTATGGTTTGCCAATTTAACGATTAGTATACTACCTCCATCAGGCAGGGCACGACAAATAATCTTCCCGGCTACATAACCACTTTGTTTTGCATCCTGTCCGAAATAGGATAAATTATGGCCATTTTCCAAATTGATATCTATAAATATATAAGGTATCTGGTGCGCATCCAGCAATTCCATAAAATCCAGCGATGATTCCCTGAATACCGGATTGAATATTACACCATCAGGTTTTGCACTGATAACTTCATGGATGATTTTATTAAAGGAACGCTCGTTTGTGGCGTTAAAAGTGTAAGTTTCAATAATGGTGTTATAATCATTAATTTCACCGGCTGCTTGTTGAATACCTGACAGCGGCATATCCCAATATGGATTGTTATCACTGGCATCAGGAATTAAAACAGAAATTTTGTGTGTTTTTCGGGAAGCAAGAGATTTGGCCAATACATTTGGTGTATATCCAAATTTATTAACAATGTCCATTATCTTTTGCCGGGTTTCCTCTTTTACCTCTCCCCTGTTATGCAATACACGATCAACCGTTCCGATTGATACATCGGCATGATTTGCAATATCCTTAATGGTAATTTTTTTATTTCCGGCGTTATATTCCAATTTATCAACAAGTTAGCTGTAAAAACGTGTACGTCCACGACAAAGGTATAAAAATTTATTGTTTTTTCCGTGTGCGTGCACGAATATTTATGCATGACCACTCAACACATATATCCGTTCATAATACCGTAAACCCAACGGATGAAAATAATTGGACACATTAAATAGTTGGCCAATAATTGCTAAATAAACTGAAGCAAGGCCTATAATACATCCAAATTAATCAATACATTTTCAGCGGCGTTTGAAATATTACCATTCCCTTCTCTTTTAAATATTATCAACTCTTCAATTATTGATGGCGGCAGATGATCAAGGTCTCCGGCAAAGTTTATGGCCATAAGCCGACCGTAAGTCGAACCATTTTTAAACACAACCCTTTTCTGTCGCGGTAACGGACCGCCATGGTCACTCCATACAACAATGATAGTGCTGTCCATCAAGCCCTTCCGATCAAGTTCATCCAAAAAAACACTAATTTGATGGTCCACCAGAGAAATGTTTGAGTAACTTCGGGAAATATCCCGTCTCACCAATTTGTTATCGTCAGGAAAATAAGATGGTACATGTACTTTTTCCGGATCGGTTAACAATTGCTCCCATTCAAGTCCCCAAATACGTGATTCATGCGTTGTTGTCAGATTAAATACAGCGAAAAACGGTTGCCCTTCCTTACGGTTTCTGTAATGTGCAAACCTACCTGACATCGCATCCCATGTACCTTCGGGTGTATCAAAGTTATAATCTTCTTTAGCATTGTTGGTGCAATAATATCCCGCTTTCTGCATGAATTCAGTAAAACAGACCATATTTAATGGCGGCTCAATACCACTGGTACGCATATTATGTGTACCCATCCGCGTAGGATACATACCGCTAATTATAGAAGAACGACTCGGTGCGCAAACACCTGATACCGTATAGGCATTATCAAAAACAACACCCTCTGATGCAAGTTTATTAATGGTTGCAGTTTGTATGGTTGAATCGCCATAACAAGCTAACTGGCAACCAATGTCCTCAATGCTAAACCAGATAATATTGGCTGAAAATCAAATGCTACCTTAGATAAATCGTCAATTTGTTGCTTATCATTTTCATTGGTGCAGGAAAGTAGTGCAATAAATATTGGCAGAAGCAGTAATAGTTTTTTCACAACTCAAATTTTTAATAATTAGCCATGATAAGTATATGGATAAACGAAATATCAGTCAATATAAAAAAGTCCTTTCAAATACCCACGGGATGCGCTAAAATAATTAAAATTTAACGAGCGGATTTCGGTTTTTAATCAGACTCAAAATAAATGTTAAATCCACTTGATTTATGATTAAAATTATTATTTTTAATCATCTATTTTAGTAAAGTATATGACAGGGAAAAAAGATATTATTGAATCATTTAGCGAAATCAATCAACTTTCTTTTAATTAAAAATATTATTTTCTATATTTGCGCCTCAAAAAATCAAAAACAGGGTTATCAAATGATTATCATACCAATAAAAGAAGGTGAAAATATAGAACGTGCCTTAAAAAAATTCAAAAGAAAGTTTGAAAAAACCGGTGTAATTAAGGAGTTAAGGGAAAGGCAACACCATGTAAAACCCTCTGAAGAGCGCCGTGAAACGATTAAAAGAGCGAAGTATAAACAACATCTTCAACAGGAAGAAGAGTAATGTGATCGCTTTAAAGCGCTGAATGCTTGCACAATATCTTACTATCCGGTGAGTTTGGAGTATAAAAGCATTCATTTATGAGTGAACTAACAGGGTTTTTGGATTATATAAAATACGAAAAAAGTTATTCTGCTCATACATTCCGTTCATACGAAAATGATCTTCGCCAATTCATTGCCTTTCAGCGCGATATAACCCAAACTAAAAACCTGAAATGGCATGATATAACAGCATTTGATATCCGCGCATTCATTATTTACCTTACCGATTCCGGACTTGAAACATCATCTGTTAACAGGAAACTTTCCACTTTAAAAACATTTTTTAAATATTTATGCAGGGAAGGATTCATCACCACCAGTCCGATGAGCAAGGTGTTAACCCCCAAATTAAAAAAACAACTACCATCGTTTATAGAACAATCCAGGATGGACTTTCTGTTTGACCACATTGAATTCCCTAATGATTTCAATGGCCGGCGCAGCAAAGCAGTTGTTGAAATATTATATGGAACAGGTATCCGCCTATCAGAGTTAATACATTTAAAAATTACGGATATTGACCAGCAGAAAAAAACCATTAAAGTTCTGGGTAAAAGAAATAAGGAACGAATAATCCCCATGCATCCATCCCTGCAAATAACCCTGAACAAATACCTGGAAAACAGAAAAAAAATTGACAACCCTGAACCCTGGTTCATTGTTACTCAAAAAGGGAAGCAGGCGTATCCCAAGTTAATCTACAGGATCGTTCATGAATATATTGGGTATGTATCCACAATCGAGAAAAAAAGTCCGCATGTATTACGGCATACCTTCGCAACACATCTGTTAAATAGTGGTGCTGAACTGAATGCCATAAAAGAATTGCTGGGGCACGCTAATCTATCAGCAACCCAGATATATACGCACACATCCTTCAGGAAACTGAAGAATATTTATAAACAAGCTCACCCAAGAGCATAAAGATTAGGAGGTTTAATTATGGACGTTAAAATTAATTCAGTGAAATTTGCTGCAACTCCGCAGCTTGAAACTTTTATAGACTCTAAAGTGAAGAAACTTATGCATTTTTACGATCAGATAATAGGTGCAGAAGTTTTTTTAAGAGTAGAAAACACAGAAGAAAAAGAAAACAAGATTGCTGAAATTAAGTTGGAGATTAAAGGGAATGATCTATTTGCCAAGAAACAGACCAAAACCTTCGAAGAATCTACAGATTTAGCCGTTGAAGCACTCCGCAAACAGTTAACCAAATATAAGGGAAAAAGAAGGAGGGCATAGCTCATGGCCGCAAGGCAAAAAAATAGCTGAATTTATTTTGTAGTAAACAAAATATTTATACATTTGCGAACCGATTTTGAGACTGATCAGATCGGTTCGTTTTTTTATGCCGATGTAGCTCAGTTGGTCAGAGCAGCTGATTTGTAATCAGCAGGCCGTGGGTTCGACTCCCTCCATCGGCTCAAGTTTGACGTTCTTTATATTATGAGGGGAGATACCAAAGCGGCCAACTGGGGCAGACTGTAAATCTGCTGGCTTATGCCTTCGTAGGTTCGAATCCTGCTCTCCCCACAAAGGCCTTACATTGTGAATAGAGGGTTTGGATGCATTGTGACATAGAATAAATTGATCCTGAGCTACAGTTCATTTTCACAAGCATCCGTGATTGATTTGGTTAGGCGCACGGAAAAGAATAGCCAATATGGTGAAACGTAATGTTTACAGGCATTATGCGGGAGTAGCTCAGTTGGTAGAGCATAACCCTTCCAAGGTTAGGGCCGCGGGTTCGAATCCCGTCTCCCGCTCATTTGTAAGCCGATGTAGCTCAGGGGTAGAGCGCTTCCTTGGTAAGGAAGAGGTCACGGGTTCAATTCCCGTCATTGGCTCTGGTAAATTTGTAACTAATAACAAAAGATAGTATAATTAATTAATTTTTTAGTAATTATGGCTAAGGAAAAATTTGAAAGGTCCAAACCTCACGTTAATATTGGTACTATCGGTCATGTTGATCATGGTAAAACAACTCTTACGGCTGCTATTACCACAGTACTTTCCTCTAAAGGATGGTCTGAAATACGATCATTTGATTCTATCGATAATGCGCCTGAGGAAAAAGAAAGAGGTATTACTATTAATACCGCCCATGTTGAGTATCAAACAGTAAAAAGACACTATGCACACGTGGACTGTCCGGGTCACGCCGACTATGTAAAAAACATGGTTACCGGTGCTGCCCAAATGGATGGTGCCATTCTTGTAGTGGCAGGAACAGACGGTCCTATGCCACAAACAAGGGAGCATATTCTGCTTGCAAGACAGGTGAATGTACCCAGTGTTGTTGTATTTCTGAATAAAGTAGACATGGTTGATGACGAAGAGTTGCTTGAACTTGTAGAAATGGAAGTACGTGAACTGCTTTCCTTCTATGATTTTGATGGCGATAATGCTCCGGTTATTAAAGGTTCGGCTTTAGGCGCCTTAAATGGTGAAGAAAATTGGGTTGAAAAAATTGTTGAGTTAATGGATGCTGTTGATGATTATATCCCATTACCAACACGTGATATCGATAAACCATTCCTGATGCCGGTTGAAGACGTATTCTCCATTACAGGCCGGGGAACAGTTGCTACAGGTAGAATTGAATCCGGTGTGATAACTACCGGTGAAGAAATGGAAATGATCGGTCTGGGTGCAGAAGGTAAGAAAACCGTATGTACAGGGGTTGAAATGTTCCGAAAAATTCTTGACCGCGGTGAAGCCGGCGACAACGTAGGACTGCTATTACGCGGTGTTGAAAAAGATGATATCAAACGTGGTATGGTATTGGCCAAGCCAAAATCAATCACTCCGCATACTAAATTTAAAGCTGAGGTATATATCCTTAAAAAAGAAGAAGGGGGTCGTCATACGCCATTCCACAACAATTACCGTCCTCAGTTTTACTTAAGAACATTGGATGTAACAGGTGAGATTCAGTTACCACAAGGCACCGAAATGGTAATGCCAGGTGATAACCTAACAATTGAAGTTCATTTAATTACACCGGTTGCCATTGATTTAGGACTACGCTTTGCCATTCGTGAAGGAGGCAGAACAGTTGGTGCAGGCCAGGTAACTGAAGTTGTTGAATAATTTATTACTCCAATATAAAACGCATGTAAAGGAATGATTCGGGTTTACCGGGTCTTTCCTTATTTGTATTTTATATTGTGAATAAACTTAATAAAAAGGTGACATACACGGGTGTAGCTCAGTTGGCAGAGCACCGGTCTCCAAAACCGGGTGTCGGGAGTTCGAGTCTCTCCTCCCGTGCTAATGATTAAAAAATATGCGAGTAGTAGGATACGTAAAAGAAGCTTATAACGAACTGATGTACAAAGTAACATGGCCAACCTGGCCTGAACTGCAATCAAGCGCCATTATTGTAATGGTTGCCGCATTAATTATTAGTTTGCTTATCCTGGTTATGGATCTGAGTTTCTCAAATATCATGGAATTCATTTATCAAATGTTCTATTAATCTCCCGGGAGGATTTATGTCAGAGATTGAGAAAAAATGGTATGTGCTTCGGGCTATCGGAGGAAAAGAGAAGAAAGTAAAGGAGTATATAGAAAATGAAATAGCCCGTTTAAACTTACAGGATTATGTTTCACAGGTATTAATTCCTACTGAAAAAGTATACCAGATTCGCGCCGGAAAAAAAGTAAGCAAGGAAAGAAATTTTTTTCCTGGTTATGTTTTGATTGAAGCGTCATTGGTAGGTGAAATACCACACATTTTAAAAAACATAAATAATGTTATCGGTTTTCTGGGCACACAAAATGATGAAGAACCTACACCCCTTCGTCAAAGCGAAGTAAACCGTATTCTCGGTAAAGTTGATGAGTTGGCCGAGAGCGATGAAGAGTTAAACGTACCATTTTATGTGGGCGAATCAGTGAAAGTAATTGACGGTCCGTTTAACAGTTTTAATGGAATTATTGAAGAGGTGAATGAAGAAAAGAAAAAGCTAAAGGTTATGGTTAAAATTTTTGGCCGTAAAACACCTCTTGAATTAAGCTTTATGCAGGTTGAAAAAGAATAAAAACATTTTGGTGATTGCAACATCAATATAATGCTTCCTGAGCAATTACCAAAATACGCTGATATATAATAAATAATAATCACATTTTATGGCTAAAGAAGTTGAAGGCTTAGTTAAGTTGCAGATCAAAGGTGGAGCAGCCAATCCATCACCTCCGGTAGGCCCTGCATTAGGTGCCAAAGGAGTAAACATTATGGAGTTCTGCAAACAATTTAATGCCAGGACACAGGAGAAAGCGGGTAAAGTATTACCAGTTGTAATCACGGTTTATTCTGATAAGTCCTTTGATTTTATTGTTAAAACTCCACCGGTTGCTGTTCAACTTAAAGAAGCAACCAAATTAAAATCAGGCTCTGCAGAGCCCAACAGGGTAAAAGTTGCCTCAATCAGTTGGGATCAGGTGAAGGATATAGCAGCAGATAAAATGCCTGATTTGAACTGCTTTACAGTCGAATCTGCAATGAAAATGGTTGCGGGAACAGCCCGCAGCATGGGAATTACTGTAAAAGGTAAATTTCCTGCAAGTACAAACTAATCAGGAATTGTTCAAATGACAAAACTTAGTAAAAACAGGAAGGCAGCTTTAGATAAGATCGAACCTGAGAAAAATTATTCGCTCAATGAAGCCGCATCTATATTAAAAGATGTTACAAAAACCAAATTTGATGCGTCCGTTGATCTGGATATTCGCTTAGGTGTTGATCCGCGTAAAGCTAACCAAATGGTACGTGGTGTAGTAACACTGCCTCATGGTACCGGTAAGGAAAAGAAAGTTTTGGTACTTTGCACGCCGGATAAACAGGATGAAGCGCAGCAAGCCGGCGCCGACTATATAGGATTAGACGATTACATTGAGAAGATTGAAAAAGGATGGACCGATGTAGATGTAATCATCACCATGCCGTCGGTTATGGCTAAGGTAGGTAAATTGGGACGTGTATTAGGCCCTCGTGGATTAATGCCAAACCCAAAAAGCGGAACGGTTACTATGGATATAGGAAAAGCCGTACAGGAAGTAAAATCAGGTAAAATTGATTTTAAAGTTGATAAATACGGTATCGTGCATACCACTATTGGAAAAATATCCTTTGAAGCCCCACAAATCGTGGATAATGCCAAAGAGTTCATTCAAACCATTATCAAACTTAAACCTGCTTCAGCAAAAGGTACTTACATAAGAAGTATACATTTATCAAGTACCATGAGTCCGAGTGTAAAGATCGATTCCAAAGCAATGGATAATTAATTTAACTCCTTAACGAGATTATGAAGACAAAAGAAGACAAAAGTCAGATAATTGAAACGATAGCCGAAAGGTTGAATAACAATCAGCACTTCTATCTCACTGATATTTCGGGATTAAATGCTGAGGATACGAGCAAATTAAGGAGAAAATGCTTTGAGAAAGACATCCAGTTAATGGTGGTTAAAAACACCCTGCTTAAAAAAGCATTTGAACAAACAGGCGGTGAATACGGAGATCTGATTGATATCCTTAAAAATTCCACTTCTGTTATGTTCACTAATACTGGTAACGCACCGGCAAGACTCATTAAAGAGTTTCGCAAAGGGTCGGAAAAACCTGTTCTCAAAGGAGCATTTGTTGAAGAATCAGTTTACATTGGCGACGATCAATTGGAAATGCTAACAGCTATTAAATCTAAAAATGAGTTGTTGGGTGATCTTATTGGTCTGTTACAATCACCAATAAAAAATGTTGTATCACAATTGCAATCAGGCGGTGGGAAAATTCATGGCCTGCTGGATGCAATAAAAGAGAAAAATAGTTAAAAATTTTGTAAATTACTTTTTAAAATCATAAAACGATGGCAGATATTAAAACGCTTGCAGAACAATTAGTGAATTTAACTGTTAAAGAGGTAAATGAGCTAGCAGATATATTAAAAGAGGAATACGGAATTGAACCTGCGGCTGCAGCTGTTGCTGTTGCAGGACCAGCTGGTGGTGGTGACGAAGGAGCCGCTGAAGAAGAAAAATCATCATTCGATGTTATTCTTAAAGCACCGGGCGGAAATAAACTGGCAATTGTTAAATTGGTGAAAGAATTAACCGGTTTAGGATTGAAAGAAGCAAAAGGTGTAGTAGACGCTACTCCTTCGCCAATTAAAGAAGGTATTCCGAAGGATGAAGCTGAAGCACTTGTTAAACAATTAGAAGAAGCAGGAGCGGAAGTTGAACTTAAATAACCCGGTAAGTAAAATATAAATTTTCTCGTAGGGAAAGATCTCATTTTTATATGAGGTCTTATCCCTTTTTGTCATTTCCAGAATGCTAAGTTCAACTAATAATTTTTGCACATGTCAGCAGTAAGCAATTTAATTGAAAGAGTTAATTTTTCATCTTCCAAAAATAAACTTGACTACCCTGATTTACTTGAAGTACAGGTGAAGTCGTTTTATGAATTCTTTAAACTGAATTCAACACCCGAAGAACGAAAAAACAAAGGGCTCTATCAGGTTTTTCAGGAAAATTTTCCCATAACCGATACAAGGAATAATTTTGTGCTGGAATTCTTAGATTATTCCATTGACCCTCCCAGATATAGTATTGAAGAATGTGTTGAACGCGGATTAACTTATAGTGTACCGCTTAAAGCTAAACTTAAACTCTATTGTACCGACCCGGAGCATGAAGATTTTGACACCGTCATTCAGGATGTATATTTAGGTACAGTCCCTGTCATGACCGAACGTGGTGTATTTATCATTAACGGGGCTGAAAGAGTTGTGGTTTCGCAATTGCATCGTTCACCCGGTGTTTTCTTCGGACAAAGTTTGCATGCCAATGGTACTAAATTGTATTCAGCGCGAATCATTCCGTTTAAAGGATCGTGGATAGAATTTGCTACCGACATCAACAATGTGATGTACGCATACATTGATCGAAAAAAGAAATTACCGGTTACCACCTTACTTAGGGCCATTGGCTATGAAGGTGACAAAGACATTTTAGAAATTTTTGGCCTGGCAGACGAAATAAAAGTTTCCAAAACGGCTGTGAATAAAGTTGTTGGCCGTCGATTGGCAGCACGTGTTTTGAAATCATGGATTGAGGATTTTGTTGATGAAGATACTGGTGAAGTAGTATCCATTGAACGCAACGAAGTAATTATCGATCGGGAAACCGTAATTGAAAAAGAACATGTTGAGCAGATCGTTGATTCAGGGGCCAAAACTATTCTTTTACACAAAGAAAATCAGAATACTTCAGATTTTGAAATTATCTATAATACGCTTCAGAAAGACCCGTGTAACTCAGAGAAAGAAGCAGTGCTTCATATTTATCGTCAATTGCGTAACTCCGAGCCACCCGATGAAGCCACAGCGCGTGATGTAATCGATAAACTATTCTTCTCTGACAAGCGTTATGACCTGGGTGAGGTTGGGCGTTATCGTATCAACACCAAATTGCAGCTGAATATTGATAAGGACACCAAGATCCTTACCAAGCAAGATATGATTGCCATCATACAACATCTTATTCAGCTTATCAACTCAAAAACCGATGTTGATGATATTGATCATTTAAGTAATCGACGGGTAAGAACAGTAGGTGAACAACTATTCAATCAATTTGGCGTTGGGCTGGCGCGTATGGCGCGTACCATACGTGAACGCATGAACGTACGCGATAATGAAGTGTTTACGCCGGTTGACCTTATCAACTCAAAAACACTTTCATCGGTTATCAATTCATTCTTCGGAACCAATCAGTTATCTCAGTTTATGGATCAAACCAATCCGTTGAGTGAGATGACCCATAAACGCCGTATGTCAGCCTTAGGACCCGGCGGTTTATCAAGGGAAAGAGCGGGATTTGAGGTGCGTGATGTGCACTATACCCATTATGGACGATTATGCCCTATTGAAACACCGGAAGGTCCAAATATCGGATTGATTACATCGCTTTGCGTATACGCAAAAATTAACGACCTTGGTTTTATTGAAACACCTTACAGAAAAGTTGAAAAAGCAAAGGCTGATCTGAAAAATGAAGGCATTGTATACATCAGTGCTGAGGAAGAAGAAAATAAAATTATTGCCCAGGCAAATGCCCCTCTTTTGGATGACGGGCAATTTAAGAACCAACGCGTTAAAGCACGTTATAATGGCGATTTCCCGCTTGAGGAAGGCGATAATGTACATTTGATGGACGTAGCACCCAACCAGATTGCTTCGGTTGCCGCATCATTAATACCCTTCCTGGAACATGACGATGCTAACCGTGCACTCATGGGATCGAACATGATGCGCCAGGCAGTTCCGCTATTAAACCCTGAAGCCCCCGTAGTGGGTACCGGGCTGGAACGTACTGTAGCCCAGGATTCTCGCCAACTTGTTATTGCAGAAGGTGATGGATTGATCGACTATGTGGATGCCAACGAAATTATTGTACGCTATGATAAAACAGATGAACAAAAATTTGTTTCGTTTGATATAGAAACAAAGCGCTACAAAATGCCAAAATATCGCAAAACAAACCAGAATACCTGTGTTAATTTGCGCCCTATTGTATATAAAGGACAAAGGGTTAAAAAAGGCGATATTTTATGTGAAGGGTATGCCACCGATCGTGGAGACCTGGCACTTGGAAGAAACCTGAAAGTCGCATTTATGCCCTGGAAAGGATACAATTTCGAGGATGCCATTGTTATTTCGGACCGCGTTGTTCGTGAGGACTCTTTTACTTCCATACACATTGATGAATATTTGTTAGAAGTACGAGATACCAAACGCGGACTTGAAGAATTAACTTCCGACATACCCAATGTAAGTGAGGATGCAACTAAAAACCTGGATGAAAATGGCTTAATCCGTATCGGAGCGCATGTGAGCCCCGGTGATATTCTTATTGGTAAAATAACCCCCAAAGGTGAATCCGACCCTTCACCCGAGGAAAAATTACTGCGGGCAATATTTGGTGACAAAGCAGGCGATGTAAAAGATGCCTCACTGAAAGCACCACCATCGCTGTCAGGTATCGTGATAGATAAAAAATTATTCTCCCGCACGGTAAAAGACCGTAAAATGAAAACCGCCACCAAAATGATTCTTGATAAAGTTGAGGAAGAGTTTGAGCGGAATTCGGAAGACCTTCGCGGAAGATTGGTGGATAAGCTATTCGCTGTTATTAATGGCAAAACCTCACAAGGTGTGAAGGATTATTTCGATAATGAAGTGATTGCCAAAGGTACCAAGTTCACACAAAAAATATTACAGGATATTAATTACGAAAATGTTGATCCGAAAGGATGGACAACTGACGATGATAAAAACCGTGTTGTAGAACAGATCATTCGTAATTATCTCACTAAATACAAAGAAATTGATAGTGTTTATAAGCGTAAGAAATACAATGTAACAATTGGCGACGAACTGCCCACAGGCATTGTACAATTAGCCAAAGTATACATAGCCAAAAAACGAAAAATTACCGTTGGCGATAAAATGGCGGGACGACATGGAAACAAGGGTATTGTTGCCAAAATAGTACGCCAGGAAGACATGCCGTTTCTGGAAGATGGTTCACCGGTTGACATCGTATTGAATCCTTTGGGTGTACCTTCAAGGATGAACCTTGGCCAGATTTATGAAACTGTACTGGGATGGGCAGGTCAAAAACTGGGCATGCATTTCTCCACTCCCATTTTCGATGGTGCATCGCTTGATGAAATTACAAAGTATACCGATGAAGCTGGTTTACCAAGCTATGGTAAAACCCATTTGTACGATGGCGGAACAGGTGAAAAATTTGACCAACCCGCAACAGTTGGTGTAATCTATATGCTGAAACTGGGACACATGGTTGAAGACAAGATGCATGCACGTTCCATAGGGCCATATTCATTAATCACACAACAACCATTGGGTGGTAAAGCACAATTTGGTGGTCAGCGGTTTGGTGAAATGGAGGTATGGGCGCTCGAAGCTTTCGGTGCGGCTAATATCCTGCAGGAAATACTCACTGTTAAGTCCGATGATGTTATGGGCCGTGCAAAAGCCTACGAATCCATAGTTAAAGGAGAACCCATGCCGGAACCAGGCATACCGGAATCCTTCAATGTATTGTTGCATGAATTACGAGGCTTAGGCCTGAGTATAAACTTGCATTAGAAAAGAAAAAAGTCGCTGCTGGTGTTACAGTGGCGACTCATTGTAGTTATTACCTTAATTTCTTGGTATATGTCATTTAGAAAAGAAAACAAAACAAAATCCAATTTTACCAGGATAACCATTGGTTTATCCTCTCCTGAAGAAGTTCTGGAACGCTCAAGCGGTGAAGTACTTAAACCCGAGACCATTAATTACAGAACTTATAAACCAGAGAGAGACGGACTTTTTTGCGAACGCATTTTCGGTCCTGTTAAAGACTATGAATGTCATTGTGGTAAATACAAAAGAATTCGATATAAAGGCATCGTATGTGATCGATGTGGCGTTGAAGTAACCGAAAAGAAAGTTAGACGCGAACGAATGGGGCATATCTCACTGGTAGTCCCGGTAGCACATATTTGGTATTTCAAATCATTGCCCAATAAAATTGGTTACTTATTAGGATTACCCACCAAAAAGCTTGATTCCATTATTTATTACGAGCGATATGTGGTTATTAATCCAGGTGTAAAAGAAGCTGACGGAACCAAATACCTGGATTTCCTGACCGAGGAGGAATACCTGGATATCATCGATAGTCTTCCCAAAGAAAATCAGTTTCTTGAAGATGATCATCCGGATAAGTTTATTGCCGGAATGGGCGCTGAAGCGTTGTATCATTTATTGCAACGTATTGATCTGGATTCATTATCTTATGATTTGCGTCATAAAGCCAATAATGAAACATCACAGCAGCGTAAAAACGAAGCATTGAAACGCTTACAGGTGGTGGAGGCATTCCGTGCCTCAAAAGGAATTAATCGTCCTGAATGGATGATTGTGAAGGTGGTTCCGGTTATACCACCAGAACTTCGTCCGCTGGTGCCATTAGATGGCGGCCGCTTTGCCACATCCGACCTGAACGACCTATACCGCCGGGTAATTATTCGAAACAACCGTCTTAAAAGACTGATAGAAATAAAAGCACCGGAAGTTATATTACGTAACGAAAAACGTATGTTACAGGAGGCTGTGGATAGCTTATTCGATAATTCACGGAAAGCCAATGCTGTAAAAACCGATGCCAACAGGCCATTAAAATCGCTTTCCGACAGTCTGAAAGGCAAGCAAGGCCGTTTCCGCCAGAACTTATTGGGTAAACGGGTGGATTATTCTGCACGTTCTGTGATTGTTGTGGGCCCCGAGATGGCATTACATGAATGTGGTCTGCCAAAAGACATGGCTGCTGAACTTTACAAACCATTCATTATCCGTAAATTAATTGAACGGGGTATTGTAAAAACAGTAAAATCAGCAAAGAAAATTGTGGATCGCAAAGACCCGGTTGTTTGGGACATACTTGAAAATGTACTGAAAGGCCATCCGGTAATGTTAAACCGGGCTCCTACACTACACCGTCTGGGTATTCAGGCGTTTCAACCAAAACTTATTGAAGGGAAAGCTATACAGTTACATCCTTTGGTATGTACAGCATTCAACGCCGACTTTGATGGCGACCAAATGGCGGTACATGTGCCTTTGGGTAATGCGGCTATTTTGGAAGCACAGCTATTAATGCTTGCTTCACACAATATTCTCAACCCGGCTAATGGTGCACCAATTGCGGTACCATCGCAGGATATGGTTTTAGGGCTTTATTATATTTCAAAATCACGGAAAAGCACCGATGATGCCAAGGTGGCAGGCGAAGGAATGACCTTTTATTCACCTGAGGAAGTAACCATTGCCCACAACGAAGGCAGTGTGGCCTTACATGCGGAAATTAAAGTTCGTACCAAAGACCTTGAAAATGGTAAGTTGGTTGAAAAAATGATCGAAACCACAGTGGGTCGGGTTATTTTTAACCAGTATGTTCCGGAAGAAGCAGGCTATATCAATACCATTCTAACCAAAAAATCGTTACGTGAAATTATTAGTCGCGTGCTTAAAGAAACAGGTGTATCCAGAACCGCACAGTTCCTGGATGATATCAAAAATCTTGGATTCTATATGGCCTTTAGGGGCGGTCTGTCATTCAATCTGGACGCGGTTATCATTCCAAAAGAGAAAGAAGAATTGGTAAACGAGGGTTATCAGCAGGTTGAAGAGGTATTTCAAAATTATAATATGGGTTTCATTACCAATAATGAAAGGTACAACCAGATTATCGACATCTGGACCCATACAAATGCCCGTTTGACACAAATATTAATGAATAAGCTGACAACCGATAATCAGGGCTTCAATGCAGTGTTCATGATGCTTGATTCAGGAGCGCGTGGATCGAAAGAACAGATTCGCCAGTTATCCGGTATGCGGGGGCTTATGGCCAAGCCGCAAAAATCAGGTTCTACTGGTTCCGAAATTATTGAGAACCCCATTCTGTCAAATTTTAAAGAAGGATTATCAGTACTTGAGTACTTTATATCTACCCACGGTGCACGAAAAGGACTAGCCGATACGGCCCTAAAAACAGCGGATGCAGGTTATCTTACCCGTCGTCTGGTGGATGTTTCACAGGATGTTATTATTTCAGAGTACGACTGTGGTACATTACGCGGACTAACGGCCACGGCCATTAAAAACAACGAAGAGATCGTTGAATCGCTTCATGAACGCATCCTGGGACGTACAGCTGTGCATGATATTTATGATCCCTCATCAGGTAAGCTATTGGTTAGCTCTGGTGAAGAGATTAACGAGGATATTGCACAATCGATTGAAGAATCACCACTGGAACAAATTGAGATTCGTTCGGTACTGACCTGTGAAACCAAGAAAGGTGTTTGTGCAAAATGTTATGGTCGTAACCTGGCCAATGGCAGAGATGTACAAAATGGCGAATCAGTGGGCGTAATTGCCGCTCAATCCATTGGTGAACCAGGTACACAGCTTACACTTCGTACTTTCCACGTAGGGGGTACGGCATCAAACATTGCAGCAGAGTCAAGCATTATTAATAAATACGAAGGTCAAGCCTATATTGATGAATTGAGAACTGTTGAACGTGTTGAGGAAGACGGATCGAAAGTGGATATTGTAATCGGTCGTTTGGCTGAAATGCGAATTATTGATAAAAATACCGGTATTACGCTTACCACACACAATATACCTTACGGTTCAAAGCTCTTTATTAAAAACGGTGCTGATGTAACCAAAGGACAAATTTTGTGTGAATGGGATCCGTATAATGCAATTATTGTTTCTGAAACCACCGGAAACATTAATTTTGATAACCTGATTGAGGGGATAAACTATAAAGAAGAATCGGATGAAGCAACAGGTTTCCGTGAAAAAGTAATCATGGAAACCAAGGATAAGACCAAAAATCCAGGTGTTCGTGTGCTGGATGACAAAGGTGAATCGTTGAAAAATTATAACCTCCCTGTAGGAGCGCACATTATGGTTGAAGAGGGCCAGAAAGTAAAAACCGGTGAAATACTCGTGAAGATACCACGGGCAGTTGGTAAATCAGGCGATATAACCGGTGGTCTGCCTCGTGTAACCGAATTATTCGAGGCCCGCAATCCATCTAATCCGGCTGTGGTTTCAGAGATTGATGGTGAGGTGTCATTCGGAAAAATAAAGCGTGGTAATCGCGAAATCGTTATTACTTCCAAAACCGATGAAGTGAAAAAGTATCTTGTACCGCTATCTAAACAGATACTGGTACAGGAAAATGACTATGTGAAAGCAGGTACGCCATTATCCGATGGCGCTATCACACCTTCGGATATCCTGTCAATTAAAGGACCAACCAAAGTGCAGGAATATATTGTAAACGAGATACAGGAAGTATACCGTATGCAGGGTGTGAAAATTAATGATAAACACTTTGAGGTCATCGTGCGACAGATGATGCGTAAGGTAGAGATTGTCGATCCGGGTGATACTAAATTTCTTGAAAAACAAGTAGTTGATAAAAACGACTTTATGGAAGAAAACGACTGGATTTATGCGAAAAAAGTAGTAGAAAATCCGGGAGACTCACAAATAGTCAAAGCCGGACAGATAATAACAGCACGTAAGCTACGTGATGAAAATTCACAGCTTAAGCGTAAGGACCTTAAGCCGATTGAAGCCCGTGATGCCGTGCCGGCTACCTCGTCTCAAATCCTGCAGGGTATTACCAAAGCAGCTCTTCAAACACAAAGCTTCATCTCTGCTGCTTCATTCCAGGAAACAACTAAAGTATTGAATGAAGCCGCCATTTTAGGTAAAACCGATGAGCTGGAAGGACTGAAAGAAAATGTTATTGTTGGTCATTTAATACCTGCCGGAACTGGTAACAGGTTATTCGAGAAAACAATTGTAGGATCGAAAGAAGAATACGAAAAATTAGTCGGAACAACCAAAACACAAGAAGTCGTAAACGAGTAAAAGTCATTTTTTATGAGTGATGAAAATAGCAATAATAAAAAACTCAATATTGAGTTAAAAGAAGAGGTAGCGCAAGGTATATATTCAAACCTTGCCATCATCACCCACTCCTCTTCGGAATTTGTGCTTGATTTTGTACGTGTCATGCCGGGACTATCGAAAGCCGATGTAAAATCAAGAGTTATTCTTACCCCTGAGCATGCAAAGCGATTATTGGCGGCGCTTAAAGACAACCTGGCTAAGTTTGAACAAACCCATGGCCCTATAAAAGACGTGGAAAGCCAGGGTAATCCTTCAATGCCAATGAATTTTGGAGGACCCACAGCACAAGCATAGCAGTCATAAATGTTCATGATGATTATAATAAGCGGTATCCGGCATGGGTTCCGCTTTTTTCATTCTTCTTTTTCAGCACGTTCCAATAAGTTTGTTGGCAAGTCTTTCTTAGTTTTAACTCCCAAATCTTTGATGTCCTGGGCACGTTTCACCAGGTTTCCGGTTCCTTCCGACAGTTTTTTCATGGCATTGGAATAACTATCGTTGGCAGATTTCATTTGGTTGCCCAATTTTAAGAGGTCCTCCACAAATCCAACAAATTTATCGTATAGATCACCGCTTTTTTGTGCAATTTCAACGGCATGCCTATTCTGATATTCCTGTCGCCATAAGCTCACAATCATCTTAAGCGCTGCAATTAAATTGGTAGGGCTAATTAACAAAATTCTTCTTTCGTAGGCGTAATTCCACAGTTCAGGATCGCTTTGAATAGCCAATAAATAGGCCGGTTCTACGGGCATGAATAGCATAACAAAATCGAGGCTGTTCAATTGATAAAGGTCCTGGTAGTTTTTATTGGATAAACTTTGTATATGGTTCCGTATAGATATTAAATGCTCCTTTAAGGCTCTGTTTCTTTCTTCCTCTTCCTCAGATGCTACAAACTTTTCATAAGCCACCAGTGAAACTTTGGAATCAATAACCACATTCCGATCACCCGGATAAGTAACGATCACATCAGGCTGCAGCCTTTTGCCCTCATTGTCGGTGTAAGAAGGTTGAATATAATATTCTCGATCTTTTGCCAAGCCCGATTTTTCAAGTATACTTTCCAAAATAACCTCGCCCCAGTTACCCTGTGTTTTGGATTCTCCTTTCAGTGCTTTTGTTAAATTTTGGGTTTCCTTGCTTACCTGTACATTTAACTCGGCCAGCCTTTTTACTTCTTCCTTTAACGAAAATCGAATTTTCGATTCTTTGTCATAGGTTTCTTCTACTTTTTTCTCAAAGCCTTCAATTTTTTCCCTTAATGGCTTTAAAATTTCACCAATATTTACCTTATTCTGTTCGGTAAACTTTTTTGACTTTTCTTCAAGAATTTCATTGGCCAGGTTTTTAAACTGTACATTGAATTTTTCGTACAACTCGCTGATTTCCTTTTTTTGTTCCGCCAGTTTTTCCTGATAGTGCCTTCTATCTGATTCCAATGAAGAAACGCTTGAATTAAGCTGAATAATTTCTTTTTCTTTTTCGTTGATGTTCTCTTTAAGGTATTTATTTTCTTGTTGGATATTCTCCAACATTGAATTGGCAACTGATTGACCGGATTTAAACTGGCTTTTAAGTATTATATAAATAAACCCAGCGCCAATTACCAGTCCGATGATTAAAAAAAGTAAATCCATTGAATATTTGTTTAGCGAGAAAAGATAAAAAAAAATCCGTCAGAAAAACTGACGGATTTATATTTTATTGTGATTTTGCCTTATTCCGGATGAATTGCCTCAACGGGACAAACATCAACGCAAGCTCCACAATCAGTGCAAAGTTCCGGATCAATCACATAAATATCACCTTCCGAAATAGCATCAACGGGACATTCACTAATACAAGTGCCGCATGCTGTACATTCATCATTAATTACGTGTGCCATAGCTATAAAATTATTTTATTCGATTTTCAACTATTATTTCCATATCAAAAATAGCGAAGAATTTGATATAATACACGTCAACAGGTTAATTTGAACAGATTATAAATAAAGACATGGTTATCCACCATTGAGCGATTGAACCGCAATCCATGCCATTGTTTCCATGGCTGTTTTAAGTGCCTTTTCGTCAATATTGAATGTAGATGAATGCAAGGGAGATTGCAACTGCTCATTCTTCACTCCCAACCGATAAAAGGTGGCCGGATAATGTTGGGAAAAATAGGCAAAATCCTCAGCTGTCATACGTAAATCAAGTGCAATAACATTTTCACCGCCCAGTAATTCACGGGCAGCATTTTGCGCAAGATCAGTAACCTGATCGTCATTTACCAAATACGGATATCCCTTTTTAATGTCGATCACAACCTCACAATCCATTGCATTGGCGACGTTTTGGGCAATTTGCCTGATCTTTTCATGGGCTTTGTTTCTCCACTCCTCATCCATGGTTCGAAAGGTTCCTTCCACCTTCACTTCAGAGGGTATTATGTTGGTTGCACCGTTGGCAATTACTTTTCCGAATGACAATACCGATGGAGTTGCCGCTTCACCCCGCCGGCTTACAATTTGTTGCAACGCTGCTATTATATGTGAGGTAGTGAGCACTGTATCGCTTATTTGATGTGGCATAGCAGCATGGCCTCCAGTTCCTTTGATGGTCATGTAAATCTCATCTGTTGATGCCATATACATCCCTTTTTTAAATCCTACCTTACCAGCTTCAAGGGTGGGATATACATGCTGACCAATGATCAATTCCGGCTTAGGATTATCCAGCGCACCCTCTTCCATCATTAATTTTGCGCCTCCGGGAAGTTTTTCTTCTGCCGGTTGAAAAATCAACAAAATGGTGCCTTCAAAATAATCCCGTATTTCGTTAAGTATCCTTGCTGTACCGAGCAATGAAGCGGAATGGACATCGTGCCCGCAGGCGTGCATCACACCATTATTGACAGATTTATATTCCACCTCATTTTCTTCCTGTATAGGCAATGCATCCATATCGGCACGTAAGGCTATTATCTTTTTTTCCGGATTTTTTCCAACAATTCGACCGACAATGCCGGTTTTTACAAATCCATCTTTAAATGGAATGCCCAAAAGCTGAAGCTGCTTTTTAATATATTCAGAAGTTTCAAATTCCTGATATGATAATTCGGGATATTTATGAATATGACGACGAATACCGACTGTATCATCGAAATATTGATTTGCCAATTCTTTTATTCGCGCTTTTAAATCCATTTATTTACCAAAAAACATTTTTATACCCACCAAAATCATTAATATACCAAACATACGTTTTAACAATTGATTGGGCAAATTTACAGAAATTAAAGAACCAAAATAACCACCCAGCACAAATGCTGCCACCAGTATGAATACATACTTAAAATTTATGAACCCGGCCTTATGATAGTTCCATACAGCCATTGCGCCAATAGGAAACAGTAAAACCCCAAGTGATGTACCCTGTGCCTGATGCTGTGTCATACCAAAAATAAACACCAGGGCGGGGATAATAACAATGCCACCGCCAACACCAAAAAATCCTGCCACTATACCCGCCAGTAAACCAGTTGCCAATAACAATATAAGTTGTTCTGTTGCCATATTAGAAATCTAAATTAAATGAAAGATAAAAGAGCATGGGTTGAATCACGTTATTTTCAACGCCCCATGAAAAATCAAGCCTTACAAAATAACCCAATAATTGTGTTCGAACGCCAAACCCGTAACCATAAACAATGGGATCGCGATTGGTATCAACAACCAACGTAACCGGATTTTGCTCAAGTGTTTGTGTGTCGTAAGCATTTTTGCCTGAGTAAGGTGTTAATCCGGTCCAGGCAGAACCCGCATCAAAAAAGCCAACCACCTGGAAATTATTCAGAAATCCTGAACTCAATGGCCTGTTAATGAGGTATCGGATGATGGGCCAACGCAATTCCTGGTTAAAAATCATGAAATTATTTCCATTGCGTATGTTTTGCTGAAACCCGCGCATGTTAGTGGCTAAACTACGATAGGCATAATTTTTATCCTGATCGACAGGAATTTCTGACAGCGGAATAAATTGTTGAAAGCCGATATTACCACGAAAAAAATTATTGATTGGCAACCAGTTATCTACTCCGCCTAAAAAATACACAATCGGAGCGCTTCCAAAAGATGTGCTTCCTGCAAATCGCGTTGCCAAAATTAGATCGCGGTGTATTTTCAGGTAATTCCTAAAATCACCTCCCAGGGTAAATAAATTGTCATAAGCAGGATTTAATTGTTTATAAGCTTCACCGAATATTTTAAATCGCCATCCGTCGTGTAGGTTTGTTCCCAGCGACCGTGTATTGTCAAAAATATAGGACAGTTTTACACCACCCCAAAAACGTTGCTGATTGCTTTCGCGCAGGGTTAATTCATTGATGGGTAAATATATAATATTGCTATGGCGCAGTGACCAGGTACTTTCAAAGGCGGCTACCTGGCTAAACGGGTACCGTCGTACATAAAATCCATGATTACTGATTGTTTTGATGGGTGTATTCGCATTTTGGTTAACGATTGATTGGCGGTGATAAACCAGCTGGTGATCAATTCGGTGCTTTAAGTTTTCAATGCTTAACAGATATTCCAACCCATCAAAGCTGGGTGTGAATCCAAAACCCGCAATCAGCTTATAATCCTCGAACAAATCGTTGGCGCCCACTTTTTGAAGCAGATTGAAGCTGGGATTGTAAAATGCATCTTCACCTGTAAAAACCTGGTATGATTGATTAAGAAAACTAAAACTAATTTGATTTACCAAGTGATTCACATAAAAGGTAGGTTGGTAAATACGTATCTTTTTATCTTCCCGGGCGGTATCCAATACAATATCCAGGTTCCACTTATTCAGTTTATTGCTGTAATAATTAATTTTTTCTTTTTCGAAGATATAATTGTTGATATCCACAATGCCATCATCAAGTATTATGGTATCATTATCCGCTACAATGCGATTGTTTTCAATGGCAGTGATGGGGATTACCTGTTTCTTGACATTATTAATACTATCCTGTTGTTTGTATGCTTCTTGTTGCTGCCTGATATATCTGGTTTGAAAAGGAAGTTTATCTCCCTTTTTTTCCTTAAGCATTTCGCCCTTGTAGATATTATATTTTTTATCATAATATACAACCTCTACAAACTCGTTGGTTTGGGGGTTGTAGTCAAATTCACTGATGTTATAAGCATAATTGGTTAATGGGCTGGTTCGGGAAAAATAGCGGTAATGAATGGTAGTATCAATAAAAGCAATGGTTGAGTCAAACTGACTGATATATCGATTACGAATACCATTGGCATCACTTAAAAAAAGATATTCATTTTTGTCATACTCAATAGGTTGCATTTCATTGGTAAACTCATAATTATCGAGCCTGAATAATTCATCAGAACCTTTGTTATACTCGTGAATGAATAAATCGAATGTAGGCGCTGTTTTTTCAGTACTTTCTTCGATATTACGAAACCGTGTAACCCGATTTGATGAGAATATTATATCATCACCACCATTGATAAATGCGGGATTAAAATCATCAGCAATGTCATTTGTGATTTGTTCATTGGTTGAAGAAGCCAGGGTATGCACATAAATATCTGTACGGCCATTGCGTACACCGCTTATAACCAGCTTCGAGCCATCGGGAGAGTACGAAAAATCCAATACCTTTTCAAAATACAATAAATTCCGTACATCGAGTTCGTCACTATAAACGGTGTAAAAATATAATTTAATGCCCCCCTCCTCCTCGGTTATAAAGCTAAGTATCCGGCCTGAAGGATGCCAGGCCAATACCGGATAGCTATGATCAACAATTTGTTCGATTTTATGTCCATCACGCAGGATCACTTTTTTTCGGTCTGTTGCCAGCTCATGCATCCAAACTTTATACCTTCCCAGGTAATTTGTTGTATATGCTACATATTTACCCGTACTATTCATTGTAGCCTGTGCGTATAACCGTTGCTTTCGTGATCGCTTTAATACTTTTTGTCCTTTGGAGGGGTAGGTTAAATCATCGGGATAATCTGAAAATTTTTCAAGGTAAAAATCATACCACTCCTCTGTTAGCTGTTTAATATCAATGCCACCTAATGCATATACAAAACCCATATTATATTTTTTATTCACGCGGGTCAGGTACAAAATATTGGGTATTACATCGTCTCCATAGGTTTTGGCAATATAACGCCACATTGAATGTCCGGCATACACAGCATCATCGCCGTAAAGCCGGTTAAATTTTTTATATTTCCCGTTTAGTATTCCGTCTTTCACGCGGTTTTCAACTTCCAGGTTCCAGCCTTCGGATAAATAGGAAATAAGCCCCTCTTCATACCATTCTGGCAGATTTAACAAGGTTGAATTGGCCAAATTATCTTTCAGTTCCGCGCCATATAACATTTCGTTGGATAAAACCTGACTAATGGCCTTAGTTATTTGTTCTTTTAGTTGATTATGATCGCCGTTGAAATATATAAAAACCTTGTTTCTGGAAAGTTGGGTAACGCCACCAATGTTATATTCTTCTTTTCCGGTAACCAGTCCGATATTGCTTTGTCTGAATTCAGACAGGTTATTGAAAACTATAAATATCAAGCGATTATCAAGTGTATAATCGAAATAGCGTTCCATGCGGGTAATTTCTTTTTCAGCCGTAGAAGCCACATCTTCAGCCAATTCCTTTCCAAACTGATTAAAATAAATATCATAATTTTCATAGCGGTAAAACTGCCAGTAAAAGTCCTGGTATTGCACTCGGTTTTTACCAAACCGCATTTGATGCCCGTTATAAAACTGTGCCTGTGCAATTGCAGTATATAAAAACAGGAAAAAAAGAGAAATTGCTATTTTTCGGTTCCGATGTTTCACCCGATATTTTTATAGGTTAAAATTAATGATATTCGCCAACTTTTATTCATTTTTATGGCATCAACGTAAATCATAATTATTGTTAAAAACATTCTTTTAGTAAAGCTGATTCATTAATTTTAAAACCCTTAAAACCTTACTTACGTAATAGTAAACCAGTTAAATCAATGATTATATCAAATAAAAAATCGATGAAAAAGAATTATTCTGTTATTTCTGCGATCATGCTTTTTGTATGTATTTCATTATCAGCACAGACAGTAGACCCGAATATTGATTTTCATAAGTTAGAACATGATTTTGGAACCATCGAAGAAACAGATGGTAAAGTAAATTACAAATTTGAATTTACCAATATTGGCAGTAAGCCGGTAATTGTAAGCAATGTGCATGCATCGTGCGGCTGTACTACCCCGGAATGGACCAAACAACCGGTGTTGCCCGGAACTTCGGGATTTGTTGAAGTAAGCTATAACCCGGCCAATCGACCCGGACCATTCAGAAAAAGTATTACCATAACCTCCAATGCTGTGAATTCTCCCATAACCCTGTATATTAAAGGCAATGTAAAGGGCGAAGAGAAAAGTATTATGCGAAATTATCGTTATAAAATTGGTGATCTAAGGTTAACATCAAACCACATCTCACTGGGAAATATTGCAAATGGCGAGACCGGAAGCACAACTGTTGATGTAATGAATAGCAGCAATCATAATTTAGCACTCAGTTTCAAAAATGTTCCTGATTATATAACCATTGAAGCGCAGCCAAATACCCTTAAATCACAGGAAAGCGGCCAAATTAAAGTTACATTTAATGCAGCTCAAATCAACGACTGGGATTTCATCTTAAACCGAATTGAATTATTGTTAAACAATCAACAAGTACCCGATAACAGAATCTCAGTTTCAGCAGTTGTTGTTGAGGATTTTTCAGATCTGTCGGATCAGGAGCTGGCCGAGGCACCCAAGGTATATTATCCGGAGAAAACATTTGACTTTGGTTCCATAAATGCCGATGACAAACCAGTTAGCTATAATTTTATAGTGAAAAACAATGGTAAAAGTGATTTGATCATACGTAAAGTGAAGGCTAGTTGTGGATGTACTGCTGTTAAACCTGAAAAAAATATCCTGGCTCCGGGTGAAAGCACCCAATTAAAAGCAACCTTCAATCCTGCCGGAAGATCAGGCTCACAAAGAAAAAGCATTACCATTATAACCAACGACCCTGTAAACTATAAATCTATTTTATGGGTGAAAGGAAATGTTGAAAAATAGTGCTTACTAATTTTTTAAATTTACATCCCTTGTCGTTAATTGACAGGGGATTTTCAATTCATACCACCGGCCTAATTTTCTATTTTCGCAACACAATAAGGATGTTTCTTTGAATTATGAATTAAATGCATGATTAAAACTGAATTCCTTCTTTCTGCTAAACACAGCCATGATTATGAATGTACTAAATGGATAATTAATTTTCAGAAAGTGATTCTTATATTGCTGATAATGCATTGGTTCAACGAAATGTGTGCCCTTGCGTCAGATTCTTTAATCTGTGATACCACCAATGAACATTACCAAACATCAGAAATTGATCCAAATAAACCAAACCGGGATGACGGGATTAACATCGCTACAAATAATATACAGGTTAGTTCACGGTTTCTGACAGGTTTTATTGGAGATCCTGAGTATAATTTTCAGCACATCATTCAGGGATATCCGGTCGGAATAAATATTGATCTCAGTACCCATTTTACTCCGGGAGTTTACTCATCCGATAATACCGCATACGCTTTCCGAAAAGGATTGAATTTCTATCGTATTCATTTGGCCAACCCGGATGTATTGGGATCGGTGATGGCCGTAACACCCTTCCTGGAATGTGCGATATATATTAATGAATTATTTTCACCTTCCTTACGAATAGGAATGGGATTGGCCTATGCAGATAAACCTCATCATAGGCTTGAGAATTATAAAAACACACTTATCGGATCACATTTTAATGTATCGCTATCATCCAAATTACTTCTCAATATTAGGGTTAGCCGGAATATTGATTTACAGGGCGGGTTATCCGTAATACATATATCGAATGGTAACACGGTAACACCTAACGACGGAATAAATCTGTTTAGTGTCGAAAGCGGTATTTCCTGTCATTTTTATACAAAAAATTCCCAAAAACCAACCAGGCACAAAACCAAAACCGGTCGGAACAATTATATGTGTCTCACAACAATGGCATCCGTTACTAACTTCCAGCATGAGGTACAAACCGGATTCAATTATTATACACTGATGGCGGAATGGATACATTTATTAAATCCTTATTTAGGCCTTGGTCTGGGAATTGATTTTACACATAACAATGCCAGTGCAGAAAAGGTATCTTTTGACCCAATTTTACCGGCTGAAAATAATCAGTTAGGTATTAAGGGCATTGCCGAAGTGCCGCTAAATAATTTCAGTATCATGCTGCAAATAGGCATTATAAATAACAATACATACCGCATGTACAACTGGCTTGTATTCAGACACACGGTTTACAAAAATTTGTACTTAAATTTATCCTACAGGGCTTACGGGTTTACAGAAGGCCATTTAGGCTGGGGAATTGGAATAAAATTATAGACATGAAAAACATATTGTTCATTCTGCTTTTTATTATTTCATTCACAGGTTGCGAAAAGTGGATGCCCGAAGGTGAATTGGTAACGCGTCATCATTTCATAACAGCAGTTAATCATTTATTCGTAAATGAAAATATACATGTAACCATTGTGCCTGCATGGGAAAACAGCATTGAAATAACCGCACCAAAGAAATTGATCGACGGTATAACCTATCAGGTGGAAGCAGATTCATTGCGCTTACGAAACAGAAATAAGCATAATTGGCTCTATTATGATGATTCAGTTCATGTAACCATCTATTTTGGTAATCGGTTGGCATCCATCAACTCAAAAGGTACGGGTAATATTGTCTCAACCGGACAAATAAACACACATAATCTTTTATTATATGCCTGGGAAGGTTCGGGGAGGTATGCGCTTGATGTAAATGTATCGCATCAGTTGCGAATTATTGCCCATTCAAAAACCACCACCGATTTTATAATCTCCGGCCAATCCACTATTTTATCAACTGGAATAAATGGGCGAGGGGTAGTAAACACCACTGAAATGTATTGTAGCAATGCCGGTATTGTGCACAACGGCCCAAATGATCTTTATATATACACTGATTTCAGCCTTCGTGCACAAATTGCCAGTTCGGGAAATGTTTATTTCGTGGGTAATCCCGAAAAAATTGTGGAAACAATTTCGCAAGGCAGCACCGGTAAACTTATAGCCTTAGACAAAGCAACTACAGAATAACCATTGTACTTCTTTCCGGATATATTAAAAATTACCATGACAGGTAATTTTTCTACCGGATTAATGCATTAACGAATATCGAAGTCCACCCTTAGCTCATCGGTAATTTCCTTAAGTTCTTTGGCTACAGCCGGCAAAATGGCTATTCCTTCTTTTTGGAGTTTTTCTTCCTGGGCTCTTTCAGGGTCACCGGGTATGACAACATTGGGTTTCCCTGGAGCACTTTTGGCATTGCGATGTGTTTCGATCCATTTGTCCATTTGCATTTTAAAATCACCGGCAGGTTGAAAAGCATCAATGCGCATGGCACCAAAAAAGTGGCCTGTACCCTCTCCTACCTGATCATCACGAACTGGTAAATAAGCCACTGAGGGCGGAACAAAAGGGCCAAAGTTGGCGCCGGACAAAACAGCCGAAAATATATCAACGATTGATGCCATGCAATATCCTTTATGGCCACCTGATTCAAAATCGCCACCCAGTGTAAGCATTGAACCGCCCTCTTTTAAAATGGCCGGATCATTAGAGGGATTCCCATCTTTATCCTGCACATAACCAAATCTCACTTTTTCACCTTTTTTTTCGGATACCGCCAACTTACCGCGCGCAATTGGGGTGGTGGAAAAGTCAGCCACGAATGGCGGTTGTTTATCCGCAGGTATGGCCACAGCCACCGGATTGGTTCCGAGTAGCCGACTTACCGAAAAAGTAGGAGCTACCAACGGATTGGCATTGGTCATACATATTCCGATCATATCATGTTCTAATGCCATCATGGAATAATAGCCTGCAATGCCATAGTGATTGGAGCCTCGGGTTGATACCCATCCTGTTCCGACATTTTTTGCCTTTTCAATGGCCGTTTCCATGGATTTGGTTGCGGCAATCATTCCTATGCCGCTATCTCCATCTACCACCGCTGTACCAGGTGTTTCATGAACAATACGGATATTGGGTTGAACATTAATCCGATTGGCTTTCCACAACTGAAAATAGTCTTTGATACGGATCATCCCATGCGAAGGAAGACCACGTAATTCGGCCGCTACAAAAACTTTCGCTGCCCTATTGGCATCTTCCGATGAACATCCCATTTTCTCGAATATGGTTGCTGTCAGCTTGTGTAAATAATCTGGTGAATACATTTTTTAATAATTTGATAGATGGATATTTTGGCGAGCCAAGATAAATAATTCTTTTTTACATTGATCTTGTAATTTCTCATAAAGTTATTATTTCACCGGTAAGGTTTTGATAAATTCTACTTTAACATTCCGAAAATTATCCGAAATATCTCCAATAATCTTGCCTTCTGCTACCTGTTCTTTATTCTGCCATAATCAGTTATATTTGTAGGCTATGAATAAATCGACACACATAAAACCTTATCAATCAGAAAAAAGTAAGAAAGAGCAGATTGAGGCAATGTTCGATAATATCGCGCACAAATATGATTTTTTGAATCATTTTCTTTCACTGGGCATTGATAATGGATGGCGGAAAAAAGTAGTTAAGGAATTACAACCCTACAAACCACAACAAATTATTGATATAGCAACAGGTACCGGAGACCTGGCCATTGCCATCCACAAAAAAATACCTGACGCGCGTATTACTGGTATTGATATTTCGGAAAAAATGTTGGACTATGGCCGAAAGAAAATTTCCAGGCTACAATTAAAAAGAAATATTGATTTGCAAATCGGTGATGCCGAAAATATTGATTTCCCCGATCAGTATTTTGACGCTGCCACGGTAGCATTTGGCGTAAGAAATTTTGAGAACCTGCAGAAAGGCCTTGATGAGCTGTACAGAACCCTTAGATCACCCGGTGTATTGGTTATTCTGGAATTTTCGCAACCCGCTTCATTCCCTTTTAAACAGTTGTATAATATCTATTTCAAACATATTTTGCCGGTTATGGGAAAGCTTTTCTCCAAAGACAACAGTGCATATACTTATTTGCCAGAGTCGGTTCAACATTTCCCGCATGGTAAAAAGCTGGCCGACCTGTTACACCACACCGGATTTAAAAAAGTGTCCATAAAAAGACTAACTTTAGGTGTATCCTCGTTATATGTATGTGAAAAATAAATGAGTACCCTTATTATGCATAGAAATCGTTTTTCCATATCAATAATTATATCCTTTTTGATTTGCACTACTCATTTACAAGCGCAGAAACCCGTTGTTAAAAACGACCCGAACCACGATAAACAGGCCATTCACTTTGGGTATTCGTTGGGATTAAATTTTATGGACTCTTATATTTTTCCTTATGAAGCCGGAGAAATTGAAAATATCAGTCCGGGTTTTAATGTACAAATCGTATCCAACTTCAGGATAGCCAACAGTCTGGATTTTAGAATATTACCGGGTTTGGCATTTGGTCAGCGTAAATTGGTATTGAATGAATTCAGCCTGCCCGATCGCACATTACCGGAAGAAGCCGAAATTGGGATTGTAAATGAAGATACCACCAGTCTGATGTTGAATATGGAATCGGCCTATTTTGAGGTTCCTCTGTTGCTTAAATATAAAACCGATCGAATTAACAATTTCAGGCCCTACATCCTGGCCGGATTTAATCCGCGTGTTGATTTATCGGGCATTCAAAAAAATATTTTTGGGGGAAATAATGAAGAAGAATCCGAAGATGGTACAGTTGGCTCATCAAGTGGCACTTCTGACCTGATTAAGCGCGTTGCCCCTGCTTATGAAATTGGTTTTGGTATTGATTTTTACATGGTATACTTTAAACTGGGTGTAGAAATAAAATATTCCCGCAGTATATTTGATGATGTTAACCGAGGAGGAGAATACAGCGCCTTTTTCTCGGGAGTAGATAAACTGGAATCATCTGTTTTTTTTATCAGCTTCCATTTCGAATAAATTCAGGCTACTTTCTCCAGAAATGGGGAGAGAACAACAGAAGGACCGTAAAAATTTCCAACCTGCCAATTAGCATCAGAAAAGCTAAAAACCATTTACCGAAAACCGGGATATGGGCAAAGTTTTCCATCGGTCCAACAGCCCCCAGACCCGGCCCGATATTACCCAGTGAAGCAGCAACCGCACCCATTGAGGTAACCAGATCGTAATTCATGGTAGACATTACAATGGAGCTAATCACAAATGTGAGCAAATAAAACGATGCAAAAGCCAGCACATTGGTTATAATTTGCTGATTTACCGCGTTCCCGTCAAACCGAACGGGTACAATGGCATTGGGATGCATGAGACGTTTCAGTTCCAGAAAGCTGTTTTTTAAAAGCAACGCAATTCTTATTACTTTCATCCCTCCACCGGTTGATCCGGCAGATCCTCCAAAAAACATCAATATAAATATAAGGACAACCACAAACGGTCGCCAGGAAAGATAGTCTGCCGTTACAAACCCGGTTGTTGTAAGAATGGATACAACCTGGAACAGGGACTCCCTAAACGACTCCTCCAATGGCTTTTTCATGTCAATGACCAGATTTAGGGTTATAAACAATGTAAAAACAAGAATAATGCCCAGGAAAAACCGAAATTCTTCATTTTTCCATACCTTGTTAAACCGAAAATGCAGGGCAAAATATGAAAGTGCAAAGTTTACACCTGCGATAAACATAAAAAAGGTGATAACATACTGAATATAAGGAGAGTCGAAATAAGCAATACTATCCTGTTTGGTTGAATACCCCCCGGTAGCCATGGTAGTAAATGAGTGACAAACAGCATCAAACAGGTTCATCCCGCCCATAACCAGCAATATCACTTCAAGAAATGTAAAAATCACATAAATTCCCCATAGTCGTTTAGCCGTTTCACGTACACGTGGATGAATTTTATCCGGCGTAGGCCCGGGAACTTCGGCAATGAATAGTTGCATACCACCAATACCTAAAACAGGTAGTATGGCTAACGAAAGGACAATGATACCCATCCCACCCAGCCACTGGGTAAGACTGCGCCAAAACAGTATACCTTGTGATAAGGACTCTATATCAGTAAGAATAGAAGCACCTGTAGTTGTAAATCCTGAAATGGTTTCAAAAAATGCATTGGTGAAATTTGGGATGGCATTGGTAAAATAAAAAGGCAAGGCGCCAAAAAAAGAAAAAACGACCCAACCCAGTGTAACAATTAGATATCCCTCACGCTTGCCAATATTTTTAGTGCATTTGCGGTTCCATAGGAAAAACGAAAGCCCGATAAAAACGGTTAGTAAGGAACAATAAAAAATAGTCTCCGCATCAGAATTATCATATATCAGGGAAACCGGAGCTGCCAGCATCATAAAAAGCCCTTCAATAAACAAAAGAAAACCAAGTATATAGGTTACTACTCTAAAATTGACCATTTAATAATATCATTATGTATTTTACATAAACTGATTTTTTCACATTATTCAATGTTAGGAACCACCATTGTTCATTAACTAAAGAACTTCCCTACTTTGTTAAAAGCCGTTGGCAAGGCAAATACAACAACTTTGTCATAGGGTTTGATAGAAGTATATCCGTTGGCAATAAAACTTTTATCTCCACGAATTACACCACCAACAATTGAATCCGTCGGAAAATCGACTTGCGATAAAGACCCTCTGGTGATTTTAGAACCTGGCTTGGCAACAAATTCCATTACCTCTGCATCCGTACCGCTGAGGTATTTCATGGATGACAATTCCTCGCTTTTTGTAAAACGGAATATCCTGCTGGCCGTAATTAGTTTTTTATTAATGATGGCATCGATGCCCATTTTTTCGGCCAATGATATATAATCGATATTTTCAACTTCTGCAATGGTCTTTTTAACGCCCAGATTTTTGGCTAATACACAGGACAGGATATTGGTTTCCGAATCGCCGGTTACCGCTACAAACACATCCATTTTATTCAATCCTTCCTCAATCAGTAAATCCATATTACGTCCATCACCGTTAATAACCAGGGCATTGTTGAGGATGTTAGAAAGCCGGTAACTTTTTTCTCTATTCGCTTCAATGAGTTTTACACTGTGTTGATTGCCCAGTGCCTTCGCTGCCCTAAGCCCGATCCGACTTCCGCCCAATATCATAATATTTCGAACTTCAAACCCTTTTTTCCCGGTAAACTGGGCTAAATGCTCAGTATTGGATTTGTTAGTAATCACATAAATAAGGTCATGGGCTGCAAAAGTGTCATCACCACGCGGAATAATGGTTTTACCATCCCGGGTAATTGCTACGGCCCGGTATTCGTTTTCGTCTATATCTTCAACAGTATCCGATAGCGGCTTGTTTATCACAGGCGAATCCTCATCCAACTTCAGGGTTAGTAAAACAAGTTTGCCGTCAGAAAAATCGATCATATTGCTGCTGCTGGTTTGTTGCAGAAGACCGGTAACTTCCTTGGCAGCAATCATTTCCGGATAAATCATATAGTCGATGCCCAAATCCACAAAATGTACCCGGTGGTCTTCCTGGAGATATTCGGGATTGTCAATGCGGGCGATGGTTTTTTGAGCACCCAAACGCTTGGCTAATACGGCCGATAATATGTTTATCGACTCGGAGTAAGTAACAGCAATAAACAAATCTGTTTTTTTTATCCCGGCATCCATTAATTTTTCAACCGATCCGGCCGAGCCCGATAATGTACCAACATCAACCGATGATCCCACTTCGCGCAAACGGTCTTCATTCGGATCAATAACAATTATATCATGATTCTCCTGGCTAAGCATTTTAGCCAAATGCATCCCCACAGCTCCTGCACCTGCAATAATAATTCTCATATACCGGATTCCTGAAATACGGAACAAAGTAATATATATTCTTACATTTATCTATATTATAAAGTTATTTTTTGACGATTTTGATATGATCAACGATGTTCAGAGATGAAATTCATAAGCACCTGATTTCTGAACATGATGATAGGGCTGATTATTTTCATCACATTCATACTTCCACCGATCGACATGATAATAGGCGGATGTATTGTCAAAAACAATAATGCCCGCCTGAATATTTGTAAGAAACGATTGAATCGAATTTTGTTTAAAATTCCTGATGATAAGTACATCTACATGATATTTATCGCTTAGCAGAACCGGTGAATCCAATACCAGTACTGTTAGGTCTTCAAAGCGAATCCAGTAATTGTTTTGCAGTGCATTTATAGCAAGATTCGGGGATTGATAATGACCGGATGCATTGATATTTAAAGGATATATATTTTTTCGTGTCCCGGTTGCCATATACTGACCAGCCAAATAATATTCCTCCTTATCCGGATGTTTGAATATGGCAGTATCGGTAAGTAAAACATTTTTTTGATCGCTCACAAATGATATGGTTGTGCTTCCGGGTATGTTAAATACCGTTACACTTTTATGCCTTTTTTGTTGATAACGCTTATTCAGGTTGCATATTGTAAATGCCAGGGCCATCGATAAGACTAGAAATATATTTCTTGCATGAAAAAAATAAATAAGTAATACCACTGAAAAGGTCAGGAGTAACAGTATGATAAATTCATATTGCGTTATATAAATATTATCGGCAAAAAACCAGGTGACATTTTCCAGGGCATCGAGAGCGAGGAGAAAAAGGGTGAAAACAAATTTCACCAAATAGGCAATAATGCTTTGTAAAATTGGGATAAAGGTAAAAACATTAAGTAGCACCCCTCCATATAAAAGCAAAGCAGCAACGGGCGTGGCCATAATATTGGAAATAACAAAGGCGAAGGAGAATTGATGAAAATGATACAGTAATAAAGGGAAAATGAATAACTGTGCCGATAAGCTAATAGATATCAATTCCCAAATTTTACGTCCTGCAAAATGACGAAAATATACAGCACGGTTTATTTTATTGTACAACAATAAGATTCCCAAAACGGCCAAAAAAGATAATTGAAAACCAATTTGAAACAATTGTTTAGGGTTGATAATCAGAATGATAAATGCAGCCAGCGCCAGATTATTCACGGAATAATGCTTTTTATCAGACAATCGTCCCAAAGCAATTACTGAAAACATTATGGACGCCCGAATAGCTGATTCAGGCAGTCCGGTAATAAATGTAAATAACCAGATACCGATAACAGGTATCAAAACTGACAGGATTTTTGTTGCCCGAGAATATTTGGCAACACGACCAAAGATTCCCTGAAAAAGCAAAAACACAAAACCCACATGCAAACCCGAAACCGCAAATAAATGGGCAATACCCATGCGCTGAAACAGCATCATCGTACGTTCGGTCATATACGATTTATCACCCAAACACATTGCTGTCAGGATGGCTTTTTCCCGATCACTGAAAATAGTGAAATCGATGTTTGCCTGGAAGTAGTCCCTGCATTTCTCCGCAAATCGCCGAACGGGCAATTTATTGCCGGGAAGTAAAACCCATTGTTGTTGTATAATACGACCCGAATAATATATGTTATTGAGATACTGAAAGTGTTTATAATCAAACTCGTGAGGATTGCCCCGGTTACGTATCTCACTGAAACGCATAACTGCGAGAATACTACTGCCTGTTTTTAAGAAATCAATATTGTCTTCCTGTTGCAGATATACAATTACGCTGAATGGCTTTATTTTCACCGGTCTTTTCTCTCCTTTATGTGTAACAAGCATTTCACATTTATGGCCATAGCTGGTTTGTTCGGGTGTGGTCATACATACCGCTTTTACCTTGTAAGGTGAGGCAGTCTTTACCTGTGCATTATGATAATCATGATATAAACCATAATGAAGATATCCAACGGTTATTAAAACCATAGCAAGTAAAATGCCCCATAAATAATTGACTGAAAAGTTTAATTTTCGGCACGTTATTAACACAATAACACCAGTAACTACCCCTAAGAAAAACCAGGTAAAACTGCTAACAAGATTGGCACTGGCAAATGAAATCCCTATCATAAAGGGAATCAAAGCAATAAGTAGTGGTGATCTTTTTAAAGAAATTACAAGGTCATTCATGATTACCGGTTACGCTAAGTGGTAAGATATAAAATAAGACAATAAAAGTAAATATGCCATTTATAATTATGTAGAATTATTATATATAGCGGGCTTCCTATCAGTTGTTTGATGATAAATTGGTATTTTTGGTTAAAATAAAACGGAAATATTAAAACAACTTAAAAATACTCAATATAATGGCAGATTTAACGGTTAAATACCTCGGATTACAATTAAAAAATCCATTGGTTCTGGGAGCCAGTAACTTGGTAAACGATCTGGATAATTTAAAACAGGCAGAAGATGCCGGCATCGCTGCAATTGTTTTTAAGAGTTTATTTGAAGAGCAAATACAACTTGAAAGCGCTCAGCTTGATGACCAACTGGAAGAATATAACGAGCGACATGCCGAGATGGTTTCGCTTTTTCCATCTATACAGCACGCAGGGCCGGCTGAACATTTGGAGAAATTAAGATTGGCCAAAGAAAATTTGAATATACCACTAATTGCAAGCCTTAATTGCATGTATGATGTAAGCTGGGTTGAGTATGCGCAGCAACTGGAGGAAACAGGCGTAGATGCCCTGGAATTGAATTTTTATGCGGTACCACGAAAAATGGATCAAACCGGTAGTAAAATTGAGGATGCACAACTGGAAGCCTTTAAATCAGTAAAAGCCAAAGTAAAAATTCCGGTAAGCGTAAAATTAAGTCCTTTCTATGCCAATCCGCTTAACCTGGTAAAAAAATTGGATGAAGCAGGAGCCGACGGGGTGATATTGTTCAACCGTCTATTTCAACCGGAAATTGATATTGATAGCGAATCACATTATTCACCATTCCATTTAAGCACAAAAGAGGATAATAAGCTGCCATTACGTTTTGCCGGCCTTCTTTATGGAAATGTTAACACCAGCATCATTAGCAATACCGGCATAATGGACAGTGATGATGCAATAAAAATGCTTTTGGCCGGGGCTGACAGCGTACAAATTGTGAGCACTGTATACAAAAATAAATTTGCCCATATTACCAAAATGGTTTCTGAAATTGACCAGTGGATGGATACCAAGGGTTATAAATCCATTAAAGATTTTAAAGGAAAACTATCCAACCAATCTATCAATGACCCATTTGTGTACAAGCGGGCTCAATACATCGATTTATTGTTAAAATCAGAAAATGTGTTAAAAAAATATTCCATGCGGTAAATGACGCTTAGTTAGTATAACTATAAATAGAAAAGCATCTATGTATGAACATAGATGCTTTTTTTATAATTTTTATCACCTTAATTCGAAAATATTTTCCCTTTATTTTCACTTTTAATAAAGTAACCCACTTTAAAAGGAATAAGTTGTTGTAAAAACAATCCGGTTATTCATTGTTTCGTTTGTTTTAGTGGCTCGATGATTTTCATCAAAATTTGTTCCCCAGGCCGCTGCTGTTAATTTATATTCCAACCCTGCAGAAAAGTTGTTTTTATGATATGAAATTCTGGGAGAAACAGAATAAACGCTTTTTAAATCTTCCCCGCGTTCATAATCATTCCCGAGTGAAAAATAGGTTTCAGCGCTACCCAGGTTTTCGGTATAACCCGCCATTAAACCAAGGCGAAAAGTACCGTTGGTATGCATATCTGCCCATATTGAATAGGTTTGCATGTTAGCATAATCGTAATCATCAGTTGATTCCGGATCTTGTTTGGCTCCAAAACCTCCAATTTGTCTGAAATGCGTTAAATTTTCCCCGAAAACACTACCTAATTTAATAGTTAGCGGGTTATATACCGCTTTAAAAGAAGCTCCAACATTAAAGCTGTTAGCCATTTTATTAGTTTTCAATTCATTCTCAGTCATTAATCGTGGTTGAAGAAATTTATACCCACCGGTAACTGCCAAAAAATAACTTCCCTGTTTAAATTTCATCTGTAATTGCGAATCAGGAAGTCCTGAATTTCTTTGTGCCTCCGATGGACCTTTGCTTTTGTGGGCGCCATGCATTAAAAATGCAGAAACTACTGTAACGGAGGGAGTAATGGGATAGGTAAACCGTACTTGTGAAGAACGATTTAAACCATGAAATGGCAATGCCACAGCGAAAGTTAATGGATTGGCAAAACATTCGGTTACAAACATTGGATGCCAGTAATGCCCCATCAATACTTCCAGTTCACTAGGCCACACAAATTTTATATAAGCATGACGAAGTCTAAACAATCGTGCGTGGACAGCGGTTGTTCCAAAAAAATCTCCTTCAATAAAGCTACTTGTTTGCGCACCTAATATTTCCGGGCCAGTAATTTCCAAATTTACCCGCGAGGTTAAAGATAACATTTCAAACTGCAGATTTTCATTGATGTCATTTCCTTCTTCATCAATCACTTCAGGTAAAGGATAAAAATATAACATGCCATCCCTGGAATCAACAGATTCATAAGTGTCCATTATCATATCATATCTGACAAACCCACCTGCTTTTACGGTAGGTTCTTCACTCTTTTCCTGACCATGAACACCTAAGCTAATTAGTAATAATGTAATTATGCAACGGATTTTAAAATTCATAGAATTATCATTTAACGATTAAACACTACATTTTTTTATGATAGGCAATATTGTACAATGTCGTAAATAAAAAAAGTAAATTGGCCCTTTTGAGTAGAATATCATACATCCATCCGTTTGTTAACATTTAATGAATCTACCGATACCATTGTTGATTTGCAATCATCAATGCTTCTTGTACGGTTATTCGGGCTCCATTGTTATAAGCAGAAACAAATGCATCATCAATTTCCGTGGTGTTCCAGATGTGTACGCGGTAATCGCGTGCTTCTTTATAAATACCAAACGAGCCAACCGAATATTTTATCCAGCCTTCGTGGCGTTCTTTTTTTACGCGGGTAGGGTCTAAATTAAATTGTCTGAAATACTGTGGGATATTAACCGGTTTATGCCCGGCTGCTAATTGCACCCTGTAATAAACACCTGATTCAGGTTCCAGCATATATTTCTTTTCTGTTTCATTCAGGTTGCGGTATATGTCTGTTTGATCGGTTTGGGCAATGGGTTCAATTATTTCCTGTTCTTGACCGTCAGGTTGTTTTTCCTCTATAGGTTGATCTTTAATTGGTTCTTGCGGAGACGTACCCTGTTTTTTGCCCTGTATTAGTTCCCGGATTTCGGCTGATGAAATTTCGTTAAGATCAATATCCTTTTGAATAATATCAATCACAATGGTTTCATCTTCACGAATGTAAGAGAATTGGCCATGAATAGATAAATCGGCCAGCGTTTTATCTGTATCTGGCACTAAATTATAGGTGATGATAAAATATGGATCAGCCGGAAGGTTCATCCATAAATATTTGGCTATGTTGTCGTTAAAAGTAAATATAGCGTCTTTAGAGGTAATGGAAACGGCTGAAAATCCATCGGATATTTCCTCTTCAACTTTGGCGAATTTTTCAAGGTCTTTTTTATGCACCAAAAGATTCACTACCACTTCTCCGGAGGCATTCAGGTATGGCGTTTGTCGAATACAGGTAATTTGTCCGCTTTCAGGCCCGGACAGATCGGGGATAATCTTTTTTTCAAAGTCGTTAATATCAACGATAAGTGATGGATCAATATTGGGCGATGGAATAATAGTGATGGATTGAGGGGTTATTTGTGTAGATTTTCGTTCATTATTCGCCACATACGAAAATTTACCACCTATTGAAAAGGTTCCTTTAAGTCGCTCATCCACTTTAACCCTGTAAACAGCTGTAATTTGATCAGAAGACGGCATTCGAAGCCATATTAAACGAACCCTTTTATTGTCGAAGGTGAAATCGGCATTGGCAGGATTTTCGGAAGTAGCTGTTAATCCTGCAGGTAGTATTTGTTGAAAACGGCTGAAACTGGTGAGATCATCTTTGGAAATGGTTATTTTTATCCTGAATTCTTCACCGGCATCCACAATAACAGGGGCATCCATGCTAACAGACACATCATCATTATTAAGCATTTCAATAAATAAAAAGCTTACCAGGTTTACAAGAATGATAAGTATTCGGATCATTTCCCCATTCTCTTTGCTGACCTAAAATATAAGGTCTTAATAATTAGCAGATAACAAAATAAGTAAAAAGATTGATGATTTTTAGTTTTTTTATCAACAATTTCTTGCACTATGCTTTGCAGGCAAAGGTTTCACTTAAAATCAGAATGGCGTTTTTCAGCAATAATATTCAGTTAAAAGTTCGGACTTAACAAATACTTATTATAAAACTTGTTGATATGCGTAACTGCTTCATCCGCTGTATCCACTACCCTGAAGAGCTTTAGGTCTTTTTCACTGATATTGCTTTCTACCTCAAGCATGTGATCGCGCACCCAACTAATCAGTCCGTCCCAATAGGTTTTTCCGACCAAAATAATAGGAAATTCTCCAATCTTTTCGGTTTGTATAAGCGTTAAGGCTTCAAATAATTCATCAAGCGTGCCGAAACCACCGGGCAATACAATAAAGCCCTGTGCATATTTCATGAACATTACTTTGCGCACAAAAAAGTGATCGAAATTGATGAGCTTATCATTATCAATATAATCATTCGGTACCTGCTCAAAAGGCAGTACAATATTTAATCCCACCGATGCTCCACCACCTTCTTTAGCGCCCAGGTTACCTGCTTCCATTACTCCGGGTCCGCCTCCGGTGATGATTCCATATCCGAGCTGGGTGAGTTTGAATGCAATATCACGGGCCAGTTCATAATATTTATTGCCTGGTTCAGTGCGTGCTGAACCGAAAATTGATACGCAAGGGCCAATTTTGGCCAACTTTTCATATCCTTCCACAAATTCGGCCATAATTTTAAAAACATTCCAGCTATCATCTGTTTTTATTTCATTCCAGTCTTTTTGTTTAAAAGCCTTTTTTATTTTTTCTTCCGGAGTAGACATATCATATATTTTCGTTGAGGCTAAAAATAAGTTATTTAATGCTTAATTTATTCAATTTCCAGTTTTAATTCGTCTTTTAAAAATTTAGTGGTATACCCTTTTTTTGAACGTGCTACCTGCTCGGGACTACCTGTTATTTGAAGTTTGCCGCCACCTTTACCACCTTCAGGGCCTATATCGATGATATGATCTGCCATTTTAATCACATCAATATTATGCTCGATAACAATTACTGTATTGCCTTTGTCAACCAGCTTGTTAAGTACCTGGAGCAATACATAAACATCCTCGAAATGCAATCCGGTTGTTGGTTCATCCAGTATATACAATGTTTTTCCGGTATCCTTTTTGGCCAATTCAGCGGCCAGTTTAACGCGTTGCGATTCACCTCCCGAAAGGGTGGTAGAAGGCTGACCCAATGTGATATAGCCCAGTCCGACTTCCTGCAGGGTTTTAATTTTTTTTAAGATCGATGGAATATTTTCAAAGAATACCACAGCCTGATTTATGGTTAAATTTAACACATCGCTTATGTTTTTACCTTTATAGGTCACTTCCAGCGTTTCCCGATTGTATCGTTTGCCTGAACAATCGCGGCATTCGACATATACATCGGGAAGAAAATTCATTTCTATGGTTTGTAATCCTGCTCCCTTGCATGTTTCGCATCTGCCGCCTTTCACATTAAATGAAAAACGCCCCGCTTTAAAGCCGCGTATTTTGGCTTCGGGTGTTTGTTCAAATAATTTGCGTATATCACTGAACACCCCCGTATAGGTTACCGGATTGGAGCGTGGTGTGCGGCCCAAAGGTGATTGATCCACGTCAATTACCTTGTCAATATTTGTTAGTCCTTCTACCGTTTTATATGGGAGAGGTTCTTTTTTGGAACGATAAATTTTTTGACTCAGCAACGGATACAATGTTTCGTTTACCAGGGTTGATTTTCCGCTTCCTGATACCCCGGTAACACAAATAAATTTTCCCAATGGGAAGGCTACATTCATGTTTTTCAGGTTATTACCCGATGCACCTGTAATTATTAATTCGTGGCCATTTCCTTCGCGTCTTTTTTGGGGAACTTTTATTTGTTTGATGTTATTCAGATAATCAGAAGTGATAGAAGGTGTTTGCACAATCTCTTCGGGACTACCGATTGCTACCACTTCTCCACCATGTAGCCCTGCCCGCGGACCCATGTCAACAATATAATCAGATGACAAAATCATATCTTTATCATGCTCTACCACAATAACCGAATTACCGGAATCCCGTAATTTTTTGAGTGCGTTGATCAAACGGCGGTTGTCGCGTTGATGCAGGCCTATACTGGGCTCGTCCAGAATATAAAGTACGTTTACGAGTTGTGAGCCTATTTGGGTTGCCAGTCGAATGCGCTGACTTTCTCCACCTGAAAGAGAGCGTGAAGGACGATTGAGCGATAAATAACTAAGGCCCACATCCAATAAAAAGAGTATTCGGGAACGTATTTCTTTAAGTATTTCACCGGCTATTTGCAATTGTTTTTTCTCCAGGTGTTTATCCACTGTTTCAAACCATAAGGATAGTTCCTCAATATCCATCATGGCCAGTTCAGAAATGTTTTTATCATGGATTTTGAAATACAACGATTCCTTTTTTAATCGGGCGCCTTCACATTGCGGACAGGTGATGTTCTTTACAAACTGATCGGACCATTTCTTATCCCCACCGGAGTGATCATCACTCTGATTGTTGAGTACATGGTTTATGACACCTTCAAAACTTAAAAAATAATTGGATGAAACACCCAAAGGCGTGTTTTTGAGTCGGTATGACTCATCGGAGCCATTCATGATTATATCAATGGCATCTTCGGGTATATCCTTAATGGGCGTGTTCAACGTAAATCCGTGTTTTTCGCTAATGGACTCAAGCTGCCAGAATATAAGTTGATTTTTGTAGGGGCCTAATGGTAGAATACCACCTTGTTTAATGCTTTTTTTATCGTCAGGTATAATTTTTTTTAAATCGATTTCTTTTATCTGACCCAGGCCATTGCATTTCCTGCATGCTCCCTGGGGCGAATTAAATGAAAAACTGTGCGGCGCGGGCTCATTGTATGATATACCGGAGGACGGGCACATTAACTGCTTGCTGTAATATTTTGGCTCATTGCTGTCAATATCCAGTACCATAATAACATCCTTGCTGTTTTTAAAGGCCAGCTCCAATGAATCTTTTACGCGTTTTCGATCCTGTTTGTCAATAACAAGTTTGTCAATGACTATTTCTATGTTATGGGTTTTGTAGCGGTCGAGCTTCATACCATGTGTAAGCTCTTTTATTTCTCCGTTGATGCGGGCGTGTAAAAAGCCTTTACGCCTTATTTGTTCAAATAATTCACGATAATGCCCTTTTCGGCCCTTAACCACCGGAGCCAATAGCATGGTTTTTTTATTATTGAATTCACTGAGGATCAGGCCAATGATTTGTTCGGTGGTATATTTCACCATTTTATCGCCGGTAATATATGAATAGGCTATACCCGCCCTGGCATATAATAACCGCAGGAAGTCGTATATTTCAGTAATGGTACCAACCGTAGACCGTGGATTTTTATTTGTCGTTTTCTGCTCAATGGAAATAACGGGACTTAAACCAGTAATTTTATCCACATCGGGCCGTTCCATGTTACCCAGAAATTGGCGGGCATAAGCCGACATGGTTTCGATGTATCGACGTTGTCCCTCTGCATAAATAGTGTCGAAAGCAAGCGATGATTTTCCGCTGCCACTTAAACCGGTAATGACCGTTAATTTGTTGCGCGGGATAATGACATCTATATTTTTTAAATTGTGTACCCGGGCTCCCTGAACATTTATTTCCCGTTCGTCCTCAATAAAGTCTTTTTCCTTTTCCACGTATCAGTTTACTTATTAATTATGCGGAATAGCAATCCGGTAATTTTCATTGTTCCTATTTGTAAGATAACTTTCTCGTAACCAGGGATTGTAATACTTTAACTCTTTATACGATAAATTAAATTGTGCTGCGAATTGTCCGAAACTTTTAACAGCGGTATCAACATTTACATAATAAACACTATCCGGCCTGTAAAGGTCGTCTTTTCTGTATTGGAACCCGTAATTATCCGTATTAGTAAGTATTTCTTTTACGGCAAGTATCCGGTAAACGTACCTTCCGGTTTCTTCTCCAAGCATTAAATTATAATAATCATCCTGTTCCTGCCGCACCATTTGCAGGGCAAGGCCTGATTTTCCCATATTGTAAGCGGCTGCCACCAGGGTCCAGTTTTTAAATTTATCATAGGCCTCGTTAAAATAGCGACAGGCAGCCTCAGTCGATTTCACTAAATGATAGCGTTCATCAATTTCGTCGTTAATGGTTAATCCATAATCCTGAGCCGTTCCCTTAAGTAATTGCCAGTAACCTACCGCATTGGCAGGAGAAACGGCATTTGTAAGACCACTTTCAATGAGTGCAAGGTATTTAAAATCTTCGGGAACATTATATTCTTCCAATATAGGTTCAATAACCGGGAAGTATTTATGCGCACGCTTAATGAAAAGCAGGGTTTGCGACTGCCAATAGGTATTGACCAACAATTCGCGGTCAAAAGCTTCGGCTACATCATCTCTTTCCATTGGCGCCGGTTCATTGGCAAACTGAATGGAACCGGGGTGTGGAACAGCAAATATGTTATAAGCATTATTGAATGCTTTTTTATAATCCTGGCTATCAAAATTTAGAATCATGAATAACAGGACGAACAATCCCAGCGCTGAAAGATATTTACGGTGTTTCATAAAAATTAATACTTGTATCCGTATTATACACTCATACAATAAAAAAGTTTACAAAAATAACCTTTTAACATCGAAATAATAACCCGGGAAATCAAAAAGAAAAATTTACGCCCGTATATAAACCGAAGGCAAAGGGATCAGCTTTTGTCTGATTAATGGATTCCAGGGAGTTCATGTAGTATTTGAGTGTTGGCTCCAGAACAAATACCAATTGTTCATAAATAGGATATTCAAAGCCAATACCAACGTGGGTACTATATTTCACTTTATCCAATGCTACGGTTATATCCGATGAATTCTCAATTCCGGCACTTGAAGACGTTTTACGACGGCCCGATATCAGAAAGTTGGTGGCCATGCCCCCCAATACATTCACTTCCAATTTACGGTTTATTACTGTATAACGCATGGATAAAGGTACCTCAAGATATTCCACATCATCGGTAATGGTTTGTACATATTGGTTGAGCCGGGTTGTATTTTCCTCCGTATCGTTTTGTTCCGACGTCTCCCCGGTCTGATCTAATTCAAACCCCAAACGGGGTGGTGCGGCACCTGCCGGACTTGGCGAAATGATGCGATCGGTATTGTTTTGCGCAGTGCTTTCATCACTTACTGTTATACGCTCAAATGCCTCGAATTGATGCCGTTGGTCAACTTTGGCATATAAAATCCCGGTTTGTACTGATAAACGTCGGCCTTTGCTCACACTGAATTTAAGCCCGGCTGTATAGGCCGATAATGCATCTTTATTGATCTCCGGATCGCCCGGTTCAGCGTTTAAAAAAGCCAATGATTGCCTCTCGCCAGCTGGCCTGGATTCTACTGATGCATATAATGGTGTAGCCACACCGGATAATTGAAACCGGAGTTTATTTTTTTCTTCATTTAGCGCATTGATGGCATATTCATCCAAATAAGGATCAACAGCATTTCGATCACTTACGGGAATATTGTTATTGTCGGATAAATCAGCTGATACAAAAGGATTAACTGTTTTTTGCCCGGTTGGTAACAACACTTCTTTGTTTTCAGCTTTATTAAGATTGCCTATGCGCCTTGTAACAGCCATTTTTTCGGTGATTCCCGTGGGTTGAGATTGATTATCCCGTTTAATGGCTGCCGGTGTGGAATTGTTGTTAATTAGTATCGCGTCCGGTTCTTTTACAGGCGTACGCTTATCAACTTTATTAATCGAAGCAGCGGTCCCCGGGTTCACATCCGTTGAATTGTTATTGATGTTTTGGTTATTTTTTTCGGGTGTTGATTTTACCGGTTGATCCGGGTTTGAATCGGTTGCTTTTTGTTCAACGGCTGCATCGGACAATGCGTTCTGTTTGTCAATGTTGATATTCGCAGATATAAAATACCCGGTTACCAATGTAATTACAAAGGCAAAAATAGCGGCTGCCCGACTTAAAAGTATCAGCCTGCGCTTTCTTTTGTTCTCTTTGAGCTTACCGGCTATATTTTCCCATGCATCTTCAGTGGGTGTACTATTTAACTCACCCAATCCTTCGCGAAAAATATTATCAATATGTTCAAATCTATCGTTCATCACCTTGCTTCAAATTAAATTACTGATCGTTCCTGATGATAATATTTGGCTACCTTTTGTTGTAATATCGTTCTTGCACGCGATAAATTAGACTTGGAAGTACCTTCCGTTATGTCGAGCATATCACTAATTTCTTTATGTGAATAACCTTCTATGGCATAGAGGTTAAAAACAACTCTGTATTTGGGTGATAATTCCTGGATGAATGCAAGTAGTTCTTTTTCCGACAGTTGGTCGTTAACAGGGTCATGCTGATCTATATTGTTTAGTTTTAACAGGTTATCTTCAGTTGCAATGATCCTTACCTGACCCCTGAATTTCTCCAATGCAGTATTTACAAAAATACGCCGAACCCAGCCTTCAAAGGAACCTTTTCCTTCATATTGGGTAATTTTTTCAAACACCTTCACAAAACCATCCTGAAGTATGTCCTGTGCGTCCTCATGGTTGTTTGAATAACGCACGCATACTCCAAACATCTTTGACGACATAAGCTCATACAAAGCTTTTTGCGCCATCGGGTTCTTTTTTTGACAACCCTTAATGATGCCTGGTAATTTGTCCACGAAGGTTATTCTTTTTGTTAAATACTTTTGTTCTTGCAAGTTATAACAATTTAGCGGGACATCATCACCATTTAACGAAAAATAGATGATATAAAACATAAAATGGTTGCGTACCAGAATTTTTTTTATAAACTTGTTGGAATAAATCAATTATTGATTTCCAAACACAGGACTGGCATAATATCATTTATTCTAAATAATTCTTAAAATAAAATTGTTGATCATCAAATATTTCATAAGTCTATCACGTTATGCATTATAAATAATTCAAGTTTTTTTCATGATTGCGCTAAATAATCTTCACAAATCTTATTTTAACGGCTCCAATCAGTTACATGTACTTAAAGGTATTGACCTCGAAATTCAGGATGGTGAACTGGTTTCCATTATGGGATCATCGGGTTCCGGAAAATCAACACTTTTGAATATTCTGGGTATTTTGGATAATTATGATGAGGGTAATTATTATCTCGCCGATAAGTTAATAAAGGACCTGAATGAAACCAAAGCTGCCTGGTACAGAAATCAAATGATCGGATTTGTATTTCAGTCGTTTAACCTAATTTCGTTTAAAAATGCAGTGGAAAATGTTGCGTTACCTTTATATTATCAGGGGGTGCCACGTAAAAAACGCAACAGGATAGCATTGGAATTTCTGGATGAAATGGGGCTAAAGGATTGGGCCGACCACCTGCCCAATGAATTATCAGGCGGACAAAAACAACGGGTAGCAATAGCCAGGTCGTTAATTACAAATCCGAATGTTATTCTGGCTGATGAACCTACCGGGGCCCTGGACTCTCAAACGTCTTATGAGGTAATGGACATATTTAAAAAAGTCAATGAAAAAGGTATTACGGTGATTATTGTAACGCATGAAAAGGATATATCCGAGCGCACCGATCGCATCATTCATCTGGCTGACGGACTGATTGATAAGGAATACCGCCCCAAAAAAACCATGGATTATGTTTAACCTGGACCAGTGGCAGGAAATATTTAGTACCATACGCAAAAATAAATTGCGCACGCTTCTTACGGCTTTCAGTGTTGTTTGGGGCATTTTTATGTTGGTATTGCTACAAGGTGCCGGCAATGGATTGGCCGAGGGTGTTTTGTATAATTTCAGCGATGCCCGTAATGCTGTATGGATGGGTGGTGGTACAACCAGCATGGCACATGAGGGTTATAATGCAGGCCGGCGTATTGAACTTACCAACGAAGACCTGGATTTGCTTGATAAGCATTTCCCCGAGATTGAAAATATATCCGCCCGACATTACATAAATGCCAATGTTATTAGTTATAAAAATAATTATGGAGATTTTGGTGTTTTCGCTATTCACACAGGACATCAGGTAGCTGAGGCGCTTGAACTGGTTGAAGGCCGTCTGTTGAACGAATATGACATTCAGCACTACCGGAAAGTGGCTGTTATTGGCACATCCATGCGCGAGCAGCTTTTTAAGGAAGAAAATCCGATAGGCAAATACATTAAAATCAATAATATCAGCTTTAAGATAGTTGGCGTTTTTGGTGATATACATGAAGGAGAAACAAGTAGAGCCTATATTCCCATTTCAATGGCTCAAAAAACGTTTATTGCCAAAAACTCTATTGGATTTTTCACTTTCACCGCCGGGAATGCGAATGTTGAGGAGATAAATGCAACAGTTGAAAAAATAAGACGCATGTATGCCGGCAAACACCATTTCAGCCTCGATGATCAGCGTGCTATGTGGTCACATAATGCACTTGAGAACTTCCAACAAATGCAAATGGTATTTAAGGCGATCAATCTGTTTGTGTTGATCATTGGTATTTTTACCGTAATCGCCGGGGTGGTGGGTGTAAGTAACATAATGCTTATAGTGGTAAAGGAACGCACCAAAGAAATAGGTGTACGAAAAGCGCTTGGTGCCCGGCCCCGATCCATTATATTTCTAATACTTCAGGAATCCGTTTTTATAACCGGAATTGCGGGATATATAGGCCTTTTCCTCGGAGTAATATTGTTGGAAAGCATTAACAAAGTTATGCCGGCAACTGAGTTTTTCAGAAATCCCGGTGTAAATTTAAAAATGGCTGTTTTTGCCACCTTATTAATTATTATTGCCGGAGCGCTTGCCGGGTTTTTTCCTGCAAGAAAAGCGGCACATATAAAACCTGTAGTTGCATTGCGCGACGAATAATTAAATCAGCTATGTTCGACTATGATAAATGGCAGGAAATATTACACACCCTCAGAAAAAACAAGCTGCGGACCCTATTAACTGCTTTTGGTGTGTTTTGGGGTGTTTTTATGTTGGTAATTATGTTGGGTGCCGGCAAGGGTCTGCAAAATGCTATCTATTCGGGTATGGGTGATTTTGCCACCAACAGCATGTTTGTATGGGCACAACCAACAACCATGCCTTATGACGGCTTTCCGCGTAACAGATACTATAGTTTTAAAATTGAAGATATGGAGGCTATTAAGAACGCAGTGTCGGCTATTGACGTTATAACACCAACAGTTAATGGTGGTGGATGGCGCCAAACAACCAATGTAGTATACCAAATGCAAAAGGGCGCGTATGAGGTGAAAGGAATCATGTCGGGTGAAAACAAAATAGATCCGGTAGATATATATAAGGGACGTTATATAAATGAGATTGACAATTTACATACACGTAAAGTGATTTTAATTGGCTACCGGGTATATGAAGAGTTGTTTGCCAAAGGAGAGGACCCCGTTAATAAGTATGTAAAGTTAAATGGTATCTATTTTAAAGTAATTGGTGTTTTTAAATCCAGACATACAGGCGGATGGGGCGAACAGCAAAATTCGCTTATGTTCATACCCTTTACAACTACCCAACAAATATATAATTATCCAAACAATGTAGATCATTTCTCCATCGTTGGAAAACCGGATGCAGATATAAGTCAAGTAGAATCATCGGTTAAAGCTGTGCTGGCCCGGCGGCACGGCATTCATCCGGATGATAAAGGGGCGTTTGGAAGTAATAATGTAGGGGAAAGATTTAAAAAAATGAATGGGCTGTTCCTGGGTATAAGAGGATTGGTATGGTTTGTGGGTGTTTTTACCTTGCTGGCAGGCGTAATTGGTGTGAGTAATATCATGCTCATTATCATCAGGGAGCGCACCCAGGAAATCGGGATAAAACGTGCCGTTGGCGCCAAACCGGTTAAAATTATTTCCATGATCATTTCAGAATCTGTTTTTCTGACCTCTATTGCCGGATTACTGGGTATGGCAACGGGTATATACCTGGTTTCACTGGCCGATAAACTGATCGGGAATCCGGAGGCAGGAAATGCAGTTATTTTAAATCCGGAAATAGACATTCGTGTGGCAATAACTGCCGTTGCGGTATTGGTGGTATTCGGAATGCTTGCGGGAATAATTCCTGCCAGAAGGGCAGTGTCAATCAAACCGATTGAAGCGATACATGATCAGAATTAATCATAACACAATAAATTATTTACCATGAAAAAGGTTTTATATATCATACTGGGAGTTGTAATTGTAGGCTTAATTGCAGGCAGTGCATACATTTTATACAAAAAATCCAAAAAAAAGGAGGTGGTTTTTGAAACGGTTAGTCCGTCTGTTTCAAACATTGTGAATAAAACGGTAGCAACCGGGTCTGTTATTCCACGTAAGGAAATTGCCATTAAGCCACAGGTGTCAGGTATTATTTCAGAAATTTATGTGCAGCCGGGAGAGAAAGTAAAAACCGGTGATCTGATTGCTAAGGTAAAAATAATACCGGATATGGTGGCGCTTAACAATGCAGAATCGCGATTGAATAAGGCCAGGCTCCAATATGATGATGCAAAGCTCGTGTATGATCGTCAGAAGCAAATATACCAACAGGGTGTCATACCTGAGGCTGAGTTTCAACGATACCGCATTGATTACCAGGCCGCTTTAGAAGAAGTTGATGCAGCAGAAAACAACCTGCAATTGGTGAAAGAAGGCATCACCAAAAAGGCCGGTAACGTTTCAAACACCCTTATCAGATCAACCATTGCGGGTATGGTGCTGGATGTGCCGGTTGAAGTAGGATGGTCGGTGATTCAGGCCAATACCTTTAATGAAGGAACCACCATTGCTTCGGTAGCCGACATGGGAGAAATGGTTTTTGAAGGTAAAATTGATGAAACTGAAGTAGGTAAAATTCACGAAGGAATGAAACTTGAACTTACCGTTGGTGCCATCGAGAACGAAAAATTCAATGCCCTTCTTGAGTATATAGCTCCCAAAGGAACCGAAGAAAACGGAACTGTGCAGTTTGAAATAAAAGCTAAGGTAAACCTGAAAGACGATAAATTTATAAGAGCCGGCTATAGTGCCAATGCAGATATTGTAATTGACCGGCGGGATAGTGTAATGGTTATTCCCGAAGGTATTCTTGGTTTTGAGGAAGACTCAGATTCGGTTTTTGTTGAGGTTGAAACAGCACCGCAGGAATTTGAAAAGCGGCATATATCAACGGGTTTATCTGATGGTATTAATATTGAAGTATTGGAGGGTGTAACGATGGACGAAAAATTAAAATCAAAAAAATTATAATTCCGGATTCTCTTTCATGTTTTATTGTAAAAAAATGTTAATTTTGTCCCTAATAATTGGGGTTTAGTTTGGGTTATTTACTCTTATTGCCCGGCTGTTCAGTCGGGCTTTTTTCATTATATACAGTGATTTTCAGACGTTTTATTCTTGTGTTTTATTGATCTGTCTCATCCTATTTCGGTAAGTTATATCACCTGTAATTAATTGATAATTAAAAAACAATGGCGTATCTTTGAATAAATGTTGAATCACCTCAATACACGGTCTTATGAAGAACTCGCAGCATGACATTAAAAATCTGATCACACACATTTATGAATGCCAGAAGAAGATAATTCTGAACAAGCATTTCATCAAGGAACTTGAGCTATTAGGGGAGGACACTACAAATTTAGACAATGAAATACGCGAGCTCGAACAAAAAATTTCTGTTTACAAGAGTGAACTGAGAAAAAACTATGAGTATGCGTATTAAATGTCAAAATTAGCTGACCTTACTATTGAATTATTTTAACACGAAAAAGGTACCATTACAAGGTGCCTTTTTTTTAGATAGCATTTTTATAAATGTATAACTTCATCATACGCTGCGGCGGCTGCTTCCATTATAGCCTCCGACATTGTCGGGTGCGGATGAACGGATTTAATAATCTCCATTGAGGTAGTTTCCAGATTCTTAGCTACAACCATCTCCCCAATCATTTCGGTTACATTGGCACCAATTAAATGAGCACCCAATAGTTCTCCATATTTGGCATCAAATACCAATTTACTGAACCCTTCCGGTGCTGAAGCCGCCTTTGCCTTGCCCGATGCTGTGTACGGAAATTTCCCTACTTTAATCTCATAACCTGCTTCTTTGGCCTGTTTTTCGGTCATGCCTACCGAAGCTACTTCGGGGTTTGTATAGGTGCATGCCGGTAGATTATTGTAATTCATTGGCTGCGGAGAATGACCGGCTATTTTTTCAACACATAAAATTCCCTCGGCTGATGCTACATGTGCCAGCGCCGGTCCGTGAACAATATCACCTATGGCATAGATGCCTTTTACATTGGTTTGGTAGTACTCATCAACCTTTACTTTGCCATTTTCCAGTTCAATTTTCAGGTCTTCGATGCCAATATTTTCCAGATTAGGCGTTATGCCAACAGCCGACAGAACAATATCGGCTTCTATGGTTTCTTCACCTTTTTTGGTTTTAACCGTAACCCTGCATTTTTTTCCGGATGTATCAACCTTTTCAACACTTGAGTTGGTAAGGATTTTCATTTTTCTTTTCTTGAATGAGCGCTCCAATTGTTTGCTTACATCTTCATCTTCCAGTGGTACGATGTTCGGTAAATACTCAATCAGCGTTACATCAGTGCCAATCGAGTTGTAAAAATGGGCAAATTCACTGCCAATAGCCCCTGACCCCACAACTACCATGCTGCCAGGCTGCTTATCCAATGTCATCGCCTTGCGGTAACCAATGATCTTTTCACCATCTTGTTTTAAATTTGGCAGCTCTCTGCTTTGTGCTCCGGTGGCCAATATTATATGTTCGGCATTGTAGGTTTTTGCATTGTTTTTTGCATCAGTTACTTCAACGGTATTGGCATCCCTGAGTTTGCCAAAACCCTGTAAGTGATCAATTTTATTTTTTTTGAACAGATACTGAATGCCTTTACTCATCTCATCGGCCACATTACGGCTTCTCTCAATCATTTTATTGAAATCGGGTTTGGCATTGCCTTCAATCGAAATACCATAGTCTTCAGCATGTGTCAGATATTCAAATATCTGCGCGCTTTTAAGCAAGGATTTAGTGGGTATACACCCCCAATTTAAACACACCCCGCCAAGTTCAGCATTTTCAACAACGCCCACTTTCAGGCCCAATTGCGAAGCCCTTATGGCTGCTACATAACCGCCGGGGCCACTTCCTATTACTATAATATCATATTTCATTTGGTATTATTATTGGTTTCACAATTATTATCTTAAGCGCCCTAAATTAATGATTGTTCAAAACATTATCATTTTGAAAGGAGACAAAAAAATAATAAGCATTTGGTTCAAATGTTAAAAATTTATTAAGTAATTATAAATCAAATGTTTATTGTTTTCGTTTATAAATATAAAATTAATAACTGTTTATTATTAATTAAACAACATTCCGGAATCTTATGGTTATCATTGCTGTTAGTTTTAATTTAGGGATACTATATTCAGTTATTTGTGAACATATTACAGCCACATATACATATTTTTGGAGCCATCTTGTATTTATTGGCTGGTTGTTATGTATTGGTTAAAAACAATCGATCAACCATACATCAATTAATGGCAGTAACTTTTATTCTTGGCGCTGTGTGGAGTGTATGTAATGCCATATTTACATCGCCTGCTATGTCTGCGAATGTTGTCTCTGTATTCGTCAATTTGGGTATTACGGCAAAAATGCTTATTTCAGGGTTAATACTATGGACTGTAATACTCGCCTGGCAGGATACAAACAGCTCCAAACTGTTGCTATTGAAATTATATGTTATCATTTTTGGTTTCTGGGCTATTTATGCGCAGAGCTTTTTGCCAATGGCACAAGTTCAATCTTACAGCATTGGAAACCCGATGTATACGATAGATTGGAATATTAATTTCAGTATGGTGATTCTGCAAATTTATTCATTGGTATCTGTTTTGTTTGCCATTGGTGTTGTTTCAAAATTATCTGCTGTGCATGTTAACTCATCATTCCTGGGTGCAAAACAGTTATTGATCATAACGCTTACATTGGGTGCACTGGCTGTTTTATTCGATTTTACAAATATTTTATTTGGTAATAAGAAGTGGTATGCCATAACGGATATTGTGTTTCTTGTACCTTTGTTTGGGATGGCTTACGCACTGTTTGGGTTGCGTATGAACGATAATGCGTTGGTCAATGGTGAGAGAACTATACTGGATAAAATCCCTGATGGTATTGTTATAACCGATTTAACCGGAAATATAAAAAAATATAACCAACAATTTCAGCATTTAACAGCTCTGACCACCACGAAGCTCAACAGTACCAATATAAAAGAATTACTTGTCGATCAGGATAATGAGAAGCCTACTATGGGAGAATTGCTGGTAGGAAATACTAACAATGAGCTTTATCTTCAGCAACCGTCAGGTGTCAACTCACCTGTTTTATTATCAATCTCCATCTTTCATGAATTTTTAGCGGTCAAAAAAGGATATATAATTGTGCTAACAACCTTAGAAGGGATGCGTGAAAAGGAAAATGCTATGGATAAAATACACCGGTTACCGACCAAAGCAATTGGTATAAAAACTATTGAGATGGTACGTAAAAACAATCGGTTGGCTTATGAACGCGCACAGCGTTTAAACAGCAGGGTAAGAAAGTTGGGCTATTCAGAAACCGGGATGTGATGGTGAAACAACTCTTCCAGTGAGATAAAAGTTTCGGTTCTTGACACCCCCTCGATAGATTGTATTTTGTCGGCGATAATATTTTTTAAATGCTCGTTGTTTTGCGCATAAACTTTAACAAATACCGCGTATTGACCAGTGGTGTAATGACATTCCGTTATTTCCATAATGTTTTTTAATTGCTGCACAACCTTATTAAACATCACAGAGTTTTCAAGATATATACCAATATAGGCAAGTGTTTGAAACCCCAACTTTTTAGGGTCAAAAGTAAATTCGGACCCCTTTATTACACCTGATTTTGTGAGTCTTTGCACACGTTGATGTATGGCCGCTCCGGATACACCACATTCCCTGGCAACTTCCAGAAAAGGTTTGCGCGCATTTCTTGACAAAATCGACAAAATTTTACGATCCAACTCATCTAATAACGTATCGTGTGCCATTATTTATTCAATTGTGTACAATTTATGACCAACAGACAAATTTAACCAACAATTTGTAATCGAAAATATTTAATTAATAAAAACAGAAATTATATTTGCGTATATTATAACAAATTAATATTTTTGAATCAAATTATGTTACAAAATGACAATAATTGTTTTTGAAAATTACTAAATCGTAAAAAATCTAAGTATAAGTAACCAGAAATTGAAATAACCAAAAACAATTAATTATGTGTGGAATATTAGCTGTAATAGGTAAAAAAGACCTTGAAAGCGTCAAACAGCTTTCTAAACGGATGAGCCATCGAGGGCCGGATGAACGCGGGATATATCAAAATCCGGAAGGAAATATTGTATCCCATGAACGACTGTCAATTATTGACCTTACAACTGGTCGCCAACCAATACAAGGAACCAGTTCTGCATGGGTGGTGCACAATGGTGAGATATACAATCACTGGGAATTGCGCGAAAATGAACTGGCAGGACATGCTTTTAGAACTACTTGCGATAGTGAAGTAATAGTGCATTTATATGAAAAATATGGTTACGATTTCTGTAATTTACTGGATGGCGTTTTTGCTTTTGCCGTTTTGGATGGTGAGGATTACATAGTTGGACGCGATCCGATTGGTGTGAAGCCTCTTTACTATGGCAAAGCAACTGACGGAACCTTGTATTTTTCATCCGAAATGAAGTCCCTGGCCGACCAATGCGAAACGTTTGAGCCATTCCCCCCCGGTCATTATTATACACCCGAAACCGGCTTGGTTAAATATTACAAACCAAAATGGCAGGAAGTAAGTTATTGTACCAGAGATCTTGACCTTCAGGAATTGAATGATAGTTTAACCAATGCTACCCGCAAACGACTGATGAGCGATGTGCCATTGGGTGTATTGCTGTCAGGCGGACTGGATTCATCATTAATTTCATCCGTTACCAAAAGGTTGCTTCGTGAAACAGGCCAGGAACTACACTCGTTTTCAATAGGCCTTGATCCGGAAGCGCCGGACTTAAAGGCAGCAAGAGAAGTAGCGGATTTTATCGGAACGACTCACCATGAAGTGTATTTTACCCTTGAGGACGGAATTAAAATCATTGATAAGCTGGTTTGGCATCTCGAATCCTATGATATCACCACCATCCGGGCTTCAACACCAATGTATTTTTTATCAAAGTATATCACTGACATGGGTGTTAAAGTTGTACTTTCAGGCGAAGGTGCGGATGAGATGCTTGGAGGTTATCTGTACTTTAACAATGCCCCTTCTACGGAAGAATTTCAGGAGGAAACCATACGCCGCGTTAATTTACTTTCTACCGCCGATGTACTGAGAGCTGATAAATCAACTATGGCACACGGACTGGAAGTAAGGGTTCCTATGTTGGATAAGAATTTTTTGGATGTGGTTATGTCATTGCATCCCAAATATAAAGTGCACGACCGTAAGAAAGGGGTTATTGAAAAACACATTTTACGGGCAGCCTTTGATGATAAAAAAGAGCCTTATTTACCCGAGAGTATATTATGGCGCCAAAAAGAACAGTTTAGCGATGGGGTAGGGTATAACTGGATTGATGGTATTATTAGTTATTGTGCCAAACAGGTAAGCGACGAAGATTTTGCCAATGCAGAAAAGCTGTATCCGTATAACACACCAGTATCGAAAGAAGCATTTTACTTCAGGAGTATATTCCATAAACATTTTCCACAGGAGGAGGCTGCCAAAACAGTGGCGCGTTGGGTTCCCAAATGGCAAAAAAATTCAGACCCCTCCGGAAGGGTTTGTGACAACCACGAAAAACACCAGGACGATTTGATTAATGTCAGTACAAATAATTAATATTATACCATTTAGATTGTTGTGGAGCTACGTGAGTAATAATTAGGGAGTCAATCAATTTTTTCCACACATACATTCAATCTATGGTTAGCAAGAAGGAGTTCAGTTATTGTTCTCCTTCTTTTTTTGCCTGATGGTTATTTATTTGTTTATTTGTAATCTATTATTCGGCACGCTATTCAATTAATCATTGAATACCGTTTCGTAAATAAGATTTGGGTGTATTTTTCAATCTGTTACCAATCAAACAACCAAAAACTATGGCTAAAAATTTAATAATTCCCGATGATTATAAAAATCTGCTGAATGTACATGAAACAGAACAGGCGATAAAACTTATCAAAGATACTTTTCAGGATAATTTATCATCCTCATTGCGATTAAGAAGGGTAACTGCCCCTTTGTTCGTGCTAAAAGGCACCGGTATAAACGATGATTTAAACGGTGTGGAGCGCAAAGTAACTTTTCCTATAAAAGATTTGAATGAAGCAGATGCCGAAGTTGTTAACTCCCTGGCCAAATGGAAACGCATGGCCTTGGCTGAATATGACATCCCGCAAGGCTATGGTTTATACACCGATATGAATGCCATACGACCGGATGAGGAACTGGATAATATTCATTCGTTATATGTTGATCAATGGGATTGGGAATTGAATATTTCTCCGCAGCAACGAAACCTGGCCTTTTTAAAAAGTATTGTTGAGGAGCTATATGAGGTGTTGAAAAGAACGGAATTTGTTATCTACGAACATTATCCCGAATTAACTCCTATCTTACCTGATTCAATTAAATTCATTCATAGCGAAGATTTATTGGCTGATTATCCTGATTTGTCTCCCAAAGAGCGTGAGGCAGCAGTGGTTAAAGAACATGGTGCTGTTTTTGTAATTGGCATAGGTGGCAAATTGGCCAATGCTGAACCGCATGACGGGCGGGCACCTGATTATGACGACTGGTCCACAACCACTACACCCGGGCATAAAGGGTTAAATGGCGATATACTGTTGTGGAATCCGATACTTAAAATTGCCTTTGAAATATCTTCTATGGGTATTCGGGTAGACCGTGAAGCATTGCTTGAACAACTGAATATTTCGGGAGCGGAAGAAAGAAAAGCATATATGTTTCATAAAAAACTACTGAATGAGGACTTACCGCTGTCATTAGGCGGTGGAATCGGTCAGTCGCGTTTGTGTATGTATTTTTTAAGGAAAGCGCATATTGGTGAAATTCAGACAAGTATCTGGACCGAAGAAATGATAAATACCTGCAAACAGAAAGGGATATTTCTCCTTTAACATGAGGTTCAATAAAGGCGTATTCTTATTATTGGCATTGGCCACATTGCTGGGAATGGGTGGGGCAGGTCTTTGGCTTATCCCGGTTTCAAGGGATGTTACGATTCAATATTTTGTAACTGGCTTGTTGCCCCTATACCAGCAGGTAATTGTAGGAATTGTTGCCGGGCTTTTCATTTCTTTCATTGCATGGTTTATTATCAGTTTGCCTTTTTTTACCCGTGAAAGGGAATACTATACGGGTTTAATAAAACCTTTTCAATTAACTATCATTGAAATATTTTTTGTAGCTGTTTGCGCAGGGGTTGGTGAGGAGTTGCTTTTTCGTGGTGGTATTCAGCCTTTTTTGGGTATCTGGCCTACTTCTATCGTGTTTGTGCTGCTTCACGGTTATATAAATCCCGCAAAACCTGCTTTAAACGTTTATGGCATATTTATGATACTGAGCATTGCCCTGCTCGGTTATTTAACTGAAAATATTGGTATTCTTTCATCCATTACCGCGCATACGATTATTGATATTATATTGCTTTATAAACTCACACATTCCTGATCGCCTTACACCCCAAAAAATAACAGAAGCTAACGATTATGATTTTCCAAATCGGGAGCAATGTCTGTACGAATGGCTCTGTAAAACATATTATCATGGTAATAAGGCTGCTTGGCATAATAATAATGGTATAAGTTAGAAATAATAATTATTAATTAAACCCCTGTTTCAAACAAGGGTAAATATAAATATTACATTATTTATTTGTATTAAACCCTAATATATGATAGATTTGTTTCGTTTTTTATGTCAGAAATAACAATTTATCATTGCTTTTACTAACCTAAAGAAGAAAAAATGAAACTATTTACAAAGAAACTGTCACTTTTAATGGGTTTGCTTTTATTGGCGGCCACCGGAACCGTATGGGCCGGTGAGGGTAACAACATTGATACCGGAGCCACCGCCTGGATGCTTACCTCAACCGCATTGGTACTTCTTATGATTCCTGGTCTGGCCATGTTTTATGGCGGATTGGTGAGGACCAAGAATGTACTGGGAACCATGATGCATAGTTTTGCAGCTATGGGAGTTATGAGTGTTATTTGGGCTGTAGTAGGATACAGCATGTGTTTTGGCGACAATGTACTGGGAGGCTGGTTTGGCTGGAATCCTGACTACATTGGATTACGGGGAATTGATACCAGTATTATGGAAGGTGGAGTACCCGAGTATGTTTTTACCATGTTTCAGGGTAAGTTTGCCATCATTACCCCGGCACTAATTGCAGGGGCATTTGCAGAGCGTGTATCTTTTAAAGGATACATGGTATTTATCGCCCTTTGGGGATTATTGGTGTATAATCCGCTATGTCACTGGGTATGGGCTGAAGATGGTTTCCTGTTTAACCTGGGAGCCAATGGAGCCATTGATTTTGCCGGTGGAACAGTTGTACACATTTCCGCCGGGATAAGTGGGTTGGTAGCCGCGCTATATATTGGCGCACGAAGGGGATTTCCCATAACTTCAATGCCTCCGAGTAATTTGGTTATGACCATGATTGGTGCCGGTTTGCTTTGGGTAGGCTGGTTTGGCTTCAATGCCGGAAGTAGTGTTACCAGCGGATTGAGCACTGCACAGGCCCTCACTGCAACACAGGTGGCAGCAGCATCAGGTGCATTAACATGGCTCATTGTTGAAGGCTGGCATCAGGGTAAAGCCACTGCACTGGGATTTGCATCAGGAATATTGGCCGGTCTGGTTGCAGTTACCCCGGCAGCAGGTGTTGTTCAGCCAATGGGAGCACTGGCATTGGGTGCAATTGCTTCGGTAATTTGTTATCTTGCCATATTGCTCAAAAATCGCCTGGGATATGACGATAGCCTGGATGCATTTGGTGTACATGGTGTGGGTGGTATTGTTGGTGCTTTGCTGCTTACATTCTTTATTCGTGATAGCTGGATGGAGGAAGCTGCTGCAGCAGCCGGCGGATCATGGACGGTTATGCAGCAATTTGGTGTGCAGGCATTGGCCGTATTAATCGCAATCGTATATGCAGCTGTGCTGACGCTTGTTTTACTATGGATCATCAACAAATTCATTCCTATGCGCGCGAAAACGAACGATGAGATGAAAGGACTGGATGATTCGTATCATGGTGAAAGGGCTTACGGAATGATTAGTCCGCATTAATACCGAAATTATTTCATTAATTTAAAATCATTACAAGTATGAAATTAGTAACAGCTATTATACGAGAAACTCAGTTAGAGGCAGTAAGGACCTCTTTAATTGAGGCCGAAATTACCCGAATAACTGTAAGTAGTGTGTCCGGACATGGGAGACAAGTACGGGAAGAAATTTACAGAGGCCGTAAGGTTATTCCGGGGCTGATTCCAAAAATAAAAATTGAAGTGGCTGTCAATGATGACTATGTGCAGACCACAATTGATGCCATTATTAAAGGTGCAAAGACAACTGATAACGGATATGACGGAACAGTAGGAGACGGTAAAATATTTATCACTCCGCTTGAGGAAACGATTCGCATCAGGACAGGAGAAAAGGGTAGCAGCGCCATTTAGATAAATATAACACTTACATTTTGAAGCATGTCTTATAAAAAGGCATGCTTTTTTTTGTGTCAGCGAATCAATCTCCGTATACAGGGGCTGTGGCGTTTGATTTTCTTAAATCATCACCACTTGGTAATTGAAAAACACGCAATTCAAACTCCGGTATAACGGCTAACAGGTGATCAAAAATATCGGCCTGGATGGATTCGTAATTGACCCATTGCTGATCATTGCTGAAAACATATACTTCCAACGGAATGCCTTTATCGGTGGGCTGTAAATGACGAACCATAAAGGTTAATTCCTGGTGTATTTTTGGATGGTTGCGCAGATAAAATTCAATATACCTTCTGAAAACGCCCAGGTTAGTCATCCTTCTGCCATTAACCACGATGGATTCGTCTATATCATTATCCCGATTGTATTTTTCAATCTCAACCTGGCGTTGCTTTATGTAATCCTTAAGGTAAATAATATGTTCAAATCTTTTAAGCATTTCAGGTGTGCAAAATTTTACGCTTTTCATGTCAATGGTCAGGTGCCGCTTGATTCTTCTCCCACCTGATTCACTCATACCCTTCCAGTTCTGAAATGAATCGGCCACCAAAGCATAAGTAGGAATGGTGCTTATGGTTTTATCCCAATTCCGCACTTTAATGGTATTTAGCGATATATCGGTAACATTACCATCGGCATTGTATTGCGGCATGCTTATCCAGTCCCCCACATTAACCATTTTATTGGCAGAGAGTTGTATACTGGCTACAAATCCGAGTATGGTATCTTTAAATACCAATATTAATACCGCAGCCAATGCTCCCAATCCGGTTAGTAATGTTGTAAGCGGCTTATCCAGTAAAATAGCCAGAATACTAATAATAACAATGAAGTATAAAAATATCTTTATAACCTGGATGTATCCTTTTATACTGCGGCCTTTGGATATGGGTTGACTGTTATATATTTCATGAAAACCGTTTATGATCGATTCGGCAACCAGGAGTGTAATAAGAAGAATATAAATAATACACAGTGATTTAATAAGTGCCTGAAACTGCGCTGATTCAAGAAATAAAAATTCTGTAGAAAAGTAAATCACTATGGCCGGAACAATGTGTGCAATGCGCTGAAATACCCTTTTTTCCAGTAAAATATCATCCCATGTTGTTTTGGTTTTGCGTACTGCTTGAATAATTACATCAAGCAATAATTTGCGGGTTATAATATCGGCAATACCGGCAATTACCAGTACAATAAGTACCATGATGCTATCATGAGCCAAACCGGCCAGTTGTTCTGAAAAACCTTTGTTTATAAGCCAGTTCTCCAGGGCTTGTAAATGTATCGTTTCCATCTCCGGCTATTTGTATTTAACATCGCAAAAATAAGCATGTAAGTAAAAGAATAATAATATTATTTATTAACACGGAGTGAATTCATGCAGTCATTAATAAGTTCCGTAAAAATATCGGTTACCGATAAGTTGGCTTTTTCAAGTTGCTGCGGTATAATACTGCTTTCCGACATGCCCGGGACGGTATTTACTTCCAGCAGGTAAGGCTCGTGGTTTTTAATAATAAAATCTACACGGGCAATTCCTTTCAGGTTAAATGCGTCGTAAATTTTATCGGTGAAAAGGTTGCATTTATTTTTTATCTGATCCGGAATAAGGGCGGGTGTAATTTCTTCCGATTTACCTTCATACTTGGCCTGAAAATCAAAAAATGTGGTTTGGCTAACGATTTCGGTAATTGGTAAAATATATGAGTTATGGGTTGTTTTAATGATACCGCATGTCACTTCCCGGCCATCAAGCATCTCTTCAATTAACACTTCCTGGTCTTCCATTAAAGCGATCTGGATGGAGCGTGCCAGGTCTTTCTGGTCAGTTATTCGGGTAACACCAAAGCTGGAACCTGCGTTATTGGGTTTAACAAAACAGGGAAGTCCGAGTTCATCTACAATGTGCTGTGAGGGGATGGTGTGGTGTTTTTTTACCAATATTTCCCTGGCGACCGGAATGCCCAGGTCACGCGCAAATTGTTTGGTAACTGATTTATTGAATGTTAACGATGATGCAAGTACACCGGATGTGGTATAAGGAATTTTCAGCATGTCGAAATAACCCTGTAATCGTCCGTCTTCACCAGGCGTACCATGAATCATTATCACCGCACAATCAAATACAATTTTTTGATTGTCAACCGTAAAGGTGAAATCATTCTTATCTATCGGGAATCGTTGATTATTGACCTCAGCCTCCCATTTATTACCGGCCAGATGCACAATATAAGCATCAAAAATTTTTTGATCGATCCATGTGGCAACCTGGCGGGCGCTTTTTACTGAAATAACACGTTCCGATGAATCGCCCCCCGAAATAACGGCTATGTTTTTTACCATCATTTGCTTTTTAATACAACAAATTTAATCATTTATATCATTGCGTGCTGCCGTATATCGTCGCCATTTTTCAAGGGCTTCAACCATATCGCTTGGCAGTTCGGAATCAAAAAGCATTTCTTTTTGGGTAGTTGGATGCATGAACCCTAAGGATTTGGCGTGCAGGGCATGACGCGGGAGGACATGAAAACAGTTGTTTACGAATTGTTTGTATTTGCTGAAAGTCGTACCTTTCAGTATCCTGTCTCCACCGTATCGCTCGTCATTGAAAAGTGGATGACCGATGTATTCCAGGTGTACCCTTATCTGGTGTGTACGGCCTGTTTCCAGCTTACAGGAAATGAGATTAACATATCCCAACCGCTCCAGCACCTGATAATGGGTTACTGCATGCTTACCCTGATCGGGATTTTTAAAAAAGGCCATTTTCATGCGGTCTTTCAGGTCCCGGGCAATATTTCCCGTGATGGTACCGCTATCTTCTTTCATATCGCCCCATACCAGGGCTACATATTCCCGCTGTGTAGTTCGTTCAAAAAATTGCATGGCCAGGTTATTCAGTGCCTCTTCGGTTTTGGCAATCACCAGCAGGCCTGAGGTGTTTTTATCAATACGGTGTACCAGACCAGGCCGGACAAGTCCTTGTTTAAACAACGGCTCATCTTTTAAATGATGCATGAGCGCATTCACCAATGTGCCGGTGTAATTGCCATGGCCAGGATGAACCACCATTCCTGGTTCTTTATTTACAATGAGTATCTGGTCGTCCTCGTAAACAATTTGTATGGGGATATCCTGTGGAATTAATTCAACTTCGCGCTGGGGGTAGGGTAAAAAAATGGTGATCACATCGTGTGGCTTGACTTTGTAATTTGGTTTTACCGGTATGTTATTAGCCCTGATGTTACCATCATTGGCTACCTGCTGAATTTTATTACGCGATACATCCTCGAGCTTGTTGTATAAAAACTTATCAATACGTAAAAAGCCTTGTCCTTTGTCGGCTACGAATCGATAATGTTCATATAATTCGCTTTGTTCATTGAAATCCTCTTCTTCTTCGGCCATGATATTAGCGGGTAATAATCATTTTTAGCACCGATTTCCAGTCTGTGCCCTGCACTGTTAAAATGTACAACCCTCTTTCCAGGTGCGATACGTTTATAGTTGATTGATTGGGGTAGCGACCGGTTAATTGCCCGGTTGAATTATGGATTGTGATGCTATAATTAATTTCACCGGAAGGAATACCTTTAATATGCACAACATCGCGAGCCGGATTCGGAAATGCCTGTATGGTTTTGTTTTCAAAAGGGTTCTCAGGTACCGATACGGTTTCGGGTATTTCTTTTCCGAATACCGGACGGATCATCAGTGCATAAGGGACTTCTTCGGCCTTATGCAACCAAATATTCTGATCGGTTAAATGATAAGTGTTGTTAACCCTGCTGTTTACATCAACACCAATGCCTATCATATCTTTCTCAAAAGTTGTATTTGTAATACCCACATAGAATTCGCCATCGACAACAATGGAATCGTAAGGCCGCAAATCATACCTCTGAAATCCATTACGTCGGTCGGTTAATTTCACTTCGTTACCGGGTACTTCAAGCAATAAATCACCGGGCCCACCATTGCCCTGGTCATAAATCCGAATCTCAAAATATCTGGTTTTCTTATCATCCGTGTAACCGGGAAGCATGTATATATCAATGGCCCGTAATGTATCGGGTTTAAAAGTTTCAAATTTGGAAGCCCAGGATCTTAGGTGCAGTGCTCTCAGCAATCCCTCGGCAGTACCATCATCATAGGCATAATAGTTTTTACAGGGGTATTCAACAGAAAAAGAATTGTTGGAGAGGATATCCTGTTCCAATTCGGTTTGCATGTTGTATTCAACCCTTAACCTGGCTGAGTCCATATCATTGGCGCTAAGCAGAAACAGATTATCTAAGAAAATAGTGTCTTTTTCAGAATCAATGGGGTAGGATTCATTTAATATTCCGCCCTGTTCTTCTAAACCGGTTACCTCATCATGTATCGTAAAAGATGGCAGGGTGGCAAAACCTAAGTTTGGAAAATTGAAATTATTAAAAACAAGCGATACACCTGCATTTAGAATTTCGTTTCTGGCCTCAGCAAAGTGCGGCCAGGGAATTGATTTAATTCCATTCATAAAGAGAAAATCGCCTACACCAGTAAAGGCCACATCTTCTGTAGGTCTTGGATCATCTTCCTGCCCTTCCATAAGCATCACATAATCCAGGTGCCAGGGCGCCCATTCGTAAAACTTACTGTCCCGCTTTTTCCATACCTGGTTTCTAAACCTGAATCGAAACCCGTCTTCCCGCAAACTATCGGTAATTTCAATATCCACGCGTTCAAAAGTAGTGGTGGTACTATCAGGAATGGTGCCCCAGGCTTTATACCATTTGTCATCCGATGGTCGGTAAAAATCAACAATCAGGCTGTCGGGCGCTCCTTCTGATCCGTTGTTAGCGGTAACACCAACGGCAAGGCCACCGATTTGATAGTAAAATGTCAGAAAAATTGAATTACCTGTTGCCGGTTCAATATCCATAAATAACGGGGCGCTGGTGAGGGTATCGGCAGGAATTACACTGTTAATATTGGTTTTTGTATATACATCACCGTTTTGGTCATAAGCGTCGAGGGTTGCAATTCCGACTGACATAGGATTGACAGCGTACTGATTATTAACGTAAACATAATTGTCAACCCAATGTGTTGGATTTAAATGGAAAGCAGCGCCTGAAAAATCATCGATGAACGGAAGTTCCAGCGTATCAGCGGTGCTTTTAAGTGTTTTTAAACCTGGTTGATGCGATTGTTCTTTTAACACCGGGTTAAACGGAAGAGCTGAAAAATAATCCTGTGCTTCCATCGTTGAAAGGCTAATAAGCACAGAAAATACAATGAAAACTATTCTACCAAATCTCATCTTCATAATCGGTCTGTTGTAATGTATCATAACCTGGTAATTTCACAGAATCGACCGTTAGCCATACATCCACCAGTGATCCCAGCCGAATGCGCATATTTTCATTCGGTTTAGGATTTTGCCGCCATACAAATGCTTTGGCCGAATCTTCCTGTGTTTCGATGCTATTGTCGTAATTCACGCCACCCATATTTAAATAGGCATCGGTAATTTTATCGTAGGCAGGATTGTAACGCAGTCCTATTACTTCCGGCACATAAGTTCGGGTGTCGCTCAATCCGCCACCAAGAATTAAATCTATACTTGCTCCTTTATGAATGGTGTCACCTTCGGTAATATTTCGCCCTTCATATTTCTGCTCCAACACATTGTTAATGGCAATATCGGGCACATAATTAATCTCTCCAAGTTGTAACCCCCGATTTTCAATTATAGCTTTTGCCTGCCTCAATGATACACCTTTTAAATTAGGCATTACAAGTTTCTCCCTACCGGTGGCATTCATGGTAATATAAATCATGCGGTCCTGCTTTACCTGAAAACCGGGTTTAGGATGCTGGTCGGCAACCGTACCTTTGGGTATGGATTGCAGGTAAACCGAATCGATTATTGTGTATCTGAGATTGCGCTCTTCAATCTCCGGTTTTAATTCTTCCTCGGTCATTGCCGTAAAATCGGGAACTGAAAAAGCTTCACCGTGGTCGGTATAAATGCGTAATACGATAAATACACCCAGGAAAAATGCCAATGTTATAATAATCGCAATCAACACATTTTTTCTGAATGCTTTACTTCTCAGGTATGAAAATAATGATATATCATCCATGCGTCAATATAATTACTTTAGTTAACGGACAAACAAATATAAAATTATAATTTTCTTATGCTTGCCAGTTGGTGGTGGAAATAATTGAAAAAGTAAGGATGTTATAACTTATTAACAACAGATATACCTTTTGGTATATTAAAAAGCTAACAATGTGATAGATGGAAAATATTACCGGGATTGTTAAATAAAATTGTTAGCATGGCCCACTGAGTATTTATACCTTTACACTTTCATTAAACTGATTAATTCCTATGCAACAATACCTGGATTTACTTGACAGGGTGCTTCATACCGGTGAAAAAAAATCGGACCGGACAGGAACCGGTACTATTTCTGTATTCGGGCATCAGATGCGATTTGACCTAAACAAAGGATTTCCCTTGCTAACCACCAAAAAATTGCATGTAAAATCTATTATTTATGAACTATTATGGTTTTTACAGGGGGATACCAATATTAAATACCTTAATGAGCATGGTGTTAGAATATGGAATGAATGGGCGGACGAACAGGGTAATTTGGGACCTGTTTACGGTGCTCAGTGGCGTTCATGGTCTGATGGGAAGAATGGTAATATAGATCAGATTCAGCAAGTTATTGATTCAATCAAAAATAATCCGGATTCGCGAAGGCATATAGTGAGTGCATGGAATGTGGGTGAATTGGATAAAATGGCATTGCCACCCTGTCATGTACTGTTTCAGTTTTATGTTTCCAATGGTAAATTATCATGCCAGTTATATCAGCGAAGCGCTGATATTTTCCTGGGTGTCCCTTTTAATATTGCCTCATACGCATTATTGACCATGATGATTGCACAGGTAACCGGACTACAGGCAAATGAATTTGTGCACACCCTGGGTGATGCACATATTTATTCCAATCACCTTGAGCAGGTTAAATTACAATTAACCAGGGAACCACGGTCATTGCCTAAAATGAAAATTAATCCGGGGGTTAATAATATATTCGGGTTTAAATTTGAGGATTTTGAATTGTCAGATTATGATCCCCATCCACATATAAAAGGAGCAATAGCAGTGTAATGAAGGAAAAAATTGATTTATCAATCATTGCTGCCATCGGACAAAACAATGAAATGGGCAGGGATGGTGACCTGATGTGGAGTTTACCACACGATATGAAAAGGTTTCAGAAAATAACCAGCGGCCATCCCATGATTATGGGCCGTAAAACTTTCGAATCATTTCCGGGTGGTATGTTGCCCAGGCGCAAACATATAATATTAACCAGAAATAAAAATTACAAGGCAGAAGGTGCTGTTGTAGTACAAACTGTTGATGAAGCATTAAAGGAATGCGATTTATATACAGAAAACTTTGTAATTGGCGGTGCTGCCATATACGAAACTTTTTTACCCCTGGTAAACCGGATGTACTTAACGCATATTCATGCTACCTTTGAAGGAGCAGATACTTATTTTCCTTCGGTGGAATACAGCTTATGGGATGAAATTGAACGCATTGAAATGTCCAAAGACGAAAAGCATAAGTATCCCTTCACTTATGTTAATTATTTGCGTAAGTAAAATTCTATTTCAGCCATTACAACCAACCTTGTAATGCAAGCCATGAAAATGGAGCTTTCTTATCCAACACCGGACTTTTCTTGCAAAACTAATTAGGTTTTACTTATTTCAATAACTCATGTTTTAAAACAATTCCTGGAAGATTTTGGAAAAATTTACATGGTTCGTAGTATATTTGAATCGTCACATATATTATGATCAGGTATGAAAAATAATCTCTTTACCCGTTCCTTACTGTTAGTGCTTGTTGTTGTGTTACACTTGTTTCTTTCCACTGCTTGTAATAAGGAGGGCGATCCGGAATTATCGATCAAAGAAAGTAAAATTGAACTAACCAAAGAAGAGCCCGAAAAATCGCTGTTGATTGCTAACCTGGGCGAAGGTAACCTGGACTGGAATGTTGAAAACATACCCCAATGGCTGGATGTGTCTCCTACCAGTGGATCATTAGAACCGGGCGCTGATGATATCAATTTTACCGGACGGTTAAATTTCCGTTCCGATGAATATAATGCCGATGTGGTAATTAGTACCAATGCCGGTAACAAGACCATTGAGATTAGTTTTAACCTTGACAGAGAGGAGTTTACTGTTTTACCCGGCCAGGGGATAACCAATGTTTTATTGGGACATACATTTAGTGCGGTGAAGAACGAGATTGGTATACCCGATACGGTTTTTCATTATCAATACGATGGACAGGGTGCTAACTTTGTTCACGAAAGTGTATATCCATACCTGGGGCTGGTGTTGTTTTACTTTAATGACCATCCGGCTATTGTAAATAATTCCGATCAGCTGGTATTTATTCAGTGTGTATCTTCTGATTTTGAAGGCACTACCGAAGAAGGCATTGGTATAGGAAGTTCGCTGAATCAGATTGAGGATGCTTATGGCACTCCTTCCGATACCATTACCAGTCAAAGTGGCAATTTAAGTTATGAATTTTACGCTTATGCACAATCAGGTATCGGGTTTTATTTCTTTAATGGTAATCAAAGCAAATGTGAATGGATTGAGGTTTTTCCGCCTGTTGTATCATCAGCACCCTTGCGGAAACCCCTTTTGAACCACAATCTGCAAAGAAAATATTGAAATTGCATGGATATTTCGACGTAAATGAAAAATATCATTTGTATGATTGTGCTAATCGGAAAATTAACCCAGCGTACTGATTTTTTCCAGTTTATTTTCGCTTAGAATTTTTATTCTTTTACCATCTAGTTTAATAACCCCTTCACCGGCAAATATAGATAAGGTGCGGATGGCATTGGATGAGGTCATGCACGAAAGATTGGCAATATCCTCACGAGTTAAATATACTTTTATGGTTTGGTTATCTGCCTCATATCCATAAGTGTCTTTCAGAAAAATGAGCGATTCGGCCAATCGACCCCGAATATGTTTCTGAGTTAGCGTAACCGTGCGGTTGATGGTGAAACCCAACTCTGTAGCAAACGCCTTCAGAATTCCGAAGCTGACATTAAAATTACACTGCATCACTTTAAGCAGGCTGTCTTTTTGAAAAATGCACACCTTTGAGTCTTCCAGCGCAACAGCCGTAGTGGTATGATTTTCTTCAGCAAATAATGCACGATATCCGATAAAACCCACTGGTTTTGCCATCCTTACAATTTGTTCGCGTCCGCCAACGCCGGTTTTAAAAACTTTAACCATACCGCTGGCCAGGGACAGCAGTCCCATCGGACGGTCGCCTTCCCTGAAAATAATATCGCCTTTGCCGTAAAAACGGCACTGATAATTTTCCTGTAGTATTTGTTTTTCTTCCCTGCTTAGATTATTAAAAATTGACTTTTGATGATCGATGCAATGCTCACAATTCAGTTCCATAATTTAATCTTATGCTCTATGAATAAGGCATAAAGGTATAAATTTTTCCCAAGTTAAATATAGGAGCTTACCCTTTGTTTGAGAGGTATTCGGAAAATATTCGGAATAGGCAATCTAAATATTATCTATTCTAATTTATACTCATAACCTATAAAAATTCCGATGTTTTTGAGTTGGGCTTTCGGATTTTGTGAGACAGGCAGAATACCTTCCTGGTATCGAATACGTGCCATACATATAGATTGATCTGCAAAATTCCATTTAAAACCGGCGAAAAAGCTATAGGAAATACTGTATAATCCGGGATTATGTGCGTAATCCGATTCTGTATGCTTCTCTTTGTATTGCACGGTACTGTTGAGTAAAAAATGATTTATTATTCCTAATCCTGCATAAGGATAAAACGTTGCATACCGGTCTCTTTTGTTCTGAAAACCCAGTTCGACCGGAATGCTTATCAGATCGCCACGGTATTGCACGTAAGGGCTGTTAACATTTCTAAATACCTGGTTGTCTATTACAAATGTATCGACCGATTGCTTAAGTATACTATTTAAACGGCTGTACTCAATTCCAATGCTCATTAGGTAATGATCATCGAAGTAATAACTACCGTCAACCTGTATAAAAAACTGTCCCAAACCAAATTGTTGATCGAAATCAAGATCGTTGGTGGTCATCCAGCTAACAGCGGTTCCCGCCTGAATTTTATAGCTAAAATCCTGTGCCCTGACAGCAGAGCTAAATATCAATAAGAAAGAAATGATTATCAGGGGCATGTTTAAATGTTAACTGTGGCGCCGGTGCATGTCTGGCCTGCATTAATAAAATACTGTAATTCCTTTCAAAATGGCATATTGAAAAGTGAATATGAAATTACGACTCTAAATGTTCAAATTTGACTAACATGTAACCGGCTACAAAAGTAAGATTTTTTTGTTGAATGCTAATTTAGCCTTTTGAAGCAATAATTTCAGGTTATTAGTTAAATTCTTTTCACAATAGCACTTTTTACTATTACTTTCGCAAAAAAAAATATATGACGTTCAAAAGACTTCTAACACTGCTGGTAATTGCATTATTGTTAATAAAATGTGGCGACCGGACACCTGATGTTGAGAATATTACAGTAAATACTACTATCAACCGGTTTGATAAGGATATTTTTAATGTAACGTTAGACAAATTAAATGAAGAGATTGATCAATTAATTCAGCAATACCCCGATTTTTTACCGCTTTACAGTCATCGTATCGTAAGTCTGGGGGCTCCTGAGAATCCGGCATTTCCTGATTTTCTGCAACAGTTTTTAACCGATTATTTTGTGTATCAGACTTATAAAAAAGTACAGGAGAAATTTCCGAATCTCAATTGGTTGGAAAAAGACCTTAATAATGCCTTTCAATATTTCAGGTATTATTTCCCGCAAAAACCAGTTCCCAGGTTTTATACCTTTATTGGCGGATTCAATCAATCCATTGTTACCGCTGATAGTCTCATTGGCATAGGGTTAGATAAATACCTGGGTGCATACGAGGAGTTTTATTTACGTATGGACCCGCCTTTTCCTGAATACCAAAGAAGACGCATGAGGCCTGAAAATATTAATCCCGATTGTGTTCAGGCATGGCTGGTTACTGAATTTCCTTATGTCGATTCAACAAACAACCTGATCAATAATATTATTTATGAAGGCCAAATAGTATATGGTATGGAAAAACTCATGCCTGCCATACATGATACCCTGCTATTTAATTTCACAGCTGAACAATTAAAGTTCTGTGTGAATAACGAAAAAACCATGTGGACTTACCTGATTGAAAATAAGCTGTTATTTAATAATGATAAATTCATGATACGAAAATTTGTCGGTGAAGGGCCTTTCACAAAGGATTTTTCGCAAGAATCACCCGGAAAGGCTGTTGTTTGGTTAGGACGGGAAATTATTAAAAGCTATATGAGTAACAATAAAGAACTGACGCTGCAGGACTTGATGCAAGAAAGCAATTATCAAAAAATTCTGAATAACTCAGGGTATAATCCTTAAATATTGACGAAAAAAGTTAAATGAAGCGATATAAACACATATTTTTTGATCTGGACCGCACACTGTGGGACTTTGAATCGAATGCCCGCGAAGCCTTTTTCGATATTTTTGAAGAATTTTCACTGCATGACCAAATACCGGATATTTATGCATTTATCGAGAAATATCATTTACACAACGATCGGTTGTGGTCCTCATTCAGAAATGGGCTTATAAAAAAAGAGTTTCTGCGAACCGAACGATTTCATAAAACCCTGAAAGATTTCGGTATTAACAATACCCTTCTGGCCAGTGAAATAGGTGGCCGCTACCTGGACATTACGCCAAACAAAACCAATCTTGTGCCCTATGCTGCCGAATCGCTTAACTATCTGTCGCTGAAAAATTATAAATTACACGTGATTACCAACGGCTTTAAGACGGTGCAGGTGCAAAAATTAAAATCCTGTAATTTGCTTCAATATTTTACCGGTATAATTACATCCGATGATGTAGAAAAACAAAAACCCCATTCGGATATATTTGAATTCGCCTTAAGTTCAACCAATGCCGTAAAGAAATCGAGTATTATGATAGGTGATGATTGGGAGGTTGATATTTTGGGTGCCCAACGATTTGGTTTGGACCAGGTTTATTTTAACCCTGAAAAAAATGCATTGATGGACGGTTTTAGCCCAACTTTTGAGATATATTCATTGCAGGAATTAAAAAGAATATTTAACTAAGGAAACATTTAAATAGTTACTCAATCTCGCCTACTCCTTGCCTCACGATCAACACTTCATCACCTGTACAATCCACCACAGTTGAAGGTTGATTACCGCCAAATCCGCCGTTGATCACAATTTCAACCTGATTTTCATATTTTTCATAAATCAATTCCGGGTCGGTTGTATATTCAAGCATATCATCATCGTCCCGAATAGAGGTTGTAAGGATGGGGTGGCCCAACATTTCTACAATAGAAGTTGCAATATTGTTATCAGGTATTCGAATACCTATTGTTCTTTTTTTCGATTTAAACAAGCGTGGTACTTTGTTATTCGCTTCAAGGATAAATGTATATGGGCCCGGCAAATATTGTTTCATAAGTTTAAAAACAGGGTTGCTAACTGGTCGTGCATATTCCGACAATGTGCTAAAGTCGTTACAAATTATAGAAAAATCAGCCTTTTCCAATTTCACCCCTTTTAACCACGCCACTTTTTCAGCCGCTTTTTGCTGATATAAATCGCATCCCAAAGCGTAAACTGTATCGGTCGGAAAAATTATTACCCCTCCACTTTTAAGTGTGTCAATAACCTGGTTTAGTAACCTTTCCTGAGGTGTCTCAGGATGTATCTGTAATAACATGACGAATACCTCCTCATTCTTTTAACAAGTTTACGAAGGTAATGGTTTGATGGTTATGTCGTATGGTATTACGTATAATTGCTGTTGTTTTTATTGATTTTCCAGGGTATATCCTCGGCATCGTTGTCTTCAGAATTTTCCCCTTCTTCTTCCTCCTCATCCTCATATAACCAGGATGGTCGCTGAGATGATGGTCCATAATGCCTGAAAATATATGCACAAAACAACCCGATAAGACCGCCAAATAAATGCGATTCCCACGACATGCCTTCGCGTATGGGGAATATCCCCCAAACCATACTGCCATACAAAAAGGAAACCAATAGCGATAAGGCCATTAAATTAATATTTCGTCGGAAAATACCACTAAAGAAAATAAATGATGCGAGCGCATAAACAATCCCGCTCGCTCCAATGTGATAGGAATTCCTTGCAAAGGCCCATACGAGAATATCTGTGCCCAACCAAAAAATTAACAAGAGCGGATAAGCAATACGCTTATAGAAATAGAGCAATGCCAGGGTTAGTGAAAAAAGGGGTACTGAGTTGTTTATTAAATGTTTGAAACCTGAATGAATAAACGGAGTGAAAATTATTCCTTTTAAACCCGATATTTTGCGCGGGAAAACACCCCAATCTGAAAAATCGGCAGGTAAAGCTACCTCAACCAGCTTTACATACCACATAGCGAATAAAATCAGGAGGGTTACGAATAAACTTATTCGAAACCTCCTTTTATCATTTTGTTCTTCTATGTTTTGTTCTCCAGTAATGATTTAAAATCTTTCAGCCCCTGTTCAAAATCCGGGGCCAGCATTTTGTCCAAAAATAACCCAAAAAATCTGCCAACCGGATAATTTAATTCACTTTCATTGATCCAGGTTACTTTGGTGCCATTTTGTACATCCTCTAACTTCCAGATATCCCGTGCTTCCATTGGGTTGGGCTCGATGAAAGTTAATTCGTTCTCTATAAGAACAGGACGTTCATAATTTTTGATCTCCAGAGACCCCTTGCCAATGGTATCACCTTCCCAAACCCATTTATGGCCTGCATTACCGGGTATTCCGGTGATTTCATGTGAAGAACCGGGTTCTTTTTTCGACCAGGGATTCCATTGTTTATACACATGGAAATCCATTAGTGCATTGAATTAATTAACATTTTTACCCCAAATAATCCGCGATCCATTAAATTTGAAACCAAAAACATGATATTATTTCCGAATGCCAAAATAAATCTTGGGTTGTATATCACCGAAAAAAGGAGGGATGGTTTTCACAATATAGAGTCAGTTTTTTATCCGGTAGAATTGTGTGATATACTTGAATTTATCCCGAATAAAACAGGCCAAATAAATTTTAATTCTTCCGGAATTGAAATTGACGCTCCGTCTGAAAATAATTTATGCATTCAGGCATACAAGCTAATCAGACAAAAAAAAGATTTGCCGGGGTTGGATATTCATCTTCGTAAAATAATTCCCATAGGCGCAGGCCTCGGGGGAGGATCAGCCGATGCTGCTTTTATGCTAAAGGGCCTGAACGATTATTTCGCATTGAAATTATCGAATAGCGAATTAAAAGATATGGCGGCTGCGTTGGGCAGCGACTGTGCATTTTTTATTGATAACAATCCTGCCCTGGCCACCCAACGTGGCGATGTATTAGAACCCGTACTTATGGGTTTGTCATGGCTGTCGGTTATTGTGGTGTACCCCAATATTCATGTCTCCACCAAAGAAGCTTATAGTAACATTATACCCAATAAACCCGCCCATGATTTAAAAGAAACCATTGAAGGATCATTCATGGACTGGAAAGATATGCTGAAAAATGATTTTGAAGGATCGATAGCGGAAAAATATCCGGTAATTCAGGAGATTAAAAACAAATTGTATGACATGGGTGCGGTTTATGCCTCTATGACAGGGAGTGGTTCAGCCGTTTATGGAATTTTTAATAAAATTCCGGAAGAAAACCCCAACTGGCCAAAGGATTATTTTGTGTGGAATGGTAAATTAAAGTAATTAAATCTTTCGCAACCTGTCATGCTCTCTTTTCAGGTCTTTCTTCTTAATGTCTTCGCGCTTGTCATATTCTTTCTTACCCCTTGCCAGTGCAATTTGTACTTTGGCCAGGTTCCGGGCATTAATGTATAGCCGGGTGGCAATTATGGTGTGGCCTTTTTCCCTGACTTTTTTTTCGAGTTTTTTTAATTCCTGCTTTTTAAGCAATAGCTTTCTCGATCGCTTGGGTTCATGGTTTAAGTAGGTGCCAAATTCATATTCAGAGATATGCATGTTCTCCACATACAATTCATGGTCGTGAAAACGGCAAAAAGTATCAACCAGGCTGGCTTTTCCCCCTCGAATCGACTTAATTTCAGTGCCGTATAGTTTAATGCCTGCTTCATACTTTTCGATCCATTCATAATCGAATGAAGCGCGCTTATTTTTTATGTTAATTCCGCTGTCGCTCATATTTAGATTTACCCTTTCGGTCAAAACCATGCAAAGATAATGGGATATTTTCTTTATATTCAACTTTACAATACATTTGTTTTTCATGAATCCATCACCCTATAACCTGATTGTCATCCTGGGACCTACTGCCTCAGGCAAAACTGCTTTCGCTGCTCACCTGGCTTATGAAATTGAGGGGGAGATTATTTCTGCCGATTCCAGACAACTCTATAAGAAAATGAATGTTGGAACAGGAAAGGATTATGAGGATTATATTGTCCATGAAACGAAAATTCCCTATCATCTCATTGATATTGCCAATCCCGGTTATAAATACAATGTATATGAATTTCAGCAGGATTTTTTGAAAGCTTATGATCTCATTCGTTCCAATAATCGTTTCCCTGTTTTATGTGGTGGCACGGGTATGTACATCGAGGCGGTAACCAAAAATTATGAACTCATAGCTGTGCCTCTAAACCATGAATTAAGGGAAGAGCTGGACAAAAAGACAGATGAGGAACTTACTGAAATTCTAAAATCATACCGCACATTGCATAATACGAGTGATACCGACACACGTAAAAGGCTCATCCGTGCCATCGAAATTGTTATGTACCAATATAACAATTCGGATAAGAAAAAGAAATTACCAACCATTAACCCCTTATATATTGGTATAAAGTTCGATCGGAATACACGCCGTGAGCGCATAACCAACCGATTGTATAACCGACTGAACAATGGGATGATAAAAGAAGTGGAAAAACTTCTGGATGATGGGGTTGCGCCGGATGACCTGATTTTTTACGGTCTTGAATACAAATACGTTACCCATTATTTAACCAATAAATTATCTTACGATGACATGGTTCAGAAACTGAATATTGCCATTCATCAGTTTGCCAAACGTCAGATGACCTGGTTTCGGAAAATGGAACGACAGGGAGACCATATACATTGGATCGATGGTGCTTCACCCATGCCACATAAGGTAGAAAAGGCCTTGCAATGGATTTATCCTTAAAAACGGGTATATTCCTTTACTACAATAAGCACGAGCAGGTAAAGAAAAAATAATACATTGGTCAGGGTAACAGTTGTATTGTATTCCGTTCGTTTATGCTTAATTTTTCTTCGGATCATAATCGTTATGTTGGGTACAATGGCAGCCAGCAAAAACAAAATGAAATACGGATTTAAATAGGTTTGGGTATAACTAATGAAATTTGATTGTGTAGGTTTCTCGGAAAATATGAGAAAATATAAAAATACCAAAAACATGAACTGATAAAGTAAGTAGCTAACTTTTAATGAAATGGTCGATACTTTTCGTTTTCTGTGAACTCTTAAAGGTTGAATGAAGTATATACTCAACATAAAAAAAATCAAAAAGCTCAAAATAAAAATAAACTCATGTATATTATTCATAAAACCCACACATTTTGAAAACAAGATTTATAATAATACTATTTAGATGCAATCCAAATAATCCAGTCCTAATTACCTGATTAACATGTATTCTAATATAGAAAAAAATTATCTCTTTTTCAAAAGGACAATATTTTCGACGTGATGGGTATGCGGGAACATGTCAACCGGCTGAACCCGGGTTACTTCATACATTTCAGATAAAAGCTCTATATCGCGGGCCTGTGTTGCCGAATTGCAACTCACATAAACAATTCTATCCGGCGATGCTACTTTTATAACTTCCAACACATCTTTATGCATTCCTGCACGTGGCGGGTCTGTAATAATAACTTGCGGTTTGCCGTGAGCGTTGAGAAATTCATTATTCAGCACCTCCTTCATATCCCCTGAAAAAAATGAAGCATTGGCGATACTGTTGATCTCAGCATTTTCACGGGCATCATCAATAGCTTCAGGAACATATTCAATCCCTATTATTTTTTTACAGTGCCTGGCCATAAACAGTGCAATAGAACCCGTACCGGTATATAAATCGTATACCGTATCATTTTGAGAAAGATCAGCCAATTCAAGTGTTTTGGAATACAATTGCAGTGCCTGTCGGCTGTTGGTCTGAAAAAATGATTTTGGGCCAATTTTAAATGTTAATTCTTCCAATTGTTCATAAATACAATCAGCACCTTTAAAAATATGAACATCCTGATCCGGAATTGTATCATTTGCCTTTTGGTTGATAATGTATAACAACGAATTGATTTGTGAAAAACGGGAAGCAATAAACTGCATCAATTTCTCACGCTGTGCAGGTAAATCTTCATAAAATACCACAATCACCATAAGCTGGCCCGTACCGGTATTACGTATAATCAAATTACGTAATAAGCCGGTTTGTTCCTTATGATTGAAAAATGTATATCCATTCTGGTATGCGAACGATTTAATTTCGTTACGTATCTCATTGGAAGGATCACTTTGTAAGTAACATTTGTCAATATCAACAATGCGATCGAACATCCCGGGCACATGAAAACCCAGTGCCCTTCGGTCCTGAAATTCTTTACCACTGTTTATTTCCTCATCGCTCAGCCAACGACTGTCCGAAAATGTAAATTCAAGTTTATTTCGGTAATATGTATTCTCATCTGCACCAATGATCGGGTCAGTGCGGGAAATATCACATTTACCAATACGGACAAGATGATCCAGCACCTGTTGTTCCTTAAATTTTAATTGCTCAGCATAAGGCAAATGCTGCCATTTACAACCACCGCAAACCCCAAAATGTTGGCAAAACGGCTCGGTTCGCAACATTGATTTCTGTTTGTATGCTATCGGTACAGCTTCCAGATATTTTTTGCGTTTCCTGATTACCTGCACATCAAGCACATCTCCCGGAGCCGTCAATGGTACAAATATCACCTTCCCCTCATGTTTGCCCAGTGATTTACCCTCGCTGGCCATATCCGTGATTACCAGATTATCAATCCTGGGCAGCTTTCTTTTTCCCATGTTGCCAAAATTTCGGCAAATATAAGCAATTACCCTTGCGGGGCAATGAACAAGGCAATGCCTAAAGATGTAAGATTATATCTTCATACTTCTTCAATCGAAAATCACGAATCGCAAATCAATGCCGTTTAGTTAACAGAATTTGCCCACACACACCCTTTTGTTATTCACCGCCAATTGGCGGTTCATGAGATCGCTTCGCTTAGTTCCCTAAAGGGATCAGCGCGCAGGCCTTCGACTTCAGGGGATTCAGGGGTGCGCGAGGGAAGGCTAATTATAAAATGAGCCTTAGCTAAACGACATTTATTTGGATATAGTAATTTTGACACTAAACATTCCATTCAGTATACCTGTTTACAGGTAAATAAAAGTTTAAATGGATTCACTTACACAAGCGGTATTGGGTGCCGGGGTGGCCGAAGCTGTAATTGGCCGCAATATAGGCAACAAAGCCTTGCTAATCGGTGCAATTATCGGCTCTATCCCCGATTTTGATGTTTTTTTCTCTAATTTATACACCGAGGAAAATGCATTACTCATGCATCGTGGATTTTCACATTCATTATTTTTTTCTTTGTTATTAGCACCATTGCTTGCATTCATTCTAAATAAAATACCGCCTGCGCAACCTGTCTCTTACAAACAATGGTGGTTCATGTCGTTTCTTGTATTGGTCACCCATCCGTTGCTGGATATGTTAACCGGTTACGGTACCGGCTTTTTTGAACCCTTTTCCAATCTGCGTATTGAGATTAATAGCGTATCCATTATTGATGTCTTTTACACCCTCCCATTTTTGGTGTTACTCATATCGTTGATGTTCTTCAGTCGCCAATCCAAAACACGACGGAAACTGGTTATCTGGGCGCTGTCAATCAGTTCAGCTTATCTTATACTAACATTTATTCATAAAGCCATCATCCACAATCACTTTAAAAACAGTTTTCACACCCAACAAATTGATTTCAGCAGGATGCGTACATCTCCGCTACCGCTGACAAATTTCCTCTGGATGGGCATCGCCGAAGTTGAAAGTGGATATTATATGGGGTTGTATTCTATTTTTGATGATAATCGTCCTGTTCAGTATCAATATATTCTCAGAAATGATTCACTCATAAAGCCTTATAGGGAATATGATGCGATACAGAAACTAAAAACTTTTTCAAAAGGGTATTATTCAGTCACCAAAACCAAAGGAGACAGCCTGATTTTTAATGACCTCCGCTTTGGTCGTATGGGATTTTCGGAAGATGACCCGTTTATATTTTCGTTTTTATTGAAATGCGATGCTGTCGATTGTACCGTTCATGCCCATGAGGTGAACAGCCGTAGCTTTTCGTTTGAGACTTTCATACGGCGCATATTCGGTAATACCTGATTTACCAAAACCATTTTTCAGGTAAAATGCCCACTTGCTGAAGCAATCTAAATCAATTATTGTCAATAGACCTGTTAATAGCAGCAACACGCTAAAATATTAATCCCTTTATAATTTCTGCAATTCCGATTATCTTTGAACACGTAAGATGACAGATATATGATTTCCATTGACAAATTAACGATACGGTTTGGAGGGGTTCCGCTTTTTTCGGAAATCTCACTATTAATTAATCCGAAAGACAGAATAGGCCTGGTGGGTAAAAACGGAGCCGGAAAAACAACCCTTTTAAAAGTTTTATATGGACTACAAAAGTCTGATGAGGGCCAGGTGACCCAACCCGAAGGAATAACATTGGGATATCTTCCCCAGGAAATGAAACTCAGGGATGAACACAACCTGTATGACGAAGCCTCAAAGGCATTTGATGAAGTTATACACCTTGAAAATGAGATTGCCAATCTGAATCAACAAATAACCGAACGTACCGATTATGAATCAGAAGAATACCTGGCATTATGTGATCGGCTGGCCGAAAAATCAGACCATCTGCATATTGTTGATGGCGGTAAAAGAAGCGAAAAGATAGAGCAAACCCTTAAAGGACTGGGTTTTCAGCAGAATGATTTTAACAAGCCCACATCAACATTCAGTGGTGGTTGGCGAATGCGCATTGAACTGGCCAAAGTACTGCTCAGGCATCCCAATGTATTGCTGCTCGATGAGCCTACCAATCATTTGGATATTGAATCGATCCAGTGGCTGGAAGATTTTTTAAAAAACTATCCGGGCGCCGTTGTACTGATATCTCATGATCGTGCATTCCTGGATGCCATTACCAATCGAACTGTGGAAATATCCCTGGGTAAAATCTACGATTTTAATGTTCCTTATTCTAAATACGTTGAAGAAAGAAAGATTCAACGCGAGAATCAATTGGCCACCTATAAAAACCAGCAAAAGAAAATAGAAGATACCCGGGAATTTATTGACCGTTTTCGTTACAAGGCCACCAAAGCCGTTCAGGTTCAATCGCGCATCAAGCAATTGGAGAAAATGGATGTGGTTGAAGTAGAGGAAGAAGATAAAGCAAGTATCAATATCCGTTTCCCCGATGCACCGCGATCAGGCCGTGAAGTGTACAAAGCCAAAAACCTGACCAAAAAGTATGGCGATAAGCTGGTACTCGATGCCATTGATTTTGTGATTGAGCGTGGTGAGAAAATCGCTTTTGTAGGTAAGAACGGTGAAGGAAAATCCACGCTATCAAAAATTATAACAGGAGAAACCGAACATACCGGCGGAGAAAGTATCCCCGGACATAACGTAAACCTGGGCTATTTTGCCCAAAACCAGGATGAACGGCTGAATGAAAATAACACGGTTTTTGAAACCATCGATAAAATTGCCGTGGGCGATGTCCGAACCCGGATCAGAGACATACTGGGCGCGTTTCTGTTCAGTGGTGAAGATGTAGACAAAAAGGTAAAAGTACTCTCGGGTGGAGAAAAATCGCGACTGGCCATGGCATCCTTAATGCTGGAGCCTTATAATTTTCTGGTGCTCGATGAGCCCACCAACCATCTGGATATGCGGTCGAAAGACATACTGAAGCAAGCCCTGCAGAATTACAACGGCTCGCTGATAATCGTATCGCACGACAGGGATTTTCTGCAAGGACTGACTTCAAAAGTGTACGAATTCAAAAATCATAAAATACATGAAAACATTGGTGATATCAAAAACTTCCTGGAACGCAAAAAACTTGAACATCTGAAAGACCTGGAGAAAGCTCAACACAAATCCGGAAAAAAACAGGTTGCAGAAGCAAAACAACCTTCAAACCTGGATTATGAGGAGCGCAGGGCACTGGAACGAGACATTCGGAAAGCAGCAAATAAAGTACGTGAAACGGAAGAAAAGATTGAGAATACCGAAAAATCAATCCAAGAATATGAAGCCATTATGGCCCGTCCCGAAAAATTAAATGCCTTGGAAGATCAGGATAAGTTTTATCAGCAATATAATGCGAAAAAAAAGGAGTTGGAAGAATTCTATAATTCCTGGGAGAAATATACAGAAATCCTGAATGAACTCGAAATTAAAAAGGGATCATCTATTGAATAAGCTTATTAAATATATTTTCCTCCTTATCAGTGTATTGCTGTTATTCACCTGCAACACCTCTAAAAAGCTTGTGGAGATCAGGAATATGTCGCGCATATATAATCCCGGCCGGACCTATTTACACCCCAGGGTCGATTTCTTCCATGATACCGAAGAACTTTCTGATTTGATTGTTAAACTTTTTCCTGTTGAGTTTTTATACAATGAAGCCAATGAAGACCTTCAATTTTTAGCCAGGGTAAAAGTTGAATACAAAATTACCTGGTTGTCAGGTGTAACAGAAGATTATACTGAACCCGATACCGCATCAGTTGTTTACACGTTTGACAGGAATAAGATGAAAGACCGATTTTATGCCCAAATTCCACTCAAGGCCAAAACTGGCAACCAGTATCATGTTAAAGTAGTTATTACCGACCTAAACAGAAAATTTAGCATAACCAACTACTACCGACTCGATAAAAGAAACAAATACTCGCAACAAAATTTCCAGGTTTTTCAGCAGCATGACAACTACCTGTTAACATCACCTTATGTAGTCGGCAACAACCTGTTCAGGTTAAAATATGCCCATGATAACCCGGACAGCATTTATGTTAGTTATTATAATTATGACGCACCATTGCCTAAAATCTCATCGGCAACACCTGTTTTTAAAAATAAGCCTGACTCAACCTGGAAATGGCCTTATACCGAAAAAATACCATATATGATTCCCGATTTGGGATTGTATCATATCCGGATTGACACCAGTCAGTCCGAAGGATTGACGATTTTGAATTTTGGTGAGTTTTATCCCCTGGTAAAACGTCCGGAAGAAATGATTCCACCCATTCAATATCTAACCAATAATTTTGAGTATCAGAATATCACTCAACATAAAAATGTTAAATTGGCCATTGATAATTTCTGGCTCAGTAAGGCTGAAAACATTGAACGGGCCAGGGAATTAATACGCATCTATTACAACCGGGTTTATTTTTCCAACTATTACTTCACAAGTACACGAGAAGGCTGGAAAACCGACCGGGGTATGGTTTATATTATTTATGGTCCGCCCGAGGCTATTTACAAAACAGCTGATAAGGAGGAATGGATTTATTTTCCTGAAAATTCACAGGACCCGTTCAGTTATTTTTTCACTTACCACGAATCGCCATTTAGCATGAATGAATATCGATTATCCAGATCGGAAAGTGAAACCGCCGCATGGAAGGATGCCCTTCAGGCATGGCAAAAAGGAGATATTTTTAAAATCAGTAATTAAACAATCAATATGTATCCACCACGTTCAGGCAAAAAAGATTTTATATTCGGTATCAGGGCTGTTTTGGAAGCCATTGGACAACATAAGGAAATCGAGAAAATCCTTATTAAAAAAGGCCTGAAAGGTGAGTTGTATGGCGAACTCATACAATTGATTCGTGCCAGGGAATTACCGCATCAGTTTGTGCCCGAGGAAAAGATAAATTCCATTACCCGTAAAAATCACCAGGGTATACTGGCTTATGTATCTCCCATTGAATATCAGCAGCTGGAGTCGGTTATCCCTATGATCTATGAAAAAGGTGAAAATCCCTTTTTGATCATTCTCGATGGTATTACCGATGTTAGAAATCTTGGTGCCATTGCCCGTACAGCTGAATGTGCAGGTGTTCATGCCCTGGTTATTCCAACCCGAAAAACAGCGCAAATAAATGCCGATGCGATAAAAACCTCAGCAGGTGCCCTTCATAACCTAAACGTTTGCCGGAGTCAAAGTCTCGCCAATACTTGTGAATATCTTGTTCAATCGGGTATTCAACTGATAGCTGTAACTGAAAAAGGGAATGTGAATTACCCAAAAGCCGATTTATCAGTCCCAACGGCCCTGGTTTTGGGAAGTGAAGATGAAGGAATATCAACCGGTCTATTAAAGCTGATAGACCAACAGGTTTCCATCCCTGTTTTTGGAGAAATCAATTCATTGAATGTATCCGTGGCCGCGGGTATTTTGATGTACGAAGTAATTCGTCAACGTGTTGTTTAGAATTAACCAAATTTTAGCAAATCGATTTTTTGTATTTCAATATATCTAAGAAAACAGATATGCGTTAACCAGCATTCAATCTTTTTTGCCAAAATAAGTGTTCAATAACTTTTTAGCGGCCAAAAATGATGTTTGTTTACCGTCTAATACATCCTTTTCTGCCTTTGCTATCTCACCGGCAATTTCAGGATGTGCATAAAACCGCTCCCGTAATGTGTTGTGTATGGTTTCATACATCCAGAATTTCGCCTGTTCACTTCTTTTACGATCGAAATAACCATTGTCCTGTACAAATTGGATGTATTCCATAATCCCTTGCCAGATAAGATCAATACCTTCATTTTGTACAGCAGAACAAGTTAAAACTTTCGGTATCCACCCCGATTTGGCAGGAGGAAATAAATGCAAGGCATTTTCATATTCCTGTCGTGCCATTAATGCTTTCTCCTGATTGCCCTTATCACTTTTTGTGATGGCAATCAGATCGGCCATTTCCATTATTCCGCGTTTAATGCCCTGCAGCTCATCCCCTGCACCAGCCAATAAAAGCAACAGAAAAAAGTCGACCATCGAATGTACCATTGTTTCAGATTGCCCGACACCAACCGTTTCTACGAAAATAGTGTTATACCCTGCCGATTCACATAGCAAAATAGTCTCCCTTGTTTTTCGTGCAACACCTCCTAATGATCCGGCCGATGGTGAAGGCCTGATAAAAACATGCGGATTACCCGACAGCTTTTCCATGCGGGTTTTATCCCCCAGTATACTGCCTTTTGTTTTTTCACTGCTGGGATCAACTGCCAGCACGGCCAGTTTATTAGCTTGTTGGCTCGTTATATTATTCCCCAATGCTTCAATAAAAGTGCTTTTGCCAACTCCGGGTACTCCTGTAATTCCCACACGTACAGAATGTCCGCAATGAGGAAGACACTTTTCAATAATTTCCTGTGCCAGGTTGTAATGATCAGGATGAATACTTTCAATAAGTGTAATCGCCTGACTTAAAACAGTATGATTACCTTTTATGATGCCTTCTACATAATCATTCACCGATAACTTTTTTCGTTTTCCTTTGAAATTGGCAATGGCATTTTTATTAATGCTCTCAGGATGCTTAATGCCTTGGTTCACGTGCAATGCGCCTTTTTTTGATTCGTCGTCGTTCATTTTTTTATTTTTTTCTGAGTGCAAGCACTTTGTGATTGCAAAAAAAATAATTACTTTGTAATTTAGTTATGTATTTAGCGAAGTTATATAAACAATTCTGCTAAAGTTTGAAACATGAACGGGATGTTTTTTACCACGACTTTAAATAAGTTTATCAAAATAATCGGATGGTTTACCCGTTTCTTGAAACAAGCGTCGGTATGTAACGTAACCTTAGATACACAACACATAATTTAAAAAGATGCTCGTATGAAAAAGTTGGTTAAAATTGTAGTTATTCTTGCGGTCTCTGCCTTTATGTTGGTTTCATGCAACAAGTATGTATGTCCGGCATATACTCAGGCTGATGACAACAATACTGAACAAAATTCGTAGTTAATTTAATAAACTACCTATTTTTTTGAAGTTGGTCAGTAGGCGTTCTGATTCAATGCTGAAAGCAAAAAACAGAACACAAGTAAGCTACTTTGTTAAAATATACGGAAAGTCCTACAGGCTGGAAACATAAAAAATTTAAATGTTTAAATTAGTGGTATCTTAGTAAGGTATACCACTTTTTTTATGTCAAAAAAACGCTATATTCTTCTTCTGCTGGCCGGTTTACCGGTTATACTCTATGGTCAGGGCGAAATTGATGACCAGGAAACCATTCTCTTTAAAGACGAATCGACCGTTGCCATCCATTTAAATTCAAACGGATTTGGTGCGAATTACCGTTATGCCAGGCGTCAAAATGCATTTAAAAGTACGGTTTATGATATCGATTTCATTAAAATCAAGCATCCAAAGGAAAAAAAGGTTACCAATATATTTTTTCAAAATTTTGTTTATGGCCAAATGAATGCTCTTTTCGGCCTGCGCACGGGGCTTGGGTTACAGGAGGAAATATTTTCCAAACGTGATAAAGGCAGCATTTCTATTCGCTACTTTTATACCGGTGGTCTTTCCATGGGTTTAATAAAACCGGTGTATTATATCATCAATGATTCATTGGTAAGATATGACATAAACACCCATCTGGATATTTTGCAGGTAGAAAACAAGGCCTCTTTTTTTAAAGGCATTGACCAACTAAAATTCGTGCCGGGTATACATGCCAAATTTGGTTTCTGCTTTGAATTCGGAAGCGACAACACCGTTATAAATGCGCTGGAAGGAGGGATAGGTATTGATGTATTCGCCCGACCCATCGAAATCATGGCCACCCATAAAAGCGTTGCTTATTTTTCATTTATTCTCTCCTATCGGTTTGGTAAAGTTGTCAGCCAGCAATTTAGACGCAGCCGCGGAGCCATTGATAAAGCCGTTGATTTCTAACCTTTTGATAAGACAAATAAGCATTCCATATTACTTTGTTAAGTTAATGTTATTTAGAGTCTTTCTATGCTGTACTTACTTTGAGAAATGCCATAAAATTATTTATCTTCGCACTTCTTTTAAAGAAATTTATTAATTCAATAAATAATTCACATTATGGCAAAAATAAAAATTGGTATCAACGGATTCGGTCGCATTGGCCGTTTAGTATTCCGTGCCGCTGTTGAAAACGATCAGGTACAGGTTGTTGGAATTAACGATCTTATTGATGTTGATTATATGGCTTACATGTTGAAATATGACTCAACACACGGGCTATTTAAAGGTGACATTGATATTAAAAATGGTAAACTTGTAGTTAATGGTAATGAGATCCGTGTTACTTCTGAACCTAACCCGGCTGACCTGAAATGGAATGAAATTGGCGCCGACTATGTTGTAGAATCAACCGGTTTATTCCTGACCAAAGACAAAGCCGAAGGTCATATTCAGGCAGGTGCGAAAAAAGTAATTATGTCTGCCCCTTCTAAAGATGATACACCCATGTTTGTAATGGGCGTTAATCAGGACAAATACACCAAAGACATGAACTTTGTGTCCAATGCATCATGTACAACCAACTGTCTTGCACCTATTGCTAAAGTATTGCACGACAATTTTGGTATCGTAGAAGGTTTAATGACCACCGTACATGCCACAACAGCCACTCAAAAAACAGTTGACGGCCCGTCCAAAAAAGACTGGAGAGGTGGTCGCGGCGCCGGACAGAATATCATTCCGTCATCCACAGGAGCCGCTAAAGCAGTTGGTAAAGTGATCCCTGAATTAAATGGTAAACTTACCGGTATGGCATTCCGTATTCCCACTCCTGACGTATCTGTTGTTGATTTAACCTGTCGCCTGGAGAAAGGTGCTTCCTACCAGGATGTATGCGCCGCCATGAAAAAAGCTTCGGAAGGCGAATTAAAAGGTGTACTTGGATATACTGAAGATGCCGTAGTATCAAACGATTTCATTGGTGATTCACGCACATCCATTTTTGATGCAGGTGCTGGTATCGGGCTTAACGACAATTTTGTGAAAGTTGTTTCCTGGTACGACAATGAAATGGGTTATTCATACAGCGTTGTGAAATTAATTCAACACATGGCTACCGTAGATTAGTATTGCATACAATATATTTTTAAAGGGTTGAAAATCAGATAATTTTCAACCCTTTTTTGTTTAATCTACATTGTGTTTCGGATTCTTATACCAAATATTAATCTAAAAAATGAAAACCATAAATTCCCCATGCAAAAGTATTTGGGATTCGGGGAAGGGAGACTCTCGCCTTTAAAACAGGAGGCTCAGGGGTGTGTATTATATGAATCAGTATGTTTTATTGCCTTTGGTAAAAATCTGATATCCGAAAAACACATTTCATTTTCATTCGACAAATAATATAACTATTTCAAACCATCATTATGGTTTTTCGTATAAAAAACACAAATATTTAACCCAAAACAGCATATTTTTGTTAAATCGCACCGGATTAATTAATACATCATAACCTGTTCAAACCTTTACAGGTAGTTATTCGCAATATCTTATTAATTCAGCCTTAGGGGTAGATTGATTGCATATTTAAAAATCAAATTGTAATGAGTCAAAACCAAAACAGGTATATGTGTATACATGGAAAAGTTTACACTAATGAAAAGAGATTTGATATTGGATGCATTACGTGGCCTGATGCTAGTTTTAATGACTATCGACCACATGAAGGTACTTGAATTAAGAGAATATACATACCAAACTTATGGCTTTTTTACCGCTGCTGATGGTTTTTTCTTTTTATCCGGGTTGGTGTATGGATTGGTATACGCAAAATACAGCGACCAGCCTGTTTTTATTAAAAAGAAATCATGGAAAAGAGCACTTACCATTTATAAATTTCATATAGCTGTTTGTGTTATTTTTATTGTCGAATCGCTGATTATGCATTTTTATTTCGGACAAACCGCCATACGGTCGGTTTCGGAAATTATTCAGCAACCCGTCGAATACGGTATTAAATATCTTATGCTGATTCATAATCCCGGATGGTTTGGTATATTGCCCTTATACATAGTGTTTTTAATTATAGCCCCGTTTATTATCAGACAATTCCATAAAGGCAATACCATTTGGGTATTATCCTTTTCATTTATGGTTTGGGTATTCGTCCAGCTCCCATTCACTAAAAACATGTTCAGTACGCTGGAACAGATGATAGGAACAAAGTTCTCAGGTTTCAATATTTTTGAATGGCAGTTAATATTCATAGCCGGTATGTACAATGGCGTGCTAAAAAGGCAAGATAAATTGTTATTCAGCATTAAGCCCCACCGAATAATAGTGGCTGCAAGTATAGCCACAGGATGCATATTTCTCAAACACTATTTTGATCCATCCAACAGATTGGTTGATATAATGTTTGGCACAGAGAATTTATCACTGATACGGATTATTAATTTCTTCAGTTTTGTTTATTTAATTGCCTGGATAAAACAACATTTCAATTTTACCAAAAGGGGATTTCTCGGTTATCTCGGTCAGTACTCATTGGAAGTATATGCTTTTCATATTTTGCTAATCACACATTTCAATAATCTGTTCCCGCTCTTTTCGCATAACCTGCTTTTTGTTTACTTGTTCCCGATACTTTTAATTTTGGCCTTAATAATCCCGGCAGTCGTTGCCGAATATTTTAAAAAAGGAAAACCAATCATTCACATACCGTTCATATTCAGAAAAATAAACCATTAGTCATTAAATGTATTCGATTAGATTAAAAGGAAGTTTGATGGTTGATTTATAATGTTCACCCAATCCCAATACTGCCTCATCATCCTCCTCGTAATACCAGTTTACGACCAGGTCATTTCCCTTATCATAATACTTTTTAAGTTTACGGAATAACCCCAAAATAAATTTTGATGATCCGCTGTTAATATATTCAAGATTTAAATCAAACCGGGTTTTTTTTTGGGGTGCATTGTAATACTCATCCACCCAGTTTAAAATTTTTTCATAAAAATCGTTCGGATTTTCAGGTATTGAACGGCCTTCGATTTTCATCAATCCGTTATCCGGGTCGAATTCAAAATATGGGGTGTTGGGCGTTTTATCTATTACAATTTTATTCATGGTTTTTTCCAAATTCTTAATACCAACTCAAATTAAACTGAAGATACAAAAAAATATACACTGTAAACAAAGATATTTATATTAATAATAAATCCATATCCTTATAAAATTGTTTTAATTAATACCATGCACTTAGATTTACCAATGGAATAATTTATATTTGCCCAATTATTGCGTATACATTAAAAGAAAAACATATTATGGTATTTGATTTGGACATGATTAAATCCGTTTATTCCCAATTTTCACAACGGATAGAAAGAGCGAAAAAATTGGTTCAGAGACCGTTAACATTAGCGGAAAAGATTTTATATGCCCATCTTTCAGATCCGAATGAAGTAAAAGCATTTGAAAGAGGCGTTGACTATGTGAATTTTCAACCCGACAGAGTGGCTATGCAGGATGCCACCGCACAAATGGCCTTGTTACAATTTATGCAATCGGGAAAAGATAAGGCCGCCGTACCCAGTACCGTACATTGCGATCACTTAATACAAGCCAAAGTGGGTGCTGAAGCCGACCTGGCAGAGGCAAAAATGACCAATAAAGAAGTTTTTGATTTTCTATCATCGGTATCCAATAAATATGGAATTGGTTTCTGGAAACCGGGGGCAGGAATTATACATCAGGTAGTAATCGAGAACTACGCTTTTCCGGGCGGAATGATGATCGGAACAGACTCGCATACGGTAAATGCCGGTGGATTAGGAATGGTAGCCATTGGTGTTGGTGGAGCCGATGCCGTTGATGTAATGGCAGGCATGCCCTGGGAACTTAAATTTCCGAAACTAATTGGCGTGAAACTAACCGGTAAAATGAGCGGTTGGACATCCGCCAAAGACGTCATTCTTAAGGTTGCCGGAATATTAAGTGTAAAGGGTGGTACAGGTTGTATCGTGGAATATTTCGGAGAAGGAGCCGAATCAATCAGTTGTACCGGAAAAGGTACTATATGCAATATGGGCGCTGAAATTGGTGCCACCACCTCACTTTTCGGTTATGATGCCAAAATGCGCGAATACCTCATGGGAACAGAGCGCAAAGAAGTGGCTGATGCAGCCGATCAGGTAAAGGAATACCTCACGGCCGATCCGGAGATATATGCCAACCCCGAAAAATATTTCGATCAACTAATAGAAATAGACCTCTCAACCCTCGAGCCACATGTTAATGGCCCGTTTACGCCAGACCGTGCCACACCTGTTTCAAAGCTGGCTGAAGAAGTAAAGAAAAACGGATGGCCTGAGAAATTATCTGTCGGACTTATAGGTTCATGCACCAATTCGTCGTATGAAGACCTAACACGTGCAGCTTCTCTGGCCAAACAGGCCAAAACGAAAAAGTTAAAAGTTCAATCGGAATATACCGTTACACCTGGCTCTGAAATGGTACGGTTCACCGCCGATCGTGATGGATTGTTAAAAGAATTTACTGACATTGGCGGGGTAGTGCTTGCCAATGCCTGTGGGCCATGCATCGGTCAATGGAAACGTCATGGGGCTGAAAAACAAGAACCCAATTCCATCATGACCTCATTCAACCGGAATTTCGCCAAAAGAAATGACGGAAATCCCAATACTCACGGATTTGTAGCGTCTCCCGAAGTAACAACGGCCTATGCCATTGCCGGTACGCTTGCTTTTAACCCAATGACCGACACCCTTGAAAATGAATTGGGTGAAAAAGTAAAACTTAACGAACCACAGGGAATTGAATTTCCGGTTAAAGGATTCTCCGTTGAAGACAATGGTTATCAGCCACCGGCCAAAGATGGCTCTCAGGTTGAAGTTATTGTAAAACCCGATTCAGACCGTCTTCAAATACTTACTCCTTTTGATCCCTGGGACGGGAAGGACATCAAAGGCCTGAATCTGCTGATCAAAGCCGATGGTAAATGCACTACCGATCATATTTCAATGGCCGGCCCCTGGTTAAAATACCGTGGCCATTTAGATAATATTTCAAACAATCTGTTGATCGGGGCAGTAAATAAATTCAATGGCGAAACCAACAACGTTAAAAATCAGGTTACCGGTGAATATATGCCCGTTCCCGATGCTGCACGATATTACAAAGCCAATACACCGGGTTCGATTGTAGTGGGTGATGATAATTACGGCGAAGGATCATCGCGTGAGCATGCCGCCATGGAACCCCGTAACCTGGGTGTTCGTGTTGTGCTGGTTAAGTCATTCGCCAGGATACACGAAACAAACCTGAAAAAACAGGGTATGTTGGCACTGACTTTTGATAATCCTGATGATTATGATAAAATCCAGGAGGATGATACATTTGATGTTACAGGGTTAACGCAGATTACTCCGAATAAACCAATGACACTTGTTATACACCATAAGGATGGTTCTGTTGAACAGGTTAAAGTGAATCACTCTTACAACGAAAATCAGATAAAGTGGTTTAAAGCAGGCTCGGCACTGAATTTAATTCGTCAGCAAAACCAGTAGAAATGCCATTTTACTAAATATAATTTAAGCTGTTACCTTTGTGGTGACAGCTTTTTTTATTTGATAGCCCGGAAATAATGCAGAATAAACATTTAATTATAATACTTGGCCCAACAGCGGTTGGTAAAACCAATGTTGCCATTCACATGGCCAGGGCATTTGAGACTCAAATTATTTCGGCTGATTCAAGACAAATTTACAGAGAAATGTCTGTTGGTACGGCTGTACCTTCAGCAGAAGAACTACAGACGGTTCCGCATCATTTCATCCAGGAACGTTCTGTTACCGAATATTACAATGCCAGTATGTATGAGCAGGATGTACTACAAAGATTAGAAAACCTTTATAAAAAACATGATGTAATTGTTATGTCGGGTGGCACCGGATTGTACATCGACACGGTTTGCAAAGGAATTGACGATTTACCTGATGTGAATCCGGAGCTCAGAAAACAACTCACCGAAGAATTTGAAAAAGAAGGCATTGAATCATTGCGACAAAGATTAAATATTCTCGACCCCGAATATTACAAAAAGGTGGACCTGAACAATGCAAAACGATTGCTTAAAGCCATTGAAATTTCATTGATAACCGGTAAACCATACTCTAGTCTTTTAACAAAACCCAGTAAAAAGAGATATTTCAACATATTAAAAATTGGCCTGAACATCGATCGTGAAACGTTATATAACCGGATTAATGCAAGGGTAGATCAAATGATAAAGGAAGGCCTTGAGACAGAAGCCCGCAATCTTGTTCCTCATCGTAACATTAATGCACTTAACACAGTGGGATATAAAGAGTTTTTCGATTTTTTCGAAGGTCATCATACCAGAGAAAAAGCCATTGAATTAATCAAACGAAATACCAGACGATATGCACGACGGCAGTTAACCTGGTTTAAAAAAGATACAGATATTACCTGGTTTCAGCCCGATGATATTGAATCAATAAAAAACCATATACATAAAAACATCACAGGATAGAACCATGCAACAAGGTCCCATACAGGAATTTAACATACGCGTATACGCTATTATTGAAAATGAAAGTGGCGATGTGCTTATCAGTGATGAAATGTTTCGAAAGCAACAACTGATCAAGTTTCCGGGAGGTGGTATGAAGCTCGGTGAAGGAACTCTTGATTGCCTGAAAAGGGAGGCGCTGGAGGAATTTGGGCAGGAAATAGAGGTGATAGCACATTATTATACAACCGATTATTTCATTCGCACCCTGTTTTTTGAGGTGAAACAATTGATAGCCATATATTACCGTGTAAAATTTAGCGCACCGGTTCAATTTCAAATTTCCACAAAACCATTCGATTTTGAGGGTGATGAAGATGGTACACAATCCTTTCGCTGGATGAAGAAAAAACCGGAAAATATTGACCAGCTAACTTTTGAAGTCGATAAAAAAGTAATGAAAATGCTTATTGATGAAAAATGAAAGGCGCCCGACTTTGTAAAATTGTTACTTTTGAAACCGTTTAATAACGGGTACTGTTCTTATGAGAAAATATTCCATTGTTATTCCTGTTTACAATCGTCCCATTGAGGTGTATGAGTTATTACAAAGCCTTACTGAGCAGCAGTTTAAAAATTTTGAAGTATTAATTATCGAAGATGGTTCCGGCGACAAATCGGAAGATGTAGTGAAACAATTCCGGGAAAAGCTGGATATTAAATACCATTTTAAAGCAAACAGCGGCCCCGGAAACAGCCGTAATTTTGGGATGCAAAAGGCAACCGGTGATTATGTAATGTTGTTTGACTCCGATTGCCTCATTCCACCCGATTATTTTAAAAACCTGGAAAATGTGTTGAATGGAAGACCGCTTGATGCCTTTGGCGGACCTGATAATGCACATATTTCTTTTTCGGATGTGCAAAAAGCCATTAATTATGCCATGACTTCCTTTTTAACAACCGGTGGGGTACGTGGTAAAAAAAGCAAACTTGATAAATTTCAACCCCGTAGTTTTAATATGGGGCTAAGCAAAGAAGTAATCGAAAAAGTTGGAGGATTTTCGGATATTCATCCCGGTGAAGATCCCGATTTGAGTTTTCGCATTATGGATGCCGGTTTTAAAGTAGGCTTAATTGAGGAAGCTTATGTATATCACAAACGGCGGATAGATTTTTCAAAGTTTAGCAGGCAGGTATATAAATTTGGTGTTGTAAGGGTTATTTTAATGAAATGGTATCCCAAACGCAAAAGCCTGGTATATTTTTTTCCGTCGATATTTGTTTTTGGCCTGATCGGCCTGATCGCTTCGGGTATTTTTATAACTCCCTGGTTTCTTACTCCTATCGGGTTATACATCCTTTTGTTATTTGTCGATTCACTCGCTCAATCCGGCCGATTGAATATTGCCTGTATGTCTGTTATGGCAAGTTTTATCCAGCTTACCTGTTATGCGTATGGCTTTACCCAATCGTTTATAAAAATAATGATGTTACGAATCCCGGAGCGAAAAGCCTTCCCGAAATTCTTTTTCAACCGCTAACAGCAGGTTTTATCATATATTTATCTTGTATTCAGTAAGCAATGCAGGGAATTAATTTATATCATTTTATTAATGACCGTAGACTAAATTTCCTCGTCAATGGTGTACTCATTCCGGTTGGGTGCTTTTCGGGATATCAAATCGCCCAGAAATCCGGCGGTGAAAAGTTGAACCCCTATAATCATAAGCACCAGCGCAATATAAAAGTAAGGCGATTGTGTAACCAAAATGGTAGGCAGTCCGTTCTTCAGCCTATATAATTTATTGACACCCACATACAGCGCAGCGGCAAATCCAAGAATAAAAACCAATGTTCCCCAGGTGCCGAAAAAATGCATCGGACTTTTGCCAAACTTTGAAATAAACATCACCGATAGTAAATCCAAGGGCCCCCGAATAAATCGTTCGAGTCCGTATTTGGTTTTGCCATATTTACGTTCCTGATGCTGAACAACCTTTTCGCCAATTTTATGAAAACCGGCCCATTTAGCCAATACGGGAATGTAACGGTGCATTTCACCGTATACCTCAATGCTTTTTACAACTTTTTGGCGATAGGCTTTCAATCCGCAATTCATGTCATGAATTCTTATCTTACTGATCTTACGTACCGTCCAGTTGTAAAATTTACTCGGAATATTTTTAGTAAAAACAGGGTCGTAACGTTTTTTCTTCCAGCCCGATACCAGATCATAGCCCTCATCGATAACCATTTTGTAAAGCGCCGGGATTTCTTCGGGATTATCCTGCAGGTCTCCGTCCATGGTAATAATCACCTCACCCTGTGCTTTTTCAAATCCACAATATAACCCCGCTGCTTTGCCGTAATTACGCGTGAATTTAATGGCTTTCACAGAATTATCATCCTGGGATATGTTTCTGATCACTTCCCATGAACGATCGGTACTACCATCATCAATAAGAATGATTTCATACGTGAATTGCTGTTCAACCAGCACCTTACTTATCCATTGGGTAAGTTCCTGTAAGGATTCTTCTTCGTTAACAACAGGTATGACAACTGATATATCTATCTTATCCATGATTCTATTCAATGCCTTGCATATCTTGTTTAAACGGATCACCCTCTTTCTTAACAAAAAAGGCGATTACCAACGAGAATAAAAATCCGACAAAAGTGACCTGAATCAACCTTATAAAACCGAACATAAAGGGTGTAAGCACCATTCTATACATATTAGTCATGGTTTCCACCTCGCCATCAGACAATCCTCTGCGAAGGAATTCCTCTTCCATTGTAGTGTAAAGCATATTCATCAAGTCCTTATTGATGTACTTCAACAATACATAATTGAAGAACATAAACAAAATAGCCGCAAATAAGGATATGAGCGTTCCCATTCCCAGGATGGTGCTATATTTTGCATATCCGCCTAACAAATTATCGCGGTATTTTCTGGTTCCGATTGATATAACAACAATCAGTGCCAGGTAGCAAAAAAAATCACTGGCACTCACAAATAAATTACCCCGCAATGAATATAAATAGGTAATTATTAACATGGCTACGCCGCCATAAGCGCCGTATGTCATGGCTAGTTGCAATTTGTTGGATGGTTGAGAGCCTGTCATATCTCTATTTTTTTTGGCAAATAAAACGAATTTAGACCGAATAAATGCAATTTTTCACATTTCTTTTGAAGAAACCATTAATGTTACTACTTTTGCAATTGGGTAAGTCTTACACGGCCAGCTCCTGCTGAACTCCCCCAGGACCGGAAGGTAGCAAGGGTAGGCGGTTGTAGCGGCGCGATGTAAGTAGCTTACCCTTTTTTATTTTTACTAACTTAATTTCTCAATCACTTCCCGGGGCGCTTGCACCAATTCAACCAAAACACCTTCACTGCAAAGCGGAAAATCATCATTCCCTTTGGGATGGATAAAACATACATCAAATCCCGCCGCACCTTTTCGTATACCACCAGGTGTAAAACGCACACCCTGCTCTTCCAGCCATTTAACAGCCGCCTGAAGGTCATCAATCCATAACCCGATATGATTCAGTTTGGGTTCATGCACCCGGGGCTTTTTTTCAGCATCCAGGGGTTGCATAATATCTATCTCAACAGCTGTTGCACCATGCCCAATTTCCAAAATATCCTCATCTACGTTTTCTTTTTCACTTTTAAAGGATCCTTTTTGCGTTAATCCCATTATATCCACCCAAAACTTTTGTAGTTTGCTTTTGTCTTCGTTGCCAATGGCTATTTGCTGTATTCCCAGTACTTTAAAAGGTCTCATTGTATGTAAATTTTATTTGTTGAAGTAACGAATTTAACATGAAAACCGATATTGACTAAGCAACCGGATTAATAAATATTGATTCCGGATAAACTATTATGCCTTGCCAATACTTTTTTATTATTGAGAGGAATAGGTTATGGATATTATATTGCATTTATGGTGTCCTGGTTGATTATATTAGATTGATACGCTCGTTTGTCCCTGCATTTGTTCATTAGCTCACCAGCTGTTCACATGGATTCTGTTCGCATTAAAGCGTTCGGTTGTGGTTTTTTGCTCGGCAGGATAGCCGATGGGAATGATGCTATAGGGCTTAATATGGCCGGGTAGGTTTAATAGCTCCGCAAATCCGGTCATGCGTTGTTCGCGTGGGTAAATACCGCACCAAACAGCGCCAAGTCCCAGTGCATGAGCGGCAAGTAGTATATTCATGGTTGCCGCAGCACAATCGGCTGTCCAAAATACCCGGTCATGAGCCTGATTCTCATCACCACACACGACAACAGAAACAGGTGCATCTGCTACCATGCCGGCATTTTTGTGCAATTCACGTACTTTGTTTTTTAGGCTAACATCATCAACTACAATAAAATGCCAGGGCTGTTTGTTTACAGCCGAAGGGGCATACATGGCCGCCCTTAAAATACGATTCAACTTATCTTTTTCTATTAATTGAGAGGTGTATTTTCTTATACTCCGCCGTGTGAGCAATGACTGCATGGTATCCATATAAAAACGCTTAAATTATTGTCATAATTAGGATTAAAAATAGTAATGAATAAAAGTATTCCCAATTAATTATCAAAAAACTGTACTTTTGCAGCCTCTTGTTTCCGGTAAAAATTCAGATTTGTCCTTAGCATGAAAAAGATTATACCATTCATTTTGAAACTTTTTCCCCGTCAAACTTTAATCCGGTTGAGTTTTTTGTTCACCCGGATTATCGCTTTTGCATACAAAGGCAACCAATATGAGTGCCCGGTTTGCCGGCATACATTCCGCAAATTATTGCCTTATGGTTATACCAACGTCCGACCCAATGCGTTATGCCCCAAATGTTTATCGCTTGAAAGACACCGCTTAATGTGGTTGTTCTTACAACAAAAAACCGATTTTTTCACCAGACCAAAACGGGTATTACATGTCGCACCCGAGCAATGTTTCCACCAAAAATTTAAAAATCTCGGGCATCTCGATTATATTACTGCCGATTTGGACTCTCCGCTGGCTGATGTGAACCTGGACGTCCAACAAATGCCGTTTTCAGATAATGATTTTGATGTGGTATTTTGCAATCATGTATTGGAACATGTGGAGGATGACAAAAAGGCCATGCGCGAGATTTTAAGAGTTTTAAAGCCAGGAGGTTACGCTATTCTGCAGGTTCCGATAGATTTTAACAGGGAAACTACCTATGAAGATCATACCATTACCGACCGGAGAGAGCGTGAAAAACACTTCCTGCAATACGATCATTTACGGTTATATGGCCGTGATTATCCACAACAGGTTACCAATGAAGGTTTTGTGATTAAAGAGAAGAATTACCTGGATCAATTTACCGATGAACAACGCGATAATTATCGACTGCCCAACCAGGAACACATGTATGCCTTTTTCAAAGAATAAGTTATTGATTGATGAGGGCAGAATAATCCCGGAATTTATTCCGGCAATAGCATTCCGATCCCAGATATTCCGCATATTCATCATCAGGTAGTATCCTCCTGATTTTTCTGTGAAACTTGTCCAACACCTTAGCGCGTGTAAAATCAATTTTATCCATATAACGGTCCATCTTTCTGAGTTGTCTGCCTTCCAATCTATCCAATTGCTGAATGGCATAAACTTTTTCTTTATCAAGCGCCAAAAATATCCGGTGGTATTTTAGATAGGTATTCCAGAATTTGGTGGCGGTCTCATCCGACAATGTAATTTGTTGTTGCAGGTAATAATATTTCTGATTGTAATAAAAACGCAGTGTTTGATCTACTTCTTCAGCGTTTTGCGACATACCTGATTGCAGAAGCGCCGAAATAACAATAAACGTAATAACCCTTTTCATCTCCGCCTCCTTTCCTATGCTTCTGTATTATTATACGAATTGGACTGCGCATCTGTTTGATTGTTTATAAATAAAAAATGCATGTACGTCAATAATTTAAACCATATTAAATGAATAATCTAAATTAGTTTCAGAAAATATTACTAAATATTATTTTTTTTAATAACTGAAACCCTCAGTTCGACAATTATTGAACATTTTCTTTTGATTTATATATTAAATTTCTATATTTGTTCGCAAATAATACATGATATGAATTTTAGTCTGGTCAGCGTCATTCTTTTTGTAGTTGTGGTACTTTTACCGCAGTGAGGATGGCGTATGTACCGGGGAAAGATATATTCAGGAGCCATTCTTACAGCAAGAATGGCTTTTTTATTTGTATAAAATGAACGATTAAACTAATAATGATGCAGAATCCGTTAAGAAGTTCAACAACCACACAGGGAAGGCGGATGGCCGGAGCCAGGAGTTTATGGCGTGCCGCCGGGATGAAGGAAGAACAAATCGGTAAACCAATTATTGCTGTTGTTAATTCATTTTCGCAGTTTGTTCCCGGTCATACCCACCTGCATGAAATCGGACAGGATGTAAAAAAAATGATCGAAGCGCATGGATATTATGCAGCCGAATTCAATACCATTGCCCTGGATGATGGCATTGCCATGGGGCATGATGGCATGTTATATTCGCTTCCCTCTCGCGATTTGATCGCCGACAGTGTGGAATATATGATTAATGGTCATAAAGTAGATGGTATGATCTGCATCAGTAATTGCGATAAAATTACGCCAGGCATGCTCATCGCTGCCATGCGTTTAAATATCCCAACTGTATTTATATCAGGGGGCCCCATGGAAGCGGGCAAAGTAGGAGAAAAAAGCTACGACCTGGTGGATGCCATGGTGATGGCCGGAGACTCCAAAGTATCTGACAAAGAGCTACAAATGGTTGAGCAGGAAGCATGTCCGACATGCGGTTCCTGTTCGGGTATGTTTACGGCCAACTCCATGAACTGTTTAAACGAGGCATTAGGGCTGGCATTACCGGGAAACGGAACCATTGTTGCCACCCACAAAAACCGTAAAAAACTTTTTGAAAAAGCCGCCAACCAAATAGTTGAAAATACGCGGAAATATTATTTTGAGGGCGATGAGACCGTGCTCCCCCGTTCCATTGCCACCAGGAAAGCATTTGAAAATGCCATGGCATTGGATGTAGCGATGGGCGGTTCCACCAATACAGTACTCCATATTTTAGCCATTGCCCACGAAGCAGGTGTTGATTTTACAATGAACGACATTAATGAAATTTCGCAACGAGTGCCGGTTTTATGCAAGGTAGCACCCAATTCAGATTACCACATAGAAGATGTAAACCGGGCCGGAGGTATATTGGGTATTCTGGCTGAACTGGAAAGAGGTGGTGTGTTAGACACCTCTGTTTTTCGAGTCGACGGCAACACCCTGAAACAGGCTATTGCGAAGTATGACATTATGGATGAAGCAGCTCCTGAAGAAGCATTGGATATTTATTCAAGTGCACCGGGAGGTATACGTAATCTTCGCATGGGGTCGCAGGGTGTTCAGTATAAGGAGCTCGATAAAGACAGGGCTAAAGGCTGTATACGTGATGTTGAACATTGTTATTTTAAAGATGGCGGATTGGCCATTCTTAAAGGAAACATTGCAACGGCCGGATGTGTTGTTAAGACAGCAGGTGTAGATGAATCGATTTTTCATTTTATGGGAACTGCCAAAGTTTATGAATCCCAGGATGCAGCCTGCGAAGGTATTTTAAATGATGAGGTAAAAGCCGGTGATGTGGTTATCATCCGCTACGAAGGACCATCAGGAGGCCCGGGTATGCAGGAAATGCTTTATCCAACCTCGTATTTAAAATCAAAAGGTCTTGGAAAAGTTTGTGCACTCCTTACCGACGGACGTTTTTCAGGTGGGACCAGCGGTTTATCGATTGGTCATGTCTCACCCGAAGCAGCCGATGGTGGCAATATCGCCCTGGTACGCGACGGTGACGAAATTGACATCAATATCCCGGAACGTACCATCAATATGTTGGTTACCGAAGATGAACTTGAAAAACGACGTGCAGAGGAGGTAGCAAAAGGTGACCTGGCCTTTAAACCAAAAATTAAAAGAGACAGAAAAATTACAAACACTTTAAAAATATATGCAAAAACGGTAAGCTCAGCCGACAAAGGAGCTATCCGAATTGTTGACTAAATAAAAAAACTTTGTATCATGGATAATTCAATAAAAGTATCAAGTACAACAACTTCCCTGAACGGGAACGAAAAAGCCCGGTCAGTAAAAATGACCGGAGCTGATGCCGTTATTCATTGTCTTAAAAACGAGGATGTAAACCTTGTATTTGGATATCCGGGAGGGGCCATAATGCCCATTTACGACTCATTGCATAAATACCAGGATGAAGTGAGGCATATTTTGACCCGACACGAACAAGGCGCTATTCATGCAGCCCAGGGACTGGCACGTGTAACAGGCAAGGTGGGCGTTGTAATGGCCACATCAGGTCCGGGAGCAACCAATTTAATTACCGGTATTGCCGATGCCATGATCGACTCAACTCCATTGGTTTGTGTTACAGGACAGGTGGGTTCGCATTTACTCGGAACCGATGCCTTCCAGGAAACCGATGTAGTAGGTATATCCATGCCGGTTACCAAATGGAATTACCAGATCACTTCACCGGAAGAAATACCCGATGCCTTTGCCAAAGCATTTTATATTGCCCGCTCTGGTCGTCCGGGACCAGTGGTGCTGGATATTACCAAAAACGCGCAGTTTGCTGAGTTCGACTATTACTATAAACCATGTAAGCATATTCGCAGCTATCTCCCAAGCCCTAAAATTGATCAAACCAGGATTGAAGAAGCCGTTGAACTAATCAATAATGCCAAGAAACCCCTGGCATTGGTTGGACAGGGTGTAATACTTGGCAGTGCCGAGCAAGAGTTGTTGAATTTTCTTGAAAAAACCGGCATTCCGGCAGCATGGACCTTACTGGGTTTATCAGCCATGCCTACTGATCATCCGAATAATGTGGGTATGCTGGGCATGCACGGAAATTACGGCCCCAACATCAAAACCAATGAATGCGATGTATTAATTGCAATTGGCATGCGCTTCGATGATCGCGTAACCGGTGCATTGGATAAATATGCCAAACAGGCCAAAATAATTCATCTGGAGCTGGACCCTGCCGAGATAAATAAAAATGTGTATGCGCACGTACCTGTGCTGGGGAATGTAAAAGAATCGCTTCCGATGCTTACAGCCAAGGCACAACAAAAAAGCTATGATGCTTGGTTCAATGAATTTAAAGAGGCCGATAAAATTGAATTCGAGAAAGTGATCGATCGTGAAATGCATCCTGTGAAAGAAGGGCTTACAATGGCTGAAACCATTGATATCCTGAATAAAAAAACAGGAGGTGATGCCATAATTGTAACCGATGTTGGTCAACACCAGATGGTCGCTTCTCGCTATGCCAGGTTTGTAAAATCGCGTAGTAATGTAACTTCCGGCGGACTCGGTACGATGGGCTTTGCTTTACCGGCAGCCATTGGAGCTAAACTGGGCCAACCTGATCGTGAGGTAATTTGTGTGGTTGGTGATGGCGGATTGCAAATGACCATCCAGGAATTAGGAACCATTTTGCAGTCGGAAGTTGGTGTAAAAATTGTTTTACTGAATAACAGCTTTTTGGGTATGGTGCGTCAATGGCAGGAATTATTCTTTGATAGTCGATATGCACAAACCATAATGGCCAACCCCGACTTTATTAAAATTGCTGAAGGTTTTGGTATCAAATCGAAAAAAGTGTTACACCGTCCTGAGCTTTCAACGGCTATTGATGAAATGTATGCGCATAAAGGTGCCTATTTCCTTGAAGTAGTTGTGGAAAAAGAAGATAATGTTTTCCCGATGATTCCCACGGGTGCAGCGGTATCCGATATTTTACTAGGTAAATAAATCAAAAAACTCAATGTCATGGAACAAAAAGAATTCACCATAACAGCATTTTCAGAAAACCATATCGGTTTGTTAAACCGAATTACGATCATATTTACACGCAGGCATATAAATATTGAAAGTCTCACCGTTTCCGGTTCGTCCATACCAGGTATTCATAAATTTACCATTGTAGTTCGTGAAACGCAGGAAAAGGTAGAGAAGGTGATTAAACAAATCGAGAAACAAGTGGAAGTGTTAAAGGCATTCTATCATCCTGAGGAGGAAATAATTCATCAGGAGATTGCCTTGTACAAGGTACCGACCGAAAAATTACTTGACAGTACCGACCTTGAAAAAACTATTCGGGAGCATAATGCACGCATCCTTGAGGTTACCAAAGATTATACGGTTATAGAAAAAACAGGTCATAAGGAAGAAACTTCAAGACTTTTCGAAAAATTAAATAATTTTGGGGTCCTTCAATTCACCCGAAGCGGAAGAATTGCAATAACTAAGTTAAATAAAGAATTACTAACAGATTATTTGCGGGAAGCAGATGAACTGAAACAAGAAATATCAATCAACTAAATATTAATTTTTAAATCATGGCAAAACTAAATTTTGGCGGAGTGGAAGAGGATGTAATAACCCGCGAAGAATTTCCGCTCTCAAAAGCCCAGGAAACATTAAAAAACGAAACAATCGCCGTTATAGGTTACGGGGTGCAGGGTCCCGGACAATCATTAAACCAAAAAGATAATGGTTTGAATGTGATTGTCGGTCAACGCAAGCCCTCCAAATCATGGGATAAGGCAGTAAACGACGGATGGGTTCCGGGTAAAGACCTTTTCGAGATAGAAGAGGCACTGGACAAAGCAACCATTGTATGTTATTTGCTTTCCGATGCTGCACAAATAGCATTGTGGCCTACCGTTAAAAAGCACTTAACAAAGGGTAAAACATTGTATTTCTCGCATGGATTTGCCATAACTTATAAACAACGTACCGGTATTATCCCCCCTGAGGATGTTGATGTAATATTAGTGGCACCCAAAGGTTCCGGAACCAGTTTAAGGCGCATGTTTCTTGAAGGACGTGGATTGAACTCCAGTTTTGCTGTTCATCAGGATGCTACCGGCAAGGCTCGTGATAAAGCTATTGCACTGGGAATTGGTGTTGGATCCGGTTATTTATTCGAGACATCTTTCCAGAAAGAGGTGTATAGTGATTTAACCGGTGAGCGTGGCACATTAATGGGGGCTATTCAGGGAATTTTTGCAGCCCAATATGATGTGCTTCGTAAAAATGGTCATACACCTTCGGAAGCATTCAACGAAACAGTTGAAGAGCTTACACAAAGTCTGATGCCACTGGTAGCCGAAAACGGTATGGATTGGATGTATGCCAATTGCTCAACTACGGCACAGCGTGGGGCGCTTGACTGGTGGAAAAAATTCCGCGATGCTACAGCACCGGTTTTTGATGAACTTTATAAAAGTGTAGCTTCCGGCAATGAAGCACAAATTTCAATTGATTCGAACAGTAAAGATGATTATCGGGAAAAACTGGAAGAAGAATTGAAGGAATTGCATGATTCGGAGATGTGGAACACCGGTGCAACAGTAAGAAAATTGAGACCAGAGAACAATTAGTCTACAAATTTAACAATTGATATAACCCGCTTTTTGGTACAGAAAGCGGGTTTTTTTAATCAAAACGCTATTATCGTGCAACATTAAACAAACTGGTTCATAGCGTTTATAACCTAACTGGCGCAGTATTTCCTTTGCGGGTAAACCTTTATTAGTCATGGTCATAAGATAAATTTAATAAATCCAGTTTTGCAAGGGAAAGTTTTGAGGCTTCCATTAGGGTTCCGCTTCAAAAGTGGTTCTGTATTGGTATACACAACAATCATGAGCAATGTGAGCTTTATTTCAATAATGATGGGTACTTCCGCACTTTTCGCAATCAATCTCTTTGGCTTCATTTACATTCCTGAAATGCGCTATACAGCGCTGTTCACTAGGATATTGCTTGACAGCATCAATGAAATTTAAATGTCTTTTCTTTTCAAATAATTCATTTGATATCTTAACGGGCAATCATTTAATATTAATTTGTCAGTTTCCCGGATAACAAAGATTTAATTATTGCAATTTGGTTTTCCATCCTCTGGTTTTCGGCTTCTGATCTCCTGCTGTGGCTCTCGATTTCCCTGCCTATCTACTGTGCAAAAAACAAACTGTTTAGCTCATAAATATCATCAGCGTCCAGCTCTGCTTCAAAATCAAAGTACATATCTATGGCATTCAGCATTTCATCGAAAGATATGTATTCATCCTCATCAGAATCCAAAAACTCAAATTTCTCCGGAATTTCAACGTTTCGCTGGCGGTAGTATTGTGAGTAACTCGATCGGTCACGAATGTATAGCGCTACTTCGTTCCGGTTAACAGCATCCGAATTGTCCAGTCTGGCAATCAACTCATCGTCTTCAATGGCTACGCCATTTTCATCCACAAATGCACCGGGCGCAGTGCCTGGCTCATTGTCCTGATAATTAGGTACCCCGTCCATGTCATCATCCAATGGGCAACCGGTTGAATCGACTTTAACGCCATAAGGTGTTTCCAGGCATTCATCCCAGCCATCATACACCATATCGTTATCTTCATCGCCATACATTTCGTAATCAAAATCCACATCTACAAAAAACCGTTCGTAAGTAAGTGTTTTATCTTCCGAAAACAGATCGAGATTGAGCGTAAAATAGGTATACGTAAAAAAATCACTGATGTCTTTATTAACATTCAGGTCAGGGCGGGTTTTTTCGGTTACCTGATCAATGTTATCACTTAATAAATAATGGATTGATGAACCTAACCGAATCATAAACCGATCGGCTACCTGTATATCAAATCCCACTTCTACCGGAACAGCCAATGACAGGTTATTATTAGTTTCTTCCAATTTTAGGTCTGTATCGGGCTCAAAATCGCGTTGGGTTAATTCTCCTGAAGGTGTGGTTATAAGTCCGCCGGAAGTATAAACATATGGCTCTCCATTGGCATTGAGGGCATCGGTTTTGGTATTAAACAGGATATTTTCTATACCAAGCGAAACATATGGATGAATTCGTTTTTTGCGGCTGATGAAATGATCGAAGTCGTAATCGACATTGATCCCAAATAAATTAATGGTTGTGGCAAAATTAAAATTCTCATTAAGATTTTCATACGCACGTTGGTTGGCCGATAAAGTGCCCAGCATGAAATAAATATTCCCTCTCAGGTAACGATGGTCGCCCAGATAAGCAGAAACATTCACCAGGTATCCCAGATCACCGCTGGTAGGTGTTTGGTAATTATTGCGTATATCTCCATAATAGGATAAGACACCAGACCCTACTGAAATCACGGGTTTGTAAACAGGATCTATATTTTCAACCTCTACTTTCAACAAGCTTTCCAAATCATCCAGTTCCTGTGCATTTATCCTGTTGGCGGCAACAGCACAAAACAGTATAATTATTATATATGCATAACGGATTGTCATCGGTTCATATTTTCATTGTTTGGTTCTTCTAACCATTCACTGCGCAAAAGTGAAGAGCTTCAAAATTTCATCTTCATGATTTTGGAAATAAAGTAAAAAGATACTACTTACTCAGAAAATTAACTAATAATAAACATGATTTATAATTATGAAAAAGTTTTAATCTTATATTTAATATCCACTTTACCTTTCGAAATAGCATTCAACTTGCTTTTTAATAGCTTTTTACGTAATGGGGCCAAATAGTCAATAAATAGAATTCCTTCTATATGATCATATTCATGTTGAATAATCCGTGCAATAACACCATCAAAGGTTTTATCGTGATATTTGTGATCGCGGTCGTAGTATTGAAGTCGAATTTTTGATTTCCTTGTAATATCTTCTCTTAAATTGGGCAGACTTAAACAACCTTCGTTAAATACCCATGGATCGCCGCTTTCTTCCACTTTTCGGGCATTTAAAAATGTTTCCTTAAAATCGCCTGCCTCCGGATACTCTTCTTTCAGTAATGTTGCATCCACCACAAACAAACGTGTTGATTTACCAATTTGTGGTGCTGCCAGTCCAATACCATCTGAATGATACATTGTTTCCCACATATCATCAATAAGCCGGGGTAAATCAGGATCATTCAGATCATTATCCTGAGCTACCTTTCTTAATACAGGCATTCCGTACAAATAAACAGGATAAACCATTATTCCTCCTTAATTGAATTTATGCTTTTTATATTCCATATACGATTGTAGCATAATGGTTGCACTAATTTTGTCAACAACACTTTTGTCTCGTCTTTGATTTTTTTTCATACCACCATCTATCATTGCCTGTAAGGCCATTTTAGAGGTAAACCGTTCATCAAAAGTGACCACTTTTTTTTCGGGATATTTATTGGTCAGATTTTTAATAAACGGATTGATGTAACGAATGGCTTCTGAGGGTTTATTATTTAATTTAACCGGATAACCGATCACAATTTCTTCAACAGGCTCTTTTTGTATGTATTGATCAATAAAATCCATTATTTGATTAACTGACACTGTCTCCAACCCGTTAGCCGAGATTTGTAAAATATCGGTACTGGCAATACCTACTCGTTTTTGTCCGTAATCAATGGCTAAAATTCTTCCCAAAAAACTTGTTTTATCAATTATATCACAAATTTAATATTTTAATTGAAAACAATCATTGAGCTTTAAAGTCATTAGGCTACAATATTAAATTAATGTCGTTTAGTTAAGGTAATAATGTAAAAAATGGGTGCCCTCGCTCACCCCTCAATCCCCTATAGGGCATTGCTGTAAACTTAAGAGATAACAAACAGGTTTTCAGCAAGA
>JAAAOM010000059.1 GCA_009908855.1 Bacteroidota bacterium
TCGCTCAACTTGGATTAAGGCTTTAAAGCGTAGTCGAAGCCTGTTTCAGCGGCATGGCCATTCAATCATCCATTACATCAAGGCTGAAGTAGCTATTAAATGCTGGTATGGTATAGCGGAAACAACAAAAAAGGCGATAACCGTCTTCGTGTGGGGCTTCGACTACGCTCAGCCGGACTGTTCGTTTGAATTAAAGTTCTGACAATTCAATATTTTTTTGGAATAAAATCAAAGCAACCAGGCCATAATATATTTGCATGCTATATCACCAACGTCAGGCTGAGCGTAGTCGAAGCCTGTTTCAGGGCTATTGCCATTTAATCATCCATTACATTAAGGCTAAAGTAGGTACTGTTATTTAATAGCAGAAACAAAAAAAAGTAGCCGATTTTGTGAGCGTTGGTTGTTGATTTGCTAAAGTTTTTTCCGAATTTGCCGCCTTTAAATATTGAATGGACAGAATATGAAACACAAGATTTTTCTAGCCGCGGCACTTTGGATATTTTGCTTGTTTTCGCTTTGGTCACAAGTCATGATATCAGGAAAGGTAGTTGATGGCACTAACCTGGAACCTTTACCGGCTTCGCATGTGCATTCACCGGACAATGCAACCATAACAAATAGTGAGGGCGTATTTCAGCTGGAAGTTGATACCTTACCGTTTCTGTTAGTAATATCACATGTAGGTTATATGACAGATACCATAAAGGTTACGGAACCCAATACATCTATTGTCATACCATTAGCTATTACATCAAATAATTTGCATGAGGTAATTGTTTCAGCATCGCACCGAAATGTGTCCGTTAAAAACACACCAGCCAGTATAGGCCTGATTACAAAGGAAACAATGCGGCGTGATGATCAAACCATGATAACACCTGCATTAAACCGTATACCTGGTGTTTATATGCATTCGGGCACAATGAGCACAAACCGCATCACCATAAGGGGGATTGGTGCCCGAACACCTTATGGCACTAATAAAATCCGTGCATATTTCGATCATATTCCATTAACCAGCGGTGTGGGTGAAACAACACTTGAAGATATCGATATGAGCCTGTTTGAAAGAGTAGAAGTGGTTAAAGGTCCCAATTCAAGTATTTATGGTTCGGGATTGGGTGGGGTGATCAATATCAAGCCTGCAATGGCTGGTTTTAATACAACCTCTCTTTCATCATCCGGCATGTATGGTTCTTATAATACATACCATCTGGTCAATAGATTTAGTCACAGTAATTATGGCAACCATATAAATGTGGTTCATTCATTATTGAAAAGCGATGGCTACCGTGAAAACAGTAATTATTTTAGGGAATCTCTGGGGCTTACCGGACGATTCAGTACCAGTGAGCACTCTCATCTGAGTGTGATTGGAACTTACACGTATCTGAAATCACATATCCCCAGTGCCCTGGATGAGGAAACGTACCAAATAAATCCGCAAAATGCAGCTTATACCTGGAACGCAGCACAGGGATTTGAAGAATATGACAAAGCCATGCTTGGAATATCCTATCAGCAACAAATTGCACCGGATTGGTTTTCCAACTCATCAGTATTTATTAATTACAGAGATGCTTTTGAACCGCGTCCGTTTAATATCCTTCGGGAAAATACCATTGGCTCGGGAATGCGGCAAACCATCCGATTTAATTCCGCCCCTTTTTCTGTATACGCTGGTATTGAAATGTTTAGGGATCAATATCAGTGGAGTACTTTTGAGAATCGCTATCAGGAGGTTCCTGGACAAGGCAGTGTATTAGGTGTTCAAATATCGGATAACAAACAGATACGTGAATACTACAATGTTTATTTCCAGGCAAATATGGATATAAACCACAATATCTCAATTGTAGCAGGTGCCAATTTTAATAAGTCGAAGTATCGGTTAGCAGATTATTATAATCGTGATACCATTAACCAAGCCGGAGATAATTCTTTTGAGCCTGCATTCTCTCCTCGAATTGGTCTGGTTTTTCATTCATCAGACAATATACATTTCTATACCAACCTGAGTCATGGATTCTCACCACCAGGCCTGGAGGAATCATTGCGTTCGGATGGAACCATAAATGTGGATATTCAGCCTGAAAAAGGCTGGAATATGGAAATAGGCGGAAGAGGAGGGCTGCTGAATGATCAGTTGGACTTTGATGCGTCACTGTATTATATGATTATCAATGATTTATTGGTTGCTCAGCGTGATTCCTTTGATGCGTATGTCGGTTCAAATGCCGGTGAAACCAGGCATTTAGGAATAGAGTTTGTTGTTAATTACCATCATTCCATAAGCAATAACTATACCTTAAACTATTATCTTAACGGATCCGTTATGCATTATCGCTTTCATGAGTTTATTGAAAGAGGAATTGATCATTCCGGAAATGAATTGACCGGTGTGCCATCCGAAATTTTTCATGCGGGTATCGATCTTCGCTCGACAGAAGGGTTTTACGGGTCGTTGAACAGTGAATACGTAGGTCAAATACCGCTAAATGATGCCAATGAATTGTTTTCAGACAATTATTTTGTATTACGTTCAAAACTGGGATATATATTTCAGTTAGCAGGTTTTGAATTTGATGTGTATGGGGGTATTCAAAACATTACGGATACGAAGTATGCAAGTATGCTGCAAATCAATGCAGTTGGCTTTGGGGGATCCAATCCGCGTTATTATTATCCGGGTGAACCCAGGAATTATTATGGCGGATTGAAGATTGCATACACATTTTAGTTCAATGTTTATTCACGCTTTCTGTATTCATATTTTGAGGCAAAAAATGTATGTTTGCGTTCCGCCAGGCATGGTGTGAGGACAATTAGCATACATGTAATATTCACAACCGATTGCAATGAAATATCTGTTAGATGGTATAGAAACTAATCGTTTAAAATTCAGGCTTTTGGAATCGCGGGATTTTGATACCTGGCTGAAAATGTTCAATGAACAGGCGGTAGCGTGTATGCTTGGTGTTGAAGACATTCCCACACCTTATGAACAATGCAGGAATTGGTTTAATAAAATGGCTTTTCGATACCAAAATGATTTGGGAGGAATGAATGCATTGATTGATAAAAACACGAATGTAATGATTGGTCAAAGCGGTATTTTGGTGCAGGAAGTGGATGGTGAGAAGCAGTTTGAAGTGGCCTATTCCATACTACCGGAATATTGGAACCGGGGGTATGCCACCGAAGCCTCGAAAAAATGCCGAGACCATGCTTTCGAAAATGGGTTTGCTGATGAATTGATATCCATTATTCATAAAGACAATTTGATATCCGAAAAGGTAGCGGTTAAAAACAGTATGCACTTCATTAAATCCATACTTTTCAAAGAAAGGTATGTGAATATATATGGTATTTCCAAATCACATTGGAGGGTTATATCTTCTCAACACCGATAAAAAGGATTTTTTTTGGAGGCACCCAATGCATGCGAAGCGCATTTCGGATAAAAAATGATGAATATTGATTTTGTAAATTTTCTAAATAACTATGGTTTTAATACGAGGGAATTGGAATGGTCATTCTCGTAATGCGTAAACAGGTCGAAATGAGGCCATTCGTTAATATTTCCCATAATATCAAACATGGTTTTGGAAAGAGCATTATGAATTCTGGATTTTTTACCTGTGCTGGTATTTAACAGAACCAGCCAGTTAATACCGTTACTTTGACGCATAACCAGCGCCGACGAGCCTGTTAAGGTTCCTGTTCTCCACCAGGTACCATAGCCGTCGGTACCTCGCCAACCAATGGTGCTTTTTAGTTTTTTCCGGGAGGCTATCATATAATCAATCGATTCCTGCGATAAGATATCCGGCTTGTGACTGAAGCCATCTACGGCAACTATAAATTTCATTAATTCGGGCGCTGAGGCCACCCAACCTCCTGCAGCACCTAAAATACCAACATTATTGCCGCCATAATAAACCGGCACCCTGTTTGACGATCCATCAAAGGCCATGCAATAATCAATGCCATCGTTCTGGTAATATTTAACTTCGTTATGGAATTTATTTTCGTAGAAACTTTTGCCAATATGCATATCATTAATCCCGAGCGGCTGCAGAATATTGAATTTTACATAATCCTCATAGGACATTTCAGACTTTAATTTAATAATTTCTCCTAAAATGGCATATCCGATGTTTGAATATGAATATCTTCGTCCCGGTTTGGAGTCCAGTTGGTTGGTTAATGTATACTCAATGGTTTGCTCCAGCGAAACGGGAGGGGCGATATTTAAATTCCTTGCCACCAACATTGGCATGAATAGCGGATCACCTTTTTTCTCCGGTAATCCGGATGTATGTGTCAATAAATGCTCAATGGTAATATCTTCGTACCGACTATCCTGGTAATGCAAATACATGGAATCGCTTAATATGCCATCAACACCAAACACCTTGTCTGTTACATCCAGCATATCTTCTTCAACCATTTGCATGATGGCAACGGCAGTTATTAATTTGGATACGGATGCTATTCGAAATAAATGTTTGGGTTCAGCCAGTTCACCGGTTTCTTCATTGGCATGGCCAAATCCTTTTGCATATACCAGTTTTTCATTCTTAGCAATGGCCAATGCTGCTCCCCGGATACCATATTCCTTCATGAATTCAGACATTTTATCATCTACCAACAAGGTTTTTTCGTTGGTTGACAGGTTATTGGATACCCGGAAGGAGATTGGAATTACCTCTTCCTGCTTTACTTTGTCATCTTCCTTAATAAAAGTAAATCCTATAGTTACTTCCAGTAAAAAGAATGCAATAAAAAATAATACTATGTATAAAACTTTCCGTTTCATATCAAATACCTTTGTATGTTCTTTGATTAGTCTGTTATATAGCGTATAATCTGCTTTTTATACCTATAATTGCGCACCTGGTTTTATCATCTGATTGAGGGGTCAAAGCTATGATAAAATTCCCGATTAATTACAAACTTTTATGGTTGATTATATATTTGGTTTTTTTGATCCTTTTTAACTCGTAAATAGGTAAAAAACAAATGTTTATAAGATTTGCGCATAAATACGAAGGGTGCTTGAATTTTATTTCAAATTAAGTATTCGTACCGATAATTTGCCCATTTACCGGTATTATTTACCCGCTTATCCCCCATATTTGTCGGTTTATCAAAACCCATAGTTTAAATCTGATTAATATTTATTTAACATAAATTTAATATTAAAGGGTGTTACTTTTCTACTTTCGCAACGACTACATCAACAAAACCATTATACAATTGTTTGATACTTATGAAATGGATAATACACATGGCATTAATTTTATTGTTTGCCTGCAATGGTAATGCGCAAAAACCGGAATATATGACAAATAATGACAGCGGCAGTGTAGAAAAAATTGTTAAAACGGAGGAGGAGTGGCAGGAAGAACTAACACCCGAACAATTTTATATTCTTCGTGAGAAAGGTACGGAGCGGCCTTTTACCGGCAAATACGATAAATTCTATGAAAAAGGCCATTATGAATGTGCAGCCTGTGAATTGTTTTTGTTTGATTCGGAGAGTAAATTTTCATCGGGGTGTGGTTGGCCCAGTTTTAGCGATGTTGCAAAGGCTAAGAACCTCCAATATCACAAAGATACCAGTCATGGTATGATTCGCACAGAAGTTACCTGCGCGCGTTGCGGGGGGCATCTGGGGCATGTATTTGAGGATGGTCCGCCACCAACAGGACTGAGATATTGTATTAATTCTGTGGCCATTCAGTTTATCCCCGAAAACAAAAATAATTCAGATCAATAATCTGATTTTCACGAGGTAATCTGTTGGCTGTTTGGAAATACATGAAGCCGGTAAAACCCCCATATTTATCAATTAGCATATTTTAAATCATTTGCATGCCTGTCTTGGTCAAAGTAATGACGTTACCTGATCAGTGAAATGGTTCCCTGCCTTTTTTCAATATTTCCATTATAGGTTTCTACCCTTACCACATAAGTATAGGTATCCATAGGTAATGGTTTGCCGTTATTATCATTGCCATTCCAGCCTTCATTGATGTCATCCGTAAAAAACACGCGGTTACCACGTCGGTTATAAATACTGAACTCAACCAGGCGCTGAATACCCCAGCCCTTAACATATACCACATCATTGCCACTTTCCTTTTCGTCAGGAGTAAATGCGGAAGGCATGGCAACAGAAAAATCCTGTTCATTTATTTCAACCGATTTGGTTAATGTTTGTGCAAAACAATTATTGGTATCTGAAACAGTCAGGATATATTCGGTGGTTTCTTCAGGTGAAACAACAACAAATGTGCAGGTATCACATTGGTCATCAGGAATGGAAGCCCAGAAATAGTTTAGTCCGGATATTTCAGTCGCCTCCAGTTCAACTTTTTCACCGGTGTAGTAACTACCGTAGCTTTCTCCGGGAACGGAGCCGGTGGTTATATTTGATGTGCCTTCATGATAAAAGGCCTCGGTGATTTCAATGGCGTCAAAATCGGGCCGTGGTTGGAAAAATGCAAATACGCTATCGGGATTGAAACAACCGGTTTGTTCATCAAAGATTCTGGCTGTATACCAGGTGTCTTCTGAAGGGGTGAAAACCGGTGTGAAATTATTAACTGCAGTGTCTATAACAATAGAATTGGCCCGCCATACAACAGAATCACCATCGGAAATTACCGGATGGATGGTTGCACCTTCGCATATAACATTAAATTCTTGTGAACTGATTGTGAAAGGCGGAAACTCCTTCACACGCAAGGTATCCGTTTTGGTATCCGGACAATTAGCTGTGTTCAAAACGGTAAGGGTAATGACATATTCACCGGGATTAAATGCGGCACTCGGATTTTTCTGCGTACTTGTATGGTCGTTTCCAAAGTCCCAGGTATAACTCAGATTATCCGGGTACGATTCATTAATAAATGGAATCAATGTTAATGCGCAATTGGCTGTATCATTAACTGTAAAATCAGCATTGATATTATAAAAACCTGTTTTTTTCACTACAGGCGGAGGGATACAGTTTTTTTCACCGATCATAAACAATTTTACCAATGCGCTGTCCGCATCCACCAGCTGCTCATAAGGGGATTGACCGGGGATGCTGTCGTTATTGATCATCCAATAATAATCAACCAGGTTGTTTTGTTCAGTCAGCTCAATGGTGAGCGGTATAGACTTACAAATAGAATCGGGTGTGAAGCTGAAATCTCCTGTTGGCCCATTGACAATTAGTGTGTCGGAATAATCATCCATACAGCCATTGTCGGTTGTAATAGTAAGCTGAACAGGATAGAAGCCCGGCTGATCAAATATATATTGTGCAGATGCTGAATAATCAAGAGTAGTATCGTTATTGATATTCCAGGAGCCGGTATCGATATCCTGCAATAAATTATCTATACCGAATTGCACGGTATCCGGATAACAATACGCTGTATCTTTGGAAAAACTAAATCGGGCATTAGCCTGCTCAACATCTATAACACGTGTATTGGTGTCGCTGCACCCCAGATGATAAACAATTAGCTGAGAAATAAATGAACCACTGCTATCATAGGTATGTGAAATTGGGTCTGATGAAGAGCTGCTGGTGTTTCCATCACCATAATCCCATGATACCGAATCTATTTCCTGAATGGGTTCACTGTTATAATCAAAACTAACCTGATCACCTGAACAGATCGCGGTATCTGAGGCTGAAAACAGGACACTCGGATCGCCAACCGCAATGGGCAACGAAAATGTATTATGACAGCCCAATGTGTCGGTAACTGTAATTTTTGGATAATACGTACCTTTTTGAGTATAAGAAAATTGAACAGTATCTGTATATGACAACGAATCCTGTACAATAGAATCAACAGGTGTATATTTCCATTTCCATTCCATAAGCGGCAAATCAGATTTTGATGTATCGGTATAGGTAATCAAAAATGGTACACAACCTGTGTCGGCATCAGCCGTAAACCCTGCTGATGGTTCAAAAATATCAATAGAATGGCTGGCTGTATCAACACATCCATTGTCGTTTTCGGTTATGAGTTGTACCTGATAACTGCCTTTGTCTTCAAAGAAATAGGCCAGCGTGTCGGCATGTGTCCTTATGGGAGCCGAACTGTCGTTCACCGACCATAAATAAGGCTGTTTACAATAGTCGAGAAAAGTATAAGAATTACCACCATTAAATACTACGGGCTGTTCGGCACAAGCCTGCACCGGGCCTTCAATCACGGCCGTATCGTTTCGTACCTGTATGGTTTTGGTAATGGAGTCCGTACAGCCACTGTATGTGGTGGCGACAAGTGATACATTATAATTGCTATCCGTAGCAAAACTATTGGTGGGATTAAGATCACTGTTATTGGTATTACCATCTCCAAAATTCCATTCAAAACTTTGATATGTATCTATATTACCCGTAAAATTATAGTCCATCGGGTTATCACAGTCAAACGAATAGGTAAAATTGACGCCGGGTCCGTTACTTTGGAATATTTCCGTTTTTTCCTGCCTTGATATACAGCCATTGTAATCCACCACAATGCGCCCGTTGTACTTTCCCGAATCGAGGCGGTTAACCCAGGTGGCATTTAATGAGTCGGGATGGAAATTCACAATTTCATCACCTAAATAAAATTGTGTATGGTCAATCAGGTTTTGATCGGCTGATGTATTGGTTATACGTATTTCTTCGTTGGCGCAGGCAATGGTATCGCCATTCAATGAGAAATCGGCTGCAATAGTACGACCTGCCTGGATGGTAATGGAATAGGAGGTGTCTACGCAGCCATCCTCATTTTGCAGCACCATCCGGGCTTCGTATTCACCTTCAGCAGTGTAAGTGTATGTGGTATTTCCAACCGATGTGTCATCGGTATTGCCGTCACCGAATATCCAATGAAATTGACCGGGTGAATTTACGGCATCATTGGGACTGCGATCATTAAAATTTACTTCCAATGGTATACACCCTTCAATGCTGTCGACACCAAACCATGCAGTTGGTTTGCGGATCGTAACAGTTACAGAATCACGGTCTGTGCAGCCATTTACACTAACAACTTCTAATTTGGTTTCAAAATTTTCTCCCAGGTGTTCACTAAATGGATCGGTTTCAGGTGCGATACTGTAATGGTAAGTGGTATCAGGAGAAAATCCGGTCTTTCCATCGGCAAAGAAATACTGCCAGGATGCAGCGTTTGATGAATCAGCTGATAATGTATAAGTGGTGGTAGCATTACAGGATTGTTGCGGGTCCATGTCAAATCCGGCCTGAATGGTATCAACAAATATGGTCCAGTAAGCGGTATCAGGGCAAACACCCTGGGGTTGGGCAATTAGTCGTACCTGGTAGGTACCGCCATCGGTATAGGTATGACTTCCGGATGAGGCGGTGGAAGTTCCCCCATCATCAAAATCCCAATCCGATCCGGTAGCATTAAAAGAAGTATCGTTAAATGTTAATACTCCCCGGCATATTATGGATGAATCCTGAACCGGTGTTCCGTCCTGTTCAAAGGTGGCTCCGGCTACCCGGTTTATCACCCTGTATACATTGGTGTCCGAATTTTCACAACCAGCTGGTAATTCATTAATACTGGCAGTAAGTTCAACACTGTAATTGCCAAATTCCTGAAATATATGTTGCGGAGAAACAGCTGACGAATTACTGCCATCATCAAAATCCCATTCGTAACTTAAGGTACCATATTCAGTGGATGAATTGTTAATCATATCAACAATCGCAGGTGTGTCACATGCCTGTGGGGGTGAAAAGCTAAAATCAATAGTTGGTAAAGGCACACTATTTATATACGCCACTTTTTCTTCTATATCTCTACAACCATTGGTATCGGTCACGATCAGGAATGGAGAGAATTGACCGCTGGTAGCATAGGTATGATTGATATTTTGAGTGCTGGCAGATCCGCCATCTCCAAAAAACCATTCCCAGTTATCAATAGGTGCATCACCGGCAGTTGAAGCATCAAGAAAAAAACTGGTAAAACCAATGCAGCCAATGGTATCAGCACTAAAATCGGCGGTGGGGCCCTGAAATATTTCAATTTCCAGGGTAGCCGTATCGGCATTATCGGCGTCAGATGCTATCAATTGTATGGTGTATTGTCCGGGCATTGTATAGGTTACCGAAGCGGTTGAATCATTTGATTCTTCACCATTGCCGAAATTCCAGTGATAATTCATCGGGCCGGGACCGGATGTTTCATTTACCATTTCTATCGGGATATCCGTACAGGTTATGTCTTCTGCCAACCGGAAAGATGCATTTATTTGGGAAAATACATAACCCAAAGGCAATATTAGCAGTATAAGAGGAAGAAAAAGTTTTTTATTCATCCGGCCATAATTTGTGTTGATAAAAAAAATAACTTACTCAAAATAAATAAAATATATTAATTATTTTCATTGAACTGTTTATAAATATTAACAAGATGATATTTCACGAATCCCGATTTTAATTTATCTTAAATGATTGTTTTATATTTTCATGCATAAGGCCAGGTTTCCATATTATTCAATTAAAATACTAACTTGTACGTTGGTTCTCGGTTTGTTGTTACAATGGGAATCATTGCGCGGGCAGGATGCATTTTACTCCTATTTTTCGGGAAGCCCGTTGTACCTAAATCCCGCCGAGACCGGTAATTTTTTCGGGGATTGGCGGATAGCCGGAAATTTCAGGGATCAGTGGCGTACATTGGAAATTCCATACAACACATTATCGGTTAGTTATGATCAGCAATTTTATATGTTTGGCAATGAATTTGGCGTAGGTGTTTATGCCATGAACGACCAGACCGGAGAAGTGGGTATACGAACCAGTCGGGTTCATTTATCAGCCGCATACCAATTAAATGTGCAAACACATGAAATACGTTTCGGATTGCAGGGAGGAATAAATAACCTGGGATATGATTTCGGCAACGCTACCTTTCCATCCGATTATAACAGAAATACAGGTGTATTTGACCCTTCCGGAGATAATAACGAACAGCTTTATCAGTTTGACCTGGCAGCCGGTGTGCATTATCAAACCCGATTGGGCATGTCAGAACCCAATGTTGGGATTGCTGCTTTCCATTTAAACAATCCGGTAAACAGTTTTTATAATAATAACGAGCATTTGGGGTTACGCCTTGTTTCCTATATTACCAACAGGATGGAGATAAACGATGCCTTATATCTGGAGCCGAAATTATTTTTTATGAACCAGGAAAGCGCCATGAATTATATGGGCGGGACAGAAGCGGGATATGAATTACCCGGAAATTCGGCCGTAAAACAAGTACTGCTGGGTGGGTATTACCGCAGTGGGAATCTAAACCCGGTAAACGCCGTTGTTTTACAGGCTGGTGCTGAAATACGCCGGTTGACCATTGTTATTAATTATGATGTAAATACCGGAACACAGACATTTGGCAATACAGGCGCCTTTGAACTAAATTTTATATATCGAAGCATAAGCACAGTATTAAACAGTTATTCCATTCCTTGTGACAGGTTTTAAATTATCCATATCAGTTATCATACTTTTTATGGCTATGACCGTGATGGGTCAGCAGCCATCGACCGATGATTTATCGTTAAGGCAACTCAAAAAATTCGCTGAAAACGCCGAACGCGTGGGAGACGAATACACAGCCATTTATTTTTATGAGGCTTATTACAATAAGCGCAAAACCAATAATAATGTTAATTATCGACTTGCCGAGCTTTACCGCAGCACGCGTAATTACGAAAAAGCCAAGGAATTATACGAGAAGGTGGTGATCAGGGCAGGAAAAAAATACCTCAAAGCGCGCTTTTATTATGCACGAATGCTCAAGGCCACCGGGGAATATGACCTGGCTATAGAAGAGTTTACGCAATTCCGTCGTTATTATCGCGATGAAAAGGATTATAAAGAATATTCTAAATTAACCCGGCTCGATATAGAAGGTTGTGAAAAAGCCAAGGCAATTATTGAAAATGAACAAAATGTGAGTATAGAGCAGTTGAGCTCATCGGTAAACGGGCCACATATAGAATTTTCACCCATACCAATTGATGATTCAACTTTATATTATGGCTCGTTGCGAATCGATTCGGTGGTTTTTTTTAATGAACAAAACGTAGATACACTTATGCCTTATCGCAAATTTTACATGGCCGAAAAAGAAGGGCTGGACTGGATTGGCGGTAAGAAATTCCCGTTTCCCTTTAACAAAGAAGGTATCCATAATGGCAACGGTGTGTTTTCAAAAGACGGCAGGCATTTTTATTTTACACGCTGTGCACCCAACTGGCAAAACAAAATGATATGTGCCATATACGTAAGTGAATACGCCAATGGAAAGTGGCAAACACCTGTTAAGCTGCCTGAAATAATTAATGATCCGTCTTATACTTCCACACAACCGGCCATTGGACGAACCGCGAAATACGATCGCAGGGTGCTTTACTTTGTCAGTGACCGTCCGGAAGGTCGTGGAGGACTCGATTTATGGTATTCGGTATATAACCCCAGGAGAGAGGAGTGGCGTGAGCCCAAGAATATGGGGTTCAAAATTAACACACCCGGCGATGAAATGACTCCTTTTTACGATCATTTCACCCGTACTTTGTATTACAGTTCCGATGGTCAACCGGGTATCGGCGGACTCGATATTTTTCATGCAATGGGTGAGCGGCGCAAATGGACGGATGTTCAAAACCTCGGGTATCCGCTGAATTCAAGCTATGATGACCTGTATTTCACTGTTAGCAAATCGCGCGACTATGGGTTTTTCTCATCCAACAGGCCTGGTAAATTTTATATAAACAACGAAACCTGTTGCGATGATATCTATTATTATAAGTGGAAAGATTTTATTCGATTGGCAGTTGAGGGAACAGTTTACCCGATGGAAAAAGACCGCTTTGGACGAAAAAAAGATTACAGCAATTTCGATTTTATGAATCCCCCTGATACATTGGCACCTTTATCAGGTGCTATTATGGCCCTTTATATGAAAGATGAAGCCAGTGAGGAATTGATATTTATGGAACGGGATACAACAAGTGATGATGGAAAATATCATTTTGACCTGTTGCCTGAAAGGAATTATCAACTTTTCATGGAAGGATTTCAATATTTTAACGAAGAAGTTCATTTATCCACCGAAGGATTAAATTTTTCGTACACGGTGGAAATGCCGCCAATATGGGTGAATGTATTGTTGGATAAACCCATTGTACTACAGGATATTCATTATGAATTCAATAGTGCGGAGCTGACCGAAAAATCAAAGTCGGTTATCGATACCACGATTATGGTTTTGTTAAAAGAAGCACCTGAATTTATTGTTGAAGTGGGATCGCACACCGACAGTGTCGGATCGGCTGAATATAACAAGGAACTGTCGCAGGAAAGAGCCGAAAATGTTGTCGATTATATAGTTAGCCAGGGAATTGACAAAGAACGATTAATACCACGGGGCTATGGGCCTGAAAAACCTATTGCGCCTAATTATAAGCCTGATGGCAGCGATAATCCGCAAGGCAGGGAACGAAACAGGCGTACCGAATTCCGCATTGTGGGATCGCTTAAAGAACCGGATAGTCTTGAAGATGAGGAAGATTTTGAGTAATTAACATGCATAAAATCCAGAAAATGATGCTAAGATTGTTATTAACCATATTGTTGTTCTCCCTGTTCCTGGTTTGTACCAAAGCACAGGACGGTTCAACGGTGTCCGGCGATCAGATTGATTATGAAACGAATAAGCAGGATTCGGTAACTGAAATATTTCAATTGGAAAGAATTTTCCATGTCAGCCTTTACATTGTCAAAGATATATCCGGTAATCCGGGAGTTGTTTTTCCGGCTCTCGAAACCGCGCTTAACGGGCTAAATATGGCATATAATGAAATTGGCGTGACTTTTACATTATCTGATACTACGTATGTGAATAATTACCATTTTAACTCCATTAATAAAGAAAGTAGCAAGCAAAACATGCTAACCTCACAGTTTCATACCGGTAATCAGATCAATTTATACCTGATATCAAACCTACGGGACGGATCAGAACAGAATGTATGCGGATACACCTATATGCCAGGTGATAGCCTGGATTTTATATTTGTTCGTAAGGATTGCCTTGAACCTGAAATTTTTGCCCGACAGTTCGGCCATTTTTTCAATTTGTACAACACTCATGAAACCAGCTTTGGAGCTGAACCGGTTAATGGAGAAAATTGCGCAAATACCGGCGACCAGGTTTGCGACACTCCGGCAGACCCGGGTTTAGATGGTTTGGTCAACAGCAATTGCCAATATACGGGTAATGCTAAAGATGGCGATGATTATTATATTCCACATACCACTAATTACATGAGTGATGCACCATTGTCCTGCCGTTGCTATTTTTCTGAACAGCAATATTTGCGTATGATCAATGCAATGGTTACGGTGAAAAGTTATTTGTGGTAAATAACCATGATTGCACTAATATTGCGTTGTGATGGTTCCACTTGTATTGTTATTCCCTTTCGCAACCATTATCCAGCCAAAAGATTGCTAAGGCACAACGACCATAAATTATAATACAAATACGTTTTTTATACCGAATGGATAAATTATCTAGGGATTCAGGCCAGTTGCATAAATAATACCACCCAAAATATGTTCCAGAAATTTAGGCTCCTGATAGCTTTCTTTAGTATGCCCCAATGCTGTGTACCACGCCCTGCCACCTTCATACTCATGATACCAGGCAATTGGATGATCCCCGTTCATGGTTCCGCCTTCGTAGGTAGACTCATCTACTTCTGCCAATACATTAACCTGGTTACGGGGATTGGATTTAAAATTATACCATTCGTCAAATCGGGTCCACAATTCTGGCAAGTGTACAGTTGATGGATGTTCCTGATTTGTGACCCGTATGGTGGCCTCTTGCAATTCGGGGTGGTCATCAAAATAGGCCCCGACAAGTTTGCCATACCACGGCCAGTCCCATTCTGTATCAGAGGCCGCATGAATGCCAACATATCCACCTCCCTGGCCTATATATTCAACAAATGCTTTTTGCTGTTCATCATTTAATACATTGCCTGAGGTGTTTAAAAATACAATGGCATCGTATTTCGCGAGGTTTTCGCGGGTGAAAATATCTGCATTCTCGGTGGTGTCAACAGCAAAATGATTTTTTTCCGCTAACCTTTGCAAGGCTATTTTACCATCTGGAATACTTTCATGACGAAAACCAGAAGTTTTGGTAAAAACAAGAATTTGTTTGTTTTCAAGACCAGTAATTTCAGGTGTGCCCATACATGCACAAATTATAAATAATAAATTAAGATATATAATAAAGCGTATCATATTTGAAAAATTATGCACTTGTTTACAAATATCGGCTATCCGTAACAATTTTAAGGCTTTTTTCCGTTATTATTTTCTGTATGATTGCATAAAATCAGTTACTAATCCTGACATGAATTATTTAAAACTTTTTAGGAAGTGTGAAGTAAAATGAATCTGCACATTAGTTCAATTCAATAATCACAGCATTGTTCATGGCGCTGTTTTGATGGTTTGAATAGGCGTCGGGTTGACTTTTTAGCAAAGTGTTTACCAGGTTTTTTCTTTGGATAGATTGTAACAGATTATCGGGTAATTGTTGGATATAAATATCGTTATCATTGTAAAAATCGGCATCTTCGTAATATTGAACCCCCTTTTCCATAATAACATAAAGCTGAAGTACAGTATGTGTCATTAAAAATTCAAATTGTGTTGCACGAATTGCTTTTTTTTGCACCTTTCGCTGGCAGGCAATATCATTTTGAATGAATTTTAGATATTCCGGTGAAAAATACTTCGGATCAATGCCAAACTGCATGGAATTTTCCAACATGTGATATATATCATTGACAAGTTGTGAATTGGCTTCATCCATCCATAATGGCTGAAAATTATTGTTCATATACAAATTATAAATGACCGGTGCCATATCCAGATACAATCCGTTTAAGGTAACTTCTTTGTCTTTATTCTCAATAATGTTTTCCTCAATCAGGTCGCTAATCAGGCTGTCCATGGTTGCTTCTGACAGGTGTGCAGGTTTCATGGCATTTGAGCTGGCCGAGGTTAATAACATCAATATAATCATGCCTGTTATTGCTAATATTACTTTACGTGTCTTCATAATTCCCTGTGTTTTCTATCTGTTCTGTTTAACGATATAGGGCGGGGAAGGTATAAGGAAATTACATGAAACGGTTTAACTACTTGATAAACAAATATTTAATAACATTCCTCACCAAATACAAATGACGGCCGTTATCGGAAAGAGATGACCGGGCTCATCAAATAGGAAATGATTAATGCTTTAACTATAGAAACCTGTCCAATTAGAATTAATCAACTAAAATAAACGAAGCTGTCGGGGATTATGGTTTCGGTCATAAGCATTGTTTTTATTATCAAAAACGGTTCGACCCCTTACAAACTGAGATTCATCTTTTTCTTTTTGTAAATATTTTTCATACGATCCAGGGTTGGGCATGAAATCCTTTTCCAGTTTCAGCGTAAGCTGTGAGAGTTTTTGAATGGCCTTTTTCTTATCGGTATATCCAATTTTGGCCAGATGAACCGCATTTTTCAATTGGGATATACTTTGGTCATAAACCGTTGTCTGCACAGGAAACGGATGTCCGTCTTTTCCTCCGTGTGCAAAAGAAAACCGGGCCGGATCGCGGAAGCGCGAAGGGGTGCCATGAATCACTTCGCTTATCAAAGTAAGCGCCCTTACAGTTTTGGGTCCCAAACCCCGTACCAGTAATAAATCCTCGAATTCCCTGAATTTATGATCGTATGCAATTGATAATACGGTGCCAAGTCTTTTAAGGTCAACATCTTTTAACTGAACATCGTGATTATTGGGCATGATCATTTTTTTGGTTTCTTTCAGTATCCATGCAGGTGATTCATGGCTTATATTTAGCATACCCTTACGGGTTGGAGCGGCTGTATGATCGGTTAAATTCAAGATGTCTCCCATATTTTCACCACAAATGGCAGCATGGGGTTCATCCACAAACGATTTGATGCGGGCCGAATGCCAATGATAACGCCGGGCCATTCGGTTTGCATCATTCATGCCTTGTTGTACAACCGACCATTCACCCGTTTTGGAGACGATGAAGCTATGTAAATACAAATTATAACCATCCTGAATGGCTGTATTGTCAATTTTAGCGGTTAATTTGCTGGCGCGCACCAATCCTTGGCCGTTGAGTGAGGTTCGACGGGCGATCTTTTCAAGTTCATTGGGTGTTTGCAGGGAGTGTTTGCCACGCCCTCCGGCAATGTATAAACCCAGGTCATTGGATATGGGATTGATGGCTTGCTTTAATGCACCCATGACTGATGTGGTAATACCAGATGAATGCCAGTCCATGCCCAGCACCGCACCTAAAGACTGGAACCAGAAAGGATCGCTGATCCGGCGGATAAATTCATCCGGACCGTGTTCCTGCACAATGGCTTCTGTGATGGCACCGCCCATTTTGGCCATTCTTTCATATAACCATGCTGGTACGCGGCCATAATGCAATGGTAAATCTGCCTGACCCGATCGCTTCATACGAAAATGATTATTACATAATCAGTAAAACTACAAAAATCTAATCAAATCTACTTCTTTATTCAGATTATATTTCGGATTTTCCAGTTTATGGAGCATTTCACGGGCAAAATAAGGGGCCAGCATCACACCTTTAGTGCCCAGGCCATTGAACACATGTAGATTTGGATATTCCGGATGCGCTCCCAGTACCGGGCGCCGGTCTTTCATGGTTGGCCGCACACCCATGGTATGCTGAATGATTTTATACGACAGGTCGAGCACATTTTCAAATTTGGATAGCAACAGTTGCTTTTCTGCCGAATGCAGGCTATAATCCAGCTGATTGATTCGTTTGTAGGTTGATCCCAACAGAAAATATTCATTCCGGGGCAAAAGAAAGAAATCTTTATTGAAAATGTATTCATGCTGAAAACCTGGTATTTCCAACAGGATCAAATCTCCACGGGTCAGGTAAAAAGGTATGATATCCCTGAAATATGGATTTTGAGTGGCCAATGCGCCATCGCAAAAAATGAGCGATTCAGCTGAGACATCTTTGTATTGTATACCGTTCGGTTCAATTTGGATATCCTGGTATTGAACGGGATCATCGATAAATATTTGCTTTTGACGCAAAAATGATTGATAGGCCTGCAGCAGGAGGGAAGTCTTTAAAAATCCCGAACCATTTACAAGGGCTACATGATGAGGCGTTGCAATATAATCCCTAAAAAAATCCGGTTTAATTTCTTTGATGTAGGCATGCAGATTTTGCGATTCAATACGATCGTGCCAATAGGAGAGATCGTCGTTTTTAATGAATTTTGCCACCGATTTGGGATGCAGGAACTGGCTTTTCAGCAATTGCTCCATCTCGGTGTAAATGGTGTTTAAATAGGGGAGTACTTCATCGATCATCCAGGACTTGGTAACCCTTTTGAAAACAAGTGGGTTGTACATGCCTGCCGAAACCACACTGGAAGAAGGCAGCGTTGTGGATGAAATTACCACATGGTCTATATTTCGTTGGTACATATGATAAGAGAGCAATGTACCCGCAAGTCCTTGCCCGACAATGATGTATTTTGTATTGATCATGCACGTTTGTTAGCGCACAAATGTACTAAAATTGGTTGGGTTACCTCAATCGTGCCCTGGTTCGTGTCGTCACGAACCATGCCACAATGAATACAATCCTATTTCAATGCCTCCACAATTTCATGCACCGGTGCTCTTTCCCGGTAATTGTAATCAAAATGGGTGTAAATAACTGCACCATGTTGATTCACGGAGGTAAAATCAGGTGCCTGGCTGCCTACTTTTAATCCTTTCGGCGCATTTTCAGTCGTTGATTCCATAGCATGCCGATCGAAATCCTGTGCAATAATAGGAGGTGTTGTAATTGCAAATACGATTAATAGTCCAATGATTTTAAGTTGTGGTAATTTCATCTGTTTTGTTTTTTATTATTTTCGTAAACAAGCGAACATATTGGAAGTTTACGTTAAATAAATTAACATATCGGTATGCTGAGAAAACCTTAAAAGGCAAGACAATAAGACCAAATTTAAACATGTATACAAACGGAAGCTATCCCAAAACTAAAGAAACACTCGGCATGTTAAGTCATACATTTAAGGCTTATCTCAGACTTAAGCAATATGGTTTTGATATTGAAGACCCCAAAACACATGAAAACTTACAATTAACGGAGCAGGATTATCAATACATCTCAAATGAAATTGATAAGTCGCTGGAATTTGGTTCCTATTCCATCAATCAAAAGCTTGATAGTTTGAATTTTGGAACGAAAATTGTTAAAAATATTCCAAAGTGATATTAAACCTTACAAAAATCATCATGCAAAAAAACTAAACCATGAAAACACATTTAGGCAAAGCATTGCTGCTTTTAATGCTGGTTGGGTTGTTGGGCAGTTGTTCCATATCCAACCATTCCATGAAAACCCCAAACTACCACATCGAATTTTACAAATCCGATTTTGAATATTCCGAACAGGTTTCCGCGGAGGCTACTTCTGTGAGGATTCTTGGAATTGATTGGAAAAGACTATTTCGATGGCAAGACGGTACTATAGATTCAGATTTAAGAAACGAAGACCAGGATTACAATGTGAATATAAGTGGAGCCTTCAATGCGGATGATGTAATTGGAAGCATTTCAACGGTTGTTCCTGTATTGGGCGATTACGGAAAAGGCAAAGTTAGCTCTTATGCCCTCTATAACCTGATGCAGGAGAATCCGGGTTACGATTTGGTCATTTATCCACAGTACGAGACCAAAAAGTTTATCATTCCAATCTTTTACTCAAAGAGGATGGTAAAAGTAACAGCTCGCTTGGGTAAGATAAAATCAGATTAATAAAAAGGCTTGATAAAAATTCTCAATATTGGAGGTGATTATTTATCACCTCCATTTCACCCGCACAAAATTTTCATTTTGCCTGAATTCCTTAGGGATGTTATTGAGGATGTGTTTTTGAAATTCCACCAGCAATTTCTCCTTGGGGAAACTTTTGTGCACCACCAGGCTTACTTCCCGAACCGGTTGTGGGTGTATAAATCGTTTAGTGAATTCCGAATCCATTTCATCCACAACCGATAACTCAGGCACCAGGGTATATCCAATACCCTTCTGAACAAGTTTTTTTAATCCTTCAATGGAACCACTTTTATAATCGAATTGAAAAGTATTGTTTTCTCCTCTTTGCTGACACAGGTTTAATGCCTGATTCCGGAAACAATGTCCTTCACCCAGCAATATTACATCTTTACTGTTCAACATTCCCGGGGTAATATGTTGGGTGTGATACAGCTCATGGTTTTCAGATAAATACATCAGCAGGGGTTCATAAAACATTGGGATTTCACGCATTTCGCCTTCTTCAAGCGGGGTAACTACCATTCCTATATCCAGCGATCCCTCGTGCAAATGACGAATAACCTCTTCGGTCTGCATTTCGGTAATATTGATTTTGATTTCCGGGTTGGAACGACTAAAATCGCCTAAAAACAGGGGTAAAAGATAGGGTGCCAGCGTAGGTATAATACCCAGGTTGTATTCCCCTTTCAGCGATTCTTTTTCGAGGTATACAAATTCCTTCATCTGGTTTACTTCACGCAGAATCTGTCGGGCTTTGGCGATTACAAAACTTCCCGTTCGTGTTGGTGATAATGGTTTTTTGGATCGGTCAAATATCTGCACTCCTAATTCATCTTCCAGCTTTTTTACCTGCATGGTTAATGTTGGTTGGGTTACAAAACATTTTTCTGCTGCCGTTACGTAATGTCGGTAATTATCAAGCGCTACAATATATTCAAATTGTATAAGGGTCATTGTTATAAGTATTATTTATACAAAGATAGATATTAGTGATTTGATCGATACTTCACTTAGTGTTATTTTTGTAACAGAAATGTAATTAAAATTGAAAACACAGTAAATATGGAAGCAAGAAGAATGATTAGCGTGGGAGAGAGATTTCCCGAATTTAAAAAAACAGCCGTTGTTAGTTTAGAAAAAGGAAAAGAGTTTTTCGACCTGACCTCGGAAAATTTGGTTAATGACGATAATCGTTGGACAGTAATGTTCTGGTGGCCAAAGGATTTCACCTTTGTTTGTCCGACCGAAATTGCTGAGTTCAACAAGAGTTTTGAGGAATTCAAAGACCGCGACACCCATTTGATTGGGGCTTCAACCGATTCGGAATTCGTACACCTGGCCTGGAGAAAAGACCATGAGGATTTGCGTGATCTTAAATTCCCCATGTTAGCAGATACTTCAAAATCGTTGGCCGAAGACCTCGGTATCCTGGAAGCAAATGAAAAAGTAGCTTATCGCGCAACGTTCATTATTGATCCATTGGGTATTGTACGATGGATAAGTGTAAATGATTTGAGTGTAGGCCGTAACGTAAAAGAAGTGATACGTGTGCTTGATGCCCTTCAAACCGATGAGCTTTGTCCGTGTAACTGGGAAAAAGGGGAAGCTACTTTGGAAGTTTAAATTTTAATGAAAAGCAAAATGGAAGCAATAGTAAACGAAACAGCACAGGAACTGGTTGCCATGTTCAGCCTACCTGATGATTATAATAATCCGTCATTATCATTATTAGCAGAGGGCGATTCACGTTATTTAAAAGATTTGAAGGTTAATGTGAAGAATGTGATGACAGGTGAGCACCTAAACGAAAAAGAGCGGGCGTTAATTGGTTTGGCAGTGGCGGTGAATCAGAATAACAAGGTGTTGATTAAACATTTTACTTCGTTATCAAAACAACATGAGGCTACCGAAGCAGAAATTGCGGATGCCGTTGCCTGCGATTCATTATTGGCAAGCAACAATGTGTTTTATCGTTTCAGGCATTTTGTACAGAAGGAAAAATACCAGCAATTGCCGGCCAGGATAAAAATGAATATCATGATGAAGCCCAGCTTCGGAAAGGAATTTTTTGAGTTGGTAAGTTTGGCTGTATCAGCCGTTAATGGATGCGAGCAATGCGTTAACTCCCATGAACATTCGTTGTTGGAACTGGGATCGTCTGAGGAGCGTGTGTTTGAAGCGGTAAGGCTGGCCAGTATTATTGTGAGCTTAGGCAAAGTTATTTATTAGTTATTAGTTACAAACCCGGCAGGTAATCAATCGTCTGTCGGGTTTATTTTTGATGATAACCCACCGCATTTAATTCAGCCGACCGGAAATGTTCATATTTTTTTTCATCCATCGGATAATCCCAGCATCCCTGTCGATGAAAAATTTCACCACCAAAACCTGTTTTGAAACGATACAATCCATACATCGGATGGTTAGGATCGGGTATTTCAGAAATTCCAAATAAGTCATATTCTTTGCAACCTTCCTGCCGGGCTATTTTCATGGCTTCCCATTGCAAAGCATACGTGCCCATATATTGTCGATTTTCATTAGAAGAAGCGCCATACAGATAGGATGCCCGGCCACCAGAAATTGTTAAAAACAAGCCTGCCAATGGTATTTCATTCATTTTGGCCATCAACAGAAAAACTTTGGTGTTAGGTGTTTGATGGTGGTGTTGCAACTTAAGTACCGACTGAAAATAACTCATTTCGTCGTGGGTTAAGCCATTACGTTGGGTAGTTTGTTGATAAAGATCATACCAAACCGGCAACTCATCCATGCCGGCTTTACTTATCTTTACGCCTTTTCGTTGCGCGAGCCGTATGTTATACCTTGTTTTTGATTTCATTCGTGCCAATAGAATGTCATCCGATTGTTCCAGATCAATGAATACCGTATTGCTGGGCAATACATTGGTTGGCGCTTTGCGTAACTGCCAGTAATGGGTATCCATGTTCATGCGCATTTCGCGTATCCGTGGCTCAGGCGTACCAAGCCAGTTTCCACGGTCATCATACCGGTTATCATCGTCTATCCAGGGCGATTTCCAGGGCAAATCGTATCGTATAAAAAGGCAGGAAGCCGGTAAGTATGGTTTTAATGATTCGGATAATGACTCCAAAAACAGCCCTCTGTTTTCTTCGTCAGGCTGATATTTCGGGCCATAAGGAACATAAGCCATTGTTGCTCCGTTGCCAAGTGGTTGCAACAATATGAGCAAATCACGATGAATGATTCTTTCCTTTGGATGATTATTTCCATTTGTATCCGGTAACAGAGTGTTGGTGTTAAAAGCCAACGTGTGCAGGCCATGTTTCTGTTTGACTGCTGCCCAGAAACTTGTTTGCTGAAGCAATTTACTTGATTCTAAATGATTTGATAGTTTCTTATCCAGATCAATTTTTACCATCCCGGCCAATTTATGACGGCAAAATTATAATTGTATCTGAAGGATTGAAACTTTTTTGTCATTTAATTATTGTTCTATCCCAATGGCCGAGAAGTAAATCAACTGTCCATCAACCAGCGTATAGTTAATTTGGATGGGTTGGCAACATACTTCACAGTCTTCGATGTATTCCTGGGCGTTTACGGTAGGATCCATGCAGGCAATAATTTCTTCGTTGCAATAAGGACATGTATAGGGATGTTCTATCATATAATACCATTAAAAGTTGTTGGTGGAATGAGCAATTAAAAAAGGGCACGAATGCCCTTTTTGAAATAGTTAATAGTTTAGTTAGTAGTAAATATGTATAATATATGTTTCAAACTAGTTTTTATTGATGTTCAGGGTAAGACAAAGCTGTACATTGGATGCTTCATTGAAATTGTAAACTTCGATGGCACAACAGATAGCAAAATAATTGTCAAATAGTTCAACCCCGTTATTATGGTTCGCGATAGCGGTTTCATAATGTTCCTTTAGTGTTTCCATCTTCTTAAGACGATTCTGCTTTGCCAGGCTATGGCACAACCCCAAAATTTGTTTCATGACCCTTTATTTTGTGTGTTACTCTGTTTATTATACTGAGCTGAAACACAAGAGTATCATTTATTTTGATGAACTCATCTCTTATTTAGATTAAATGTACACATTTTCTGGTATCAGTTTAGAATTTCACTGAATAGAAATTTATGGAGTGATAAAATTTAGATTTATTTATGGATATCGGATTATGTACCCAAAAACTAAAAAATGAACAGGTTTTTATTAAAACACACCCCTAAACCCCTCTGAAGAGGGGAATTTGTGGTGTTCATTTTTAGTTTTTTAATACTTAGGATAATAATCCGATATTCATTTTTATTT
>JAAAOM010000012.1 GCA_009908855.1 Bacteroidota bacterium
GGAAGCGACCCCGAACAACGAAATGACCCTGATTGCTGACCTGGATATGAATTTGCTGAAAGAATTGCATGCCTTTGGCAGTGTACAAAACCTAAAAGACCGCCGTACTGACCTTTACGATGTACTTATTAAAAAGAAGGCAAATAGTTAATGAATACCACAGTGCATAGCCATAAACAAGTGTAATAAAGGTCAAAGGTTATATAACCATCATTGGGCACAATGTTGTTCCGGGCTGTTTAATTTCTCATTACTTATTCTCACACTCCTCTAAAATCCAGTCTGTCTGAATAGGCACAACACCCACTTTTTCACAAACCAGTCCGCCGGCCAGATTAGAGAGCCAGGCCGTTTTTTGCATATCCAGCTGAGCAGCCAGACAAAGACTGGCCACGCTTATTACCGTGTCTCCGGCGCCGGATACATCAGCAATATCACGTATTTCCGCCGGAATTTGGCAGGCACTTAATCCGTCCCGAATAAAAACGCCCAACTCACTTAAGGTAACCAGCAGATATTTGAAATTATGATTGGATAGAAAGCTTTTGGTTAACCGGTCCATTTCATTTGTATCCCCTTTTTTAATATCCACTTTCAATCCTTCCACCAGTTCTTTATAGTTCGGTTTAAACAGGGTTACCCCTTTGTATCGAAGAAAATTTCTTTTTTTGGGGTCTACCAATGTAGGAATCCCTTTTTTATTGGCCGTATCCACAACTGTTTTAATAACCTCCGGAGTAATGCATCCTTTGTCGTAATCCTGAAATACGATGGCATCAAAATCATGCTCGTGCATGAGTTGATTGAATGTTTCAAGATATTGATTTTCAATCTCTTTTCCGAGATAATCAGTAATTTCCTGATCAACACGTAATAGCTGCTGATGATTACTGATGATACGGGTTTTAGATGTGGTTGGCCGACTTTTATCAACCAAAATACCATCGGTCAATAGTTTTCTTTTATCCATTAGCTCCATATAAGCCTTACCCTTGTCATCATCGCCAATCACAGCACATAAAACGGGTGTAGCGCCCAATGATTGAATATTTAAGGCTACATTAGCTGCTCCACCCAGGCGGTTTTCGCGTGATGAGCAGGAAATAACCGGTACCGGAGCTTCTGGTGATATACGGTCTACTTTACCCCATAAATAGGCATCTACCATCACATCACCGATCACCATTATCTTTTTGCTACTGAATCTTTTGATTAACTGCTTAACTTCTTCCTTGTTTATCATTATTTGAAATTTACGGGCACAAATATAAAATATTACGGGTAAACGCCTTAATTTGGGTCAACATCGGCATATACCCGAATTCCTTTTAAATCATCATAAGTCATAATATTTCCAATCTCCTGCCTGAGCCATTTTTTTACCTGACTAACCGATTTTTCTTTTTCAATTTTGAGGTAAATGTGCTTAATATAATAACTCTGCACCCTGGTAATAACAGGAAACACAGGTCCGACCACCCGATTACCGATTAATTTTTGCATGGCCTTTGCCAACCGGTCGGCTCCTTCTCCAACCTTCGGTTTTTGTTTATGTTTGAGCACAATTTTTATCAGCCTGCAATAAGGGGGATAGCCAAATTGTTTGCGCTCCATAGCCTGATGCAGGTACATATTCTTGTAATTGTTATTTAATACGTCCTTCAGAATTTGATTTTTGGGGTCTGAAGTCTGAATAATAACCAATCCCCGCTCCTCTTTTCGTCCTGCCCGGCCACTCACCTGAGCCATAAGCTGAAAACTGCGTTCATACGCCCGATAATCGGGAAAAGACAGCATATTATCCGCATTTAGAATACCCACCAAACGCACATTATCAAAATCAAGTCCTTTGGTTATCATTTGCGTTCCAACCAATACATTGGTGAATCCTGCTTCAAAATCACCAATAATGCGTTCGAAAGACTTTTTTGACCGTGTACTGTCCAGATCAAGGCGTTGAATATTAGCTTCGGGAAGCAGCAACGACAGGTCCTCCTCGATTTTCTCTGTGCCAAACCCTTTGGTAGTAATGGTTGTATTATTGCATGCGCCACAATGGTTGGGCATTGGTTGGGCATAACCACAATAATGACAATTTAAATGCCCGAGCATCTTATGGTAGGTTAAACTTACATCACAATACGGGCATTGGGGAATCCATCCGCATGTTTGGCACTGAATGTAAGGAGAAAATCCCCGACGATTTTGAAACAGGATGATCTGCTTGCCTGCAGCAATGGTTTCCTGCATTTTGGCAAGCAATAATGGCGAAAAATGCGCTCTCATCGTTTTTTGACGATAGGCGCTGCGAACATCAATGATTTTAATTTCAGGTAGTTGTACATTGCCATAACGTTCATTAAGCTCAACCAACCCGTATTTACCGGTTTGTGCATTGTAATAACTATCTAATGACGGTGTAGCCGTACCCAACAAAATGCGGGCATTAAAATAACCGGCCAGGACAATGGCTGTATCACGGGCATGATAGCGCGGTGCCGGGTCAAATTGTTTGATTGTAGATTCATGTTCCTCATCTACAATTACCAGTCCTAATTGATGAAAAGGTAAAAACACAGCAGAACGAACACCCAAAATAACCTGATACGCCTTATCAGGATCAATCATTTTTTGCCAGACTTCTACACGTTCATTATCAGAAAATCTCGAATGATAAACCCCCACCTTATTGCCGAATACACCATGAAGACGATTCATGATCTGTGTCGTTAGTGCTATTTCAGGCAGGATGTAGAGGGCCTGTTCTCCACTGTCAATAACCTCCCGGATGAGCTGAATGTAAATTTCTGTCTTACCACTGGAAGTAACCCCATGCAACAATACCGTTTTCTGCGAATTAAAATATTGCCTGATTTTCTCAATAGCTGTTTGCTGATTATCGGTCAGCGGTTTTCGGGTATCATCCAAAGGTTCGGTCCTGTCAAGACGACTGATCTTCTTTTTTTCTACCCGTAACACCCCTTTTTTTTCAAGTGCTTTCAGGGCCTGTTGTCCGGCATTTGCCTTTTTCAGCAGGTCAGCCTGAAATACCTCTTTAACCGGTTTTTCTCCACTCATCCCGGTAAGCTCAATAAATGCCATCAGCACTTGTTGCTGCTTAGGTGCTTTACCCAGTTCATCCATAACAGCAAGCATTTTGAATTCATGATCATAATCCGGATGTACTTTCACAACATTTACCGTTTTGGCCGCATAGTGATTTTTTACCTGTTCACCTAAAAAAATGGCCTTTTTAGATTGCAAGCCATACACCAAATGTTGAATTGTTTTACCTTCAAAATTCTTACTTAATTCCTGCAGGCTGAGCGAACCCTGTGATTGGATGTATCCATAAGCACGTTTTTCTTTTTCGGTTAGAAAGCCAACATCATCGAATTCAGGATTGGAAAAAACCTGCGTTTCACTTTCAATTTTTAAACCCGAGGGCGTGGCCGCCTTGTAGACCTCACCCAGGGTGCATAAATAATAATCTCTGATCCATACCCATAATTGCAGCTGTTTTACGGTAGCAATGGGATTTTCATCCAACAGGTCAATAACGGGTTTAATATCAAATCCTTCCGGTTTTTCATGATGGAGGCGGAGTATGATGCCGGTATACAATTTTCGTTTACCAAATTGAATGGTTACCCTCATGCCGGCCTGAGCCTGATTAAATTGCTCTTTGGTAAGAAAATAGGTAAAAGTATCCTGTAAGGGCAATGGTAAAATAATGTCTGCAAAATAACGATGATGTTCCATACAGATACTTTAAGGCCGGAACAAAGATAAAGAAATGCTTTCAGGTTAAGGCAAGGTTGTTCTAAATCTCATCAAATCCGTCCGGAAGTTTTATCACCAATCTTTTTTTGCGTTTATTGGCAGACACGATCATATCGGGATGGGCGGGAATGAGTATCATTTCCCCGTTTTCTCTCTCCACTTTAAATAATGGGTTGATATCCGGCGTTTCCAGGTTTTTTATGAGCCCAACTTTTAGTTTATCGGAAGTAAAAACTTCATAGCCGAGGTATTGAAAAGATGAATTCGATTGCTGAGAGAAGCGCTTATCCATGGTGGTAAATACCTCGCATCCTATAATTTCCTCAGCCTCTTCTTTTGATTTTATAAACTCAAGCCCAATGATGAATGTATTGGCTGTTTTATCCCTGCACTCATCCAAAAAAAAAGGAACCGGTTTTCCATCAATGATGATAAAAACCAGTTCCGGTCTCATTTCTTCGTAGTCGGCTAATAAATCGCTTTCCAGTATTACCTGGCCTTGTACTCCATGTTTTTTAAGAATACGGCCAATGCGAATTTTGTCCGACAAATCAATCATACAATATGATTGATTGGTTTACTCCGATTTATCTTTTTTTTCTTCATCAGCCGGTGCTTCATCCTCTTTGGGTTTTTCTTCCGCACTTGCCTCATCAGTGGATGCTTCGGGAGCAGCTTCTTCTTTGGGTGCTTCCTCTTCAGCTTTTTCCTCTTTCGCCTCTGCTTTTGGTTTTTCTTCTTCAGCAGGTGCTTCAGCTTTAGCTTCTTCCTTTGCGGGTGCCTCAGTTTTAGCTTCTTCTTCAGCTGGTGCTTCGGCAGCCTTTTCTTCTTTAGCAGGTGCCTCTTCTGTAGCCGGTGCCTGAGCAGTCTCTTCGGCTGCAGGTTCATCAGATGCTTCTTTCGTACCTTCTTCAGCAGGCTGATCTGCTAATTTTCTTTTTTCTAATTCAGCCAGGCGTGCTTCATTTTGTTGCGTCTCAATTTCAAGCTGCTTCTGACGGGCTTCTGCTTTTTCTTTCTCTGCTTTTTCCTTGCTGGTAAGCTCCTTGTTTTCTTTCTCTTTCAACCAGGCATTGAATTTGGCATCAGCCTGTTCTTCAGTCAGTGCTCCTTTTCTGATACCGCCTAACAGGTGTTTTTTTAACATCACACCTTGTTTAGATAAAATTGAACGCGCCGTATCACTTGGCTGCGCCCCTTTAATAACCCAATCTACAGCTTTGTCAAAATCAAGTTCAACAGTAGCAGGGTCGGTCATTGGGTTGTATGTCCCGATACTTTCAATGTACCTGCCATCACGTGGCGATCTGCTATCGGCTACCACAATGTGGTAAAATGGTCTCCCTGCACGTCCCCGACGTGCTAAACGGATTCTTGCTGGCATAATTCTTTGTTTTTATTATTTGTTAATGAACCAAATTTGGCCTGCAAAGATAAAAATTTTATTGAAGATTAATTTGATTTTGAAGGAATTATTCCAAATCAACACAAATTAATCGCGCATTAGGTAATTCACAATCCGGAAGTCCGTCCCTTTTTCGTGTCCTCCCGGAACAGAGAGGGATATTGGCAGCAATTGAATTTGAGGTTTAATGATTAAATTACAGCCATGTCAAAACGAACGCTATCAATAAATGGTTTAACATTTTATTGTTTATATATTTGAAGTATGGAGATAATCCGAAAACATATTGAATACATAACTATTATTTTCATATTTCAATTTATTGTTTTCAATGTTACTTCCGCTCAGGAAATTGATTTCTACCGACAACTATCCGATTCCGCCCTCATCCTCACAAAACAGCATGTGGTGTATGACCCGGGTTACTTTAGCATCGATTACCCGAATGGCGATGTGCCTGAAGGAAAAGGTGTCTGTACCGACGTGATCATTCGGGCTTACCGGATGTTTGGCATCGATCTGCAAAAAGAGGTGCATGAGGATATGAAAGCACATTTTGAACTCTATCCGAACAACTGGGGATTAAGTAAACCCGATAAAAATATTGACCACCGGCGCGTACCAAATCTAATGGTGTTTTTTCGCCGTCACGGTCAGGAATTACCAGTTACCCGGGATGCTCAGGATTATTTACCGGGCGACATTGTTTGCTGGAACCTGGGAGGTGGCATTACCCACATTGGTTTTGTGGTAAACCAACAATCAGCCGATGACAAACGCCCGTTGATCGTTCACAACATTGGTGGCGGCCAGGTGCTGGCTGATTGTTTGTTTGATTATGAGATTATCGGGCATTATCGATATAAGAAATAACCGCCCTATTTATCATTATCCATTCCAATAATTTCCTTAATCTCCTCTTTTTCTTTGGAAATAGCCCTGCGTTTAATAAAAGTATAATCCTTGATATTCATATCCTCGAACCATTTGGTCCAGAGCTCCTGAACGCGGTCCCATTCGAGGTCTTCCTCGCGGGGCGCGCCTTCAACCAACACAATATGCAAGTCAGAAAAATCCTGTTTCACCGGTTTAAGTTTGGTCGGATCATTGCCTACCACCGGATAACCATCGGTAAGAATAAATAAAAAATTATCTGTCAGCGTGTCTTCCGAATAATCGGCTTTTAAATCTTCGTAAAAATATTTCCAGATATCGGCTCCGTAATAATCATCCGGTGTATTACTAAAAACAGCTTCATCATAAAGTGTATCCAAATTGGCATAAAACTTTTGACGCCTTTCTTCCTCATTGGGCCGGCGATAAATATTCCGGATATTCTCCATATTTATAAAAAGCCTGTCCTCAAACAGGTTCGTTGATAAATCGGTTCCTCTTTGCGGCGCAATTACCACTTTAATCTCATCGCGTGAACGCACATAAAGCTCACTGCGTACTTTTTCTTCAAACAACCTGTAGATGAATTTAATGATCTCCTTATCACGGTTTGGCTGGTTCTCCTGCACAATCAATCGGTCTGATAAATCCAACAGGACAATGTAGTTATGTTTTGTTGACATTTTATTTTCTCGCTCCGGTTGAGCAAACTTGCAGGAAGAGAGCATGACAAATGCCAATATGCTCCATATTATATATTGTTTTTTCATGGTCTTATTCTTTGGGGTTACTGGTATTATTTTTTCTTGCTAATAACTTTTACCGTTCCGGTTTTTATCTGATGTTTGTCCTCAAAATCCTTTTTAGCATGCATACACTGATTTTTAACATCTTTCATATTGGCCGGGGCCAGGTATGACAACCATCCGGATGCAAACTGATCGATGTATTTTTTTAAGTTACCCACAAAAACAGTATTAATATCTTCGCGATAATAGGCAATGTATTTATCGATCTCTTCAATGGGATATAACTTGGCCTGCAACCTTTTTACATCTTCTTTCAGGTGTTTTACAATTCTCTTCAGGTTATATGTTACTTGTTTTTTGTCCCATTCACGTAACAACGAATCCAGCAAAATACTCCATATTATGTACACCAGAAATCCCAGGAATAAAATGATGTAAAAAGTAGGACTTTGTGACAATGGCACTGTATCCAATCCCATCAAATCTTTAGCTGTTTCGGTATTGTTATGTATAATCATGGCCAACAGAAAATCAACAACGAATGTTACAGCAATCAATAATCCGATAAACAAATATTTTAATTTATGCTCCATCTCAAGCAATACATGGAAAGCCCAGCCAAATGCATAAAAAACAAAAGGTACCAGAAGCAATAAATAATTGTATTGAAGTGCTTCTGCCAGCTCATAGGCACCAGGCATAATACTGCCCGTGCCAATACCTTCGGCAATGTTGGCGGCAATGGCTTCAAAATCGGTATAAAGCGCTTTATAGGCAGCTGAAATGTAGAAAAAGAATAAATATACCGACAATGCGGCCAAAATAATAAGGTTTAGGGAGAACTTAAACGGACTAAATGTTTCTTTTTTAAGTTTTTCATGTTCCTGTTCCCTGCCTTCATGTATATTTAATAACTGTTGACGATAAGTGTCTATTTTTTTCTCCTTCTCATCAATTTCTTTTTGGATGGTTTCATTTTGCTTTAGGGTCTCATCGCGCTTTTGTTCAAGCTCTTTCAGTTTTTCTTTACGATCCTTCTTTTCTTCATCCGAAAAACCTTTATAATCTTCCTCAACCAAATTTCCATCAGCAATACGCTGTAAATAAGTTGAAAAAATTGCCGGATCACCTTTTACTTCACCCGACTTTTCATATCCAAAATCATAGAGGTTCACCCTGTCAACCGAATGAACCGCTTGTTTGTTGTCAGTGTTCGTTTTGTCCATAATAAATTTAATTGTGTTAGTTGGTTTATTTACGCTTATACAAATTAACGTAAATGTTACACTTAAATCAACCTTACCGACTAATTTGAATAATATTTACAATGCAGGTTGTATCAGGCAGTTATTAAAGCCCCAACCTATTTAAGCCAATAGGGAATAATTGAATAATTTACAATAACCTGTTTGGTTTTGCTTTAACAAGTTGGCAGTATGAAAATTTTTATTTTGATGGATTAAAAAGTATTTTCGCAGTCAAAATTTTAAAGAAAATACCATGAGCGCCGAATTAAAAGCAACCATTGAAAAGGTATGGGAAAACCGTGATTTATTAAAAGACAAGGATATACAAACGCAGGTAAGACACGTTATTGAACAACTTGATAAAGGTGCGATACGAGTAGCCGAACCCGCAAATGATGGATGGCAGGTGAATGAATGGGTGAAAAAAGCGGTAATATTGTATTTCCCTATTCAACCAATGGAAGTAATCAAAGCCGATCCGTTTGAATTTCACGATAAAATTGCCCTTAAATCGGGTTATGATCAATTGGGGGTAAGAGTAGTGCCACATGCCATTGCACGCTACGGTTCTTTTGTAGCGAAGGGAGTAATTATGATGCCTTCGTACATCAATATTGGCGCTTATGTAGACTCAGGTACGATGGTGGACACATGGGCCACAGTGGGATCATGCGCCCAAATAGGTAAAAATGTGCACCTGAGCGGGGGCGTTGGTATTGGTGGTGTTTTAGAACCCGTGCAGGCAGCACCCGTGATTGTTGAAGACAATTGTTTCATTGGTTCACGATGTATTATTGTGGAAGGAGCACATGTAGAAACAGAAGCTGTGCTTGGTGCCAATGTGGTAATTACCAAATCAACCCGTGTGATTGATGTTAGCGAAGAAGAGCCCAAAGAATACCGGGGCTTTGTACCGGCCAGATCCGTTGTAATCCCAGGCTCAATTACTAAAAAATTCCCTGCTGGTGAATACCAGGTGCCGGCAGCCTTGATAATCGGAAAACGCAAAGACTCAACCAATTTAAAGACATCTCTCAACGATGCCCTGCGGGAATTTGATGTGGCTGTGTAACGTAATTAAAAGATTACTCGTAAAAGTTATCATTTAGATAGTTTTGTGTAGGTATGCGTATTTTAGTGATTCAGTCAGGACCGATTGACACGCTGGTTCAATCAACACCATTGTTAGAAAATCTTAATCAAAAATTCCCGGATATCCGTATAGATATCATTATCCATCCTGACAATCAGGAATTTTTTGATCACCATCCGTTTATAAAAACCAGTATTTCATGGGATAAAGCACAGGTGTACAGAAATGCACTGAAGTTAGTGAATCAGTTAAACAAACAGACGTATGATTATATTTTTAATCTCGAAACATCAACTGCTGCGGGATTGTTAACTTATCTCTTAAAAGGAAAGATTAAAATAGGATTCAGGCCAAACCTGTTTTCTTTTGCCTGTAAGTATAAAATGAACAGACAACAGACCGAAACGGAAAACATCTATAATAAATTGCTTACACCTATATTTAAGCCTGATGAATTAAAACCAACGGTGTATCCTGATGATCGTAATTTTCACCTGGTTAAACGTTATAAGAAAGAACCCTATATTTGCATTTCTCCTGTCAGGCATAACGCAATGAACAAGGACAAGGTTGAATCCTGGACACAATTCATCCGGTCGATGAGTACAGAATTCAATGTCTATCTGCTGGGACATATCAATGACTGGGAAGATTGTGAAATATTGGTGTATAGCAGCAACCCAAATAAAGTTTATAACTTTGCAGGCAAGCTGACTCTATTGGAAATAGCCGCACTGTTAAAGGATGCCAACGACAATTTTTTAAACAATCCCGGATTACGAAGTATTGCCGAGGCTATTAATGCCAGTGTAAATGATCGGAATATACAACAGGCCTCCTAATTAAAAAACCTTCATGCATCAGGAAATAAAAAAAACGGTTGAAATTTTACGAAACGGTGGTGTCATTTTATATCCCACCGATACAATTTGGGGCATTGGTTGCGATGCCACCAATACGCAGGCCATTGCAAAAATATATAAACTTAAACAACGCCACGATGCCAAGAGTATGCTTATATTGATGGATTCGCCCAACCGACTGCCACAATACATACAAGAAGTTCCTGAAATTGCCTGGGAATTAATGGAGGTAGCGGACAAACCACTTACCATCATTTATCCGGGTGCTAAAAATTTGGCTCCTAATTTACTGGCCGAAGATGGCAGTGTGGGTATACGTATTGCCCATGATGAATTTTGCGAAAACCTGATTCGTCAATTTAAAAAGCCTATTGTATCTACATCAGCAAATATAAGCGGTCAGCCGGCTCCATCAGGTTATGCTGATATATCTCCGGAAATTGCAGAAAATGTAGATTATGTAGTACATCACCGGCAGGAAGAACAGAATGCTTCTGCCCCTTCACAAATAATTAAAATAGGTTTAGGCGGTGAAATACAAATCATACGCCATTAATCAATCGTCGCCGGACGCCCGAATTCCATTAAAAAGGCTTTAATGAAATCATTCAACTCACCATCCATAACAGCCTGCACATTGCCTGTTTCAAAATTGGTTCGCAGGTCTTTTACCATTTTATAAGGATGCATTACATAACTCCGAATCTGTGATCCCCATTCAATTTTCTTTTTTTGACCTTCAATTGCAGCCTCTTTTTCCTTTCGGTCTCTCAGCTCCAATTCATACAATTGCGATTTTAAATGCCGCATGGCATTTTCCTTGTTCTTGGTTTGTGAGCGTGATTCCTGGTTTTCAATAACAATGCCGGTGGGTGCATGTCGCAGTCGAACGGCGGTTTCTACCTTATTCACATGTTGACCACCCGCACCGCTTGAACGAAATGTTTCCCAGGTTATATCAGCAGGATTTACTTCTATCTCAATATCATCATCAACTACAGGTGATACAAAAACCGATGCAAAGGAAGTATGACGACGGGCATTGGAATCGAATGGTGAAATACGCACCAATCGATGTACACCATTTTCACTTTTTAAGGAACCATACGCAAAATCGCCATCAAACTGCAATGTTACGGTTTTAACCCCCGCTTCATCGCCGGACTGATAGTATAATTCTTTAACTTTATAATTGTTTTTTTCGCCCCAGCGAATATACATGCGCATGAGCATATCGGTCCAGTCCATACTTTCAGTACCACCGGCCCCGGCATTTATTTTGAGAATGGCAGCCAGTTTGTCCTCCTCCTCACTCATCATGTTTTTGAATTCCAGGTCCTCCACAATGGGTATTAATCGATTCCATTGCTCATCCACCTCTTCCTCAGTGGCTTCTCCTTCCTCATGGAACTCGATAAGCACTTTCAAATCTTCAATGGCCGTGTCTACCTCATCGAATGACTGAACCCATTGTTTTAAATCGGAAATTTCTTTCAGCTTTTTCTCCGCTTCCTTTGGATCATCCCAGAAATCGGGGGCTTGTGATTTTTCTTCTTTCTCTTCGATCGACATTTTTTTCCGATCGATGTCAAAGATGCCTCCTTAACGCATCCCGGCGCTCAATAATATCTTTCAATTGTTCGTTGGTAATCATATAAAAATGTGTTTGGTCGGCAAAAATAGCAAATTATTTATGTTGTTAAAAAGTGGAGGAGTGTTGATCAATAAATCGTTGGGTTATTTCAAATTCATATCCACGCGATTGGGCAAAGCGAAATAATTTGCCTTCCTTTTTAAATAGATCCGATTCGTCAAGTTGTTCCCATTTCCTGGTAAGTTCCTGCCAAATAATTGATTCGTATTCATCGTGCTTAATTCCCGACAGGGCTGTTTCAATATCTTGTTCACCAATATTTTTCGCCGTTAAATGAGCCCTGATTTTAATTTTTCCCCAACTATTGAATTTATACTTATCGTTGGCAAATGCTCTGGCAAAACGGCGGTTATCAATGAAGTTATGACGGCGCAAATGAACCAGTATTTCTTCCAGCTCATCAGGCAATAGTTCATAATTTTTTAATTTAGCAGATATGTCCATTTCACAATACTCCCTGCCTGCACAAATATGTTCAGCCCTGGCCAAAGCCCGCAGGTATGTATCTTTTTTAGCAACCATATTGTGCGGTTAATATGCGGGGTTTCTGTTGCATATCTTTTAAATAATTAATATGGTTATATCCGAGTTCCAAAAAGATATCACAAATTTCCATGTAATGAAATTCATTCAGTTCCAGTAATACACTGCCACCATTTATAAGGATCAGTTTACCCAGCCGGGCGATTTTTTTGTAAAACAGAAATTGTGAATCATCGGGCACAAACAAGGCAATATGCGGCTCATAATCGATAACCTGTGGTTTCATGAATGATTTTTCAGCATCCGGGATATAAGGCGGGTTACTAATGATACAGTCATAAGTTCTGTCCAATAAGTATTCACCGGGATTCATAATGTTGTCAACAGTAAATTCGATATCAAGCTGATTGATCGCTGCGTTTTCTTTGGCAACAGCCAAAGCTGAAGCCGACACATCAATGGCATGAACATACGCCCGGGGTAAATTCTTTTTTATGGCCAGTGCAATACAACCACTGCCTGTGCCAATATCTAATATCTCCAACGGCTCCTGGTTGTCTTTATGTTGTTTGATAAATTCCATAACAAGCTCCTCAGTTTCAGGCCTGGGTATCAAAACATGTTCGTTCACTTTAAGTTTTAGATCCAGGAAATAAGTATATCCCATAATATATTGTATGGGCTTTCCGGATTTTAATTCATCCATTAAATAATTAAGCCTGTTATATTCATCCTGCGTAATGGTTTTTTCTTTATTAAGTGTAATTTTGAAATAGGAAGACCTGAAAACATATTCGGCCATGAGTGGAACAAGGGATTCTATCTCCGAATCAGGGTAAACAGATTGAAGGGATTGTTTGAATAATTGTATTGATTCGTGTATTTTAACAAATTTCTTTTGCATGGCCCAAAAATAGATAAAATGGCGATTTCTGTAAATACAGACGAATGGTTTATGCAACGATGCATTGAACTGGCCAATATGGGCAAAGGCAATACATCCCCCAATCCGATGGTAGGATGTGTGATTGTACATAACCAGGAAATAATCGGTGAGGGCTTTCATAGAGATTACGGTGGCCCGCATGCGGAGGTAAATGCAATAAATTCGGTAAAAAACCAGGCACTATTAAAAAATTCAACGCTTTATGTCAATTTAGAGCCCTGTTCACATCATGGCAACACACCACCCTGTTCCGATCTGATTATTAACAAAAAAATCCCCAGGGTTGTAATTGGCATTCAGGACCCGAATAAAAAAGTATCGGGGGCCGGCATCAAACGGCTGCAAAAAGCAGGTATAGAAGTAAAGGTTAATGTGCTGAAAGAAACCTGCCTGCAGTTAAACAAACGATTCCTCACCTACCACCGGTTAGCACGCCCTTTTGTTGTTTTAAAATGGGCCCAGACACGGGATGGATTTATTGACGTTGAACGAGACTCGCTCGCACCCAATAAACCAACCTGGATATCCAACGAAATATCGCGTACACTGGTACATAAATGGCGAACCGAAGAGCAATCGATTATGGTTGGAACCCATACAGCCCAAAAAGACAATCCTTCACTCACCATTCGCGACTGGCATGGTAAGCAACCCTTACGTATTGTACTGGACCGCACCTTACGCCTTACCAATGACCTGGTTTTATTCGACCAGTTATATCCCACCTGGGTTTATAATGAAATAAAAGATAACCAAGTCCGTAATATTTCGTATAGAAAAATAGCATTTGATGATACCCTGGTAGCCAGTTTATTGTCTGACCTCTATAAACAAAACTATATATCGGTATTTGTGGAAGGTGGTTATCAATTGCTAAAAAGTTTTATCGATGCCGATTGCTGGGATGAAGCGCGGGTATTTATCGGTAAAAATTTTTTCCATCAAGGCGTTAAAGCGCCAAATATTAATTTCGGTTTTGTAAAAGAAACAAAATTCGATGAGGATACTTTATTTATTATTAAAAATTATACGTTCTGATTTTTTTTATAAAATGTATGCACCATATGATGAATGACTTTGTGAACATTCGCTAATTTGCTATTTTTAACGATCTTAAATGTTGTCATTTAACACAACCATTAACTATGAAACACCTATCATTACTAATTGTATTTACCGCAATGTTCGGTATAGGGCTAAAATCACAAAAGGCCAAAGACTATTATAAAACTGCACAGGATTTTATTGAAGCACAACGTTTTGAGGATGCCATAGCGCAATATAGCAAGGCCGTTGAGCTGGAACCGGATTATGTGGATGCCTATATAGAAAGGGCGCAGATGTACAAACGCCTGGGCGATTATAAAAGCGCTGTAGATGACTACGAACGTGCCATTACCTTCGACGATAACGAAGAAGAATTTTACTATTGGGCGGCAGAAGCGCATTACCAACTAGGCAATTATGATAAAGCACTGGTTCACGTTAAAAAATGTATTGAAGAAAAATCAAGATACCTGGAAGCCTATATTCTGCAGACAAAAATACATGTCGAGCAAAATGACTACAACAAAGCCCTGGATGCAGCCAATGAAGCTGTAGACCTGAGAAAAAACGAACAAACATTATACCAGCGCGGCCTGGTTTATGAGTTGTTGGACAAAACCATTGAAGCGCAAGCAGACTTTGATGATGCCATATCTAAATACAATGACTATTTACCCGCCCATATTGCCATGTCCCGAATAAATCTGAAAATGGACAATACCACCAAAGCATTACATCATGCTGATAAGGCGGTTGAATTAGGCCCGAAAAGTACGGCAGCTTTTGAAGCCAGAAGCGCTGTTAATGCTGAAAACCTGCAATATGCCGCTGCAATTGATGACATATCCAAAAATATTTTACTTGATAAAAACAATGACAAATGGTATATGGTACGTGGTCAGTATTACATGGATTTTGCACAATACATGAACGCCATAAACGATTTTACCAAAGCCATAAATATTGACAAAAAAAACGCAAATGCCTACTATAAAAGGGCTTATGCCTATGAACAAATTCAAAATTTCGAAAAGGCAATCAGCGATTATGAAAAACTCACCGCATTATCAGAATACGATGCCAAGGCAAGAAAACTATTAGATCAGGCCAATAAACGATTATTTGAACTCAATCGCGAAACCAACAGCCCTGAAATATTGGTTGAGAACACTACCCCCAATTCAAACAGCAACATAAATGTACCAAAAAACAAAGAAGAGCTGACATTACGGGGCAATATTAAAGATGAAAGCGAATTGAAAACATTGACCATTAATGATCGGGAAATTCAGTTTATTAAAAAAGATGACCACTACGAATTTGTGGATGATGTGGATATTGACGACACCAATATGGTTAGTATAACGGCGATTGATGTTTACGATAATGTACAAAATTTAACAGTGAATTTAATTCGTACCGAGATTGATGCCCCTGAAGTTGCTATTTTGGCCCCCATTGCATCCGACAATGGGGAAATATACCTGGACCATGATTCACCAAGTCTTTATGTAGAAGGCAAAATCAAGGACGAAAGCGCCATCACTTCTATTTTAGTAAATGGCGTATCAGCCAGCTACCGGATGGATGAAGTGAATCCTAAATTTTCCGCCAATATCGACATCATGAACAAAAACAAATTTACCGTAAAAGTGGTGGATCGATATGGCAATGAAAAAGTAAAGGACTTTTACCTGAACCGTGAAGCCATTGCACTATCTGAAAATAATCCGATGGGAAAAACATGGGTGGTATTTATCGAAAATTCCAATTATTCATCATTCGCCAGCCTGGAAGGACCGGGAAAAGACGTATCGCTAATGAGAGGATCGCTGGCAGGATATAAAATCCATAACATCATCCATAAAAAAGACATGACAAAGAAAGAAATGGAACGCTTTTTCAGTATTGAATTGCGTGATTTGGTTAAAAGCAACCAAGTAAATTCGCTCATGGTGTGGTATGCCGGCCATGGTAAATTTATCAACGAAACAGGTTATTGGATACCTGTTGATGCCAAACGGGATGATGAATTCACCTATTTTAATATCAATGCATTGCGCGCTTCTATGCAGGCTTATTCAAATCAAATAACGCATACACTGGTAATTACCGATGCCTGTGAATCGGGCCCCACATTTTATCAGGCCATGCGCAGCGAAATGAAAGAAAGAAGCTGCAACGACTGGGAAGCTACCAAGTTTAAATCGGCCCAGGTATTTTCTTCAGCCGGTTATGAATTGGCCGTAGATAATTCACAATTTACCCGTACATTCTCGAATGTATTGGACAATAATCCGAATTCATGTATACCCATTGAAAATATTGTGGAAAAAGTATCAACCGCGGTGGCAAAAAATAATCAGCAAAAGCCTAAATTTGGTAAAATAGCAGGACTGGAAGACGAGAATGGTACTTTCTTCTTTATGTCAAAAGACTAAATGGCCAATAAACCCATAACCAATAAAATCATCTGCCGATTTGTAACGGTATATCTTGTTGCACCATGGTTGTTGTTACAATCGCTGTTGGCACAGCAATATTATTTCGATAATTACAGTGTACAGCACGATATAAGTTCCGAAATATTTACCATTTTAAAAGACCGTCAGGATTTTATCTGGTTGGGTACCCCCGATGGTTTAACACGCTTCGACGGTTTTGACTTTCAGCATTTTAACGCCGAGGATGACGGATTAGCCCCGGGCTCCGTCAAAACGCTTATACAAGACTCAAAAGGTATAATATGGGCAGGCCATTACGGAGGAAACATAACCAAATATGATGGCCGTAATTTTTACTCCATTTCAACACCTGCCACTGAAGTTAACCAGGATATCTGGTCACTGGCTGAAGGCAGGGATGGCAGCATCTGGATCGGAACAATGGGATCAGGTGTTATGCATTTGGTTAATCCGGATGACAATACAGACGACCTTGATTTTATTGTTTATAAAGGCGGTAAAGTAGGTGATCTGGTTCCCAATATTTCCCTGGTTAATGACACCATGTTTTTTCTGACAACTTTCGGGATCAGAACATTCGACCCCGCAACCGAAACATTCATTCCACACAATGTTCAGGGCATAAATTACGCCCATAAATATGCCATGATCGGTGATCATGAAGGAAACCATTGGTATGGCACCATGAATGACGGTTTGCTGAAATATAACCCACAAACCAGAGAGCTGACAGGATTTGATATTAAAGATGGCCTGGTTACCAACGCCATATATAACATTATGGAGGACAGCCAGGGCAACATCTGGACCATAAATATGACACCTCAATATGACCATGGCGGGGTAACCAAAATCAGTAAAGATGAAATAATTGGATTTGATTCCCGAAACGGACTGCCTTCCAACATGCTACACACCCTGGAAGAAGACCGGGAAGGTAATATATTAATCGGAACCAAAAGGAACGGATTATTCATTTTTAAAGGTGAACAATTTATAACCATCCCCAAACAAAATCCTGATTTACAAATACCGGGATTATCCGATGCACAGGTTTTTGATATTACACAGGATCATAGAGATCGATATTGGTTTGCCACAGATAATGGAATCACCATATATCATTCCGAAGCTCCAAAAGGTGAACAGTATTTTCATTTAACCCCCTCCAGTCATGGAATACATAAAAGTGTCCGAAATTTAAAGATGGATGACCAGTCCAATATTTGGATAGGGACTGAAGGTGGTGGTGTATACCGGTTTATAAGCGCTACGGGCGAAATGCAAGTTTCCAGTATTCTTACCCCCATGAAATATAATCGGGACAACGTAGTTACGGCAATGGATATTGATGGTAACAACAATTTATGGGTGGGCACCCATGATGGCATTGCTTTTTATTCATCCCAAAAACAGTCGGATGAGCGGATAAGCCAGCTTCATGGCTTATCCGGTAATGATATATCAGCTATTTATGTTGCCAAAGATCAAACCATTTGGGTGGGCTGTCTGAAAGAAGGCATTTGTATTTCTGGCGATTTAAAAAAATTTACTGCGTTGGACTTTCTTTCCGAGAGTACAGTTAACTGTTTTTTACAAGCAACGGATAACGAAATTTGGGTTGGCACAACCAATGGCCTGTATAAAGTTAATAAAGACACCATAGTTGCTCGATATACTACTGATGATGGCCTGTTGAACAATACTATTAACCTGCTGAACAAAGATGAAGATGGGCATATATATATAGGTACTACTTTCGGGCTCAATCGCTATGATCCCGGGAAAAAACGCTTTTTCACCTATACAGAAAAAAACGGCTTTATAGGCCGTGAAACCAAACCCAATGCCACCCATCTCGATCATAAAGGTAATATTTGGTTTGGTACAGCCAACGGTGCAACACGTTTTAATCCGGCGTTAACACCCGATACGTTTCCACAGCCCATTATATATTTAACACAAACTTTGATTAACCAGGAAGTGCAGAACCTTTTTAATGGAAAAAAACTCAGACATAACGAAGACAATTTAACTTTTAACTATACCTCAATAAACTTAACCAATCCGGATGCGGTGCGCTTCTCATTCATGCTTGAAGGGTTGAATGATGAATGGCAAAAGCCCACTACCGAGCGAATAGCAAAATACCAGGCATTGAGTCCCGGAAAATACACCTTTATGGTACGAGCCAGGAATCATTATGGTGTTTGGAGTGATCCTGAAAGTGTATCATTCACCATAAAACCACCCTTTTACCAAACCTGGTGGTTCATTTTAATATGTGCTGTTATAGGAGTATCTGCAGTGTACACCTACATTAAAATAAGAGAACGAAACCTGATCCGTGAGAAAAGAATACTGGAAGACCGTGTAAAAGAGCGCACCATAGAATTGTCTAATGCCAATGCAGAGTTGGCCATGAAGAACAAGGATATCACCGATAGTATTCATTATGCGCGAAGGATACAATTTGCCATTCTACCGCCGGAGATTCCTTATGAAGATACATTTGTACTTTTTAAACCCAAAGATATTGTAAGCGGAGATTTTTACTGGATCAATAACCGCGATGAGAAGGAATTTATTGCCGCCGTAGATTGCACCGGTCATGGTGTTCCGGGCGCTTTTATGTCATTTATAGGCTATACATCACTCAATAAAATCATCCTGGAAAAAGGCATTACACAACCTGCCGAAGTGCTCGATCAGTTAAACAACGAAGTAGTTCACGCCCTGCATCAACAAGGAGACGACAACCAGGTGAAAGATGGCATGGATATGTCGCTTATATGTTACGATAAGAAAAACAACACCCTGCAATTTGCCGGCGCTTACAATGGTATTTATCTCATCAGAAATAATGAATTTATCGAATATAAAGGCGATCGGTTCGCTATCGGACGCAGTGTGGCCGAAAAAGTGAAAGACTTTACGCATCATCACATCGAATTGCAACCGGGAGATGTGATCTATCAATATTCTGATGGTTATCCCGATCAGTTTGGCGGACCGGAAGGTAAAAAATTTCGCGCCAAACCCTTCAAAAAATTGTTATTGGATATCCACCAAAAACCCTTTCAGGAACAACGTAAAATACTGGATAAAACCATTGAAGAATGGCGCGGAAAGGAAGAACAGATCGACGATATACTCGTTATCGGACGTAAATTCTGATCCAAAATATTATATTTACTTCGCAACTAATTACGTACTTTTATAAAGCAAATATCAAAAACCGCAAAGCTTATGAAGTGCATATTTTCGTTACTCACCCTTTTATTTATCGGTATGTCGGTAATTGGCCAGCAAATTGAAAAGGACGAAATTGTCCGTACCATCGAAGTTACAGGCAGTGCCGAAATGAATGTAGACCCTGATATTATTAAATTTACCATTGTAATTCAGGAATACTGGGAAGAAGAATTTCAACCCAACAAAGAATACAAGGATTACAAAACTAAAGTGCCCATTTCGGGTATTGAGAATCAACTACTCAATACGCTTTACGAGATAGGGTTTGAAAAAGAGGACATTGTCCTTAAAGAATTAGGGAATTATTGGCGGCATCATGGAAAAGAATTTCTGATACGCAAAGAAATTGAAATTAACATTGACCATTTCGATCAAATGCAGGTCATTGCCAATAAAATCGACCCAAAAGGTATTCAGGGAATGCGCATCAGTGAAGTTAACCATACAGAAATCGGAAAATATCGAAACCAGATAAAAAAAGAGGCATTATTGGCGGCCAGGGAAAAAGCCGGATATCTGACAGAAAGCATAGGAGAAGAATTGGGACGCATTATCACAATACAGGAGATCAGTGACGCTTCATTCCCCACCCGGCAGCGTTCAGAAACCTATAGCAACATGATGCTTAAATCAGCCGGACAAGACCAGCAACAGGTTGAAAACTTCAGGAAACTGGAATTAAGATACGAAATAAGAGCCGTGTTTGAAATAAAAGAATAACTTTAGTGCAATCCGACATCCTGAAATTACATAGAATTAAGGACCATTTATCTAAATTGGCAATTATTGACATATCATCCTGGTAATGCTATAATTACCTCATGATGGTTATTAGCTTATTGTAAAATACCCATACTGAAATTTGCATATTCAGGCGTTAACTTTTGGTTATCTCAGTTGTTCTATTTACAAAGACTGTTTTATATGAAGATTTACCAGGATATTCTCCGGACCATCGGTAATACACCCTTAGTAAAACTAAATAAAATGGTATCTGAAAAAGATGCCACGGTGGTGGTAAAACTTGAATTTTTTAACCCTGGCGGTTCGGTGAAAGACCGCCCCGGATACAATATGATCGATGATGCAGAGCGCAGAGGTATAATAGACAAAAACACCCTTATCATAGAGCCCACCAGCGGCAATACCGGTATTGGACTGGCCATGACCTGCGCTGTGAAAGGCTATAAATGCATTTTAACCATGCCTGAAAGTATGAGCGATGAACGGAAAAAAATATTGACGGCTTATGGTGCTGAATTGGTCTTAACCTCAGCTGATGAAGGAATGAAAGGTGCCATTGCCAAAGCAGAAGAGCTACAACAACAACATGCAAATTCATTCATCCCTATGCAGTTTAAAAATCAGGCCAACCCCGCTATTCATAAGTGCACCACGGCAGAGGAAATATGGCACGACACCGAAGGCCAGGCGGATATTTTGGTTGCCTGTGCCGGTACAGGAGGAACAATTACCGGTACCACAGAAATATTAAAACAGAAAAAGTCGTCTTTTTACACCATCGCTGTGGAACCGGCATCATCACCGGTTTTATCAGGTGGTAAACCGGGTAAACACAAAATTCCGGGTACAGGACCGGGTTTTGTGCCTGACATTATAAGGAAAGAATTATTCGATGAGATAATTGCAGTCAGTGATGATGATGCGATTGAAACAGCCAAAAAAACATCACAACTGGAAGGCATCTTTTGCGGACTATCAGGAGGCGCTGCCATTCAAGTTGCCCGGGAAGTTGCCAAACGACCGGAAAACAAGGATAAGTTAGTAGTGGTAATAATACCTGACACCGGTGAAAGATATCTATCGGCCTTTTAACAGAACAAAACAACGTGTATTCATGTTGAATATCATAAATAAATACTTTTAATTATGAAATATTATATAGCAAAAACAATACAGACCGATTTTGAGACGGCAATCCAAAAGGTTACAGAAGCCTTACAAACAGAAGGATTTGGTGTGCTTTCCGAAATTGATATCCATGACAAGTTGAAAGAAAAACTGGACGTGGATTTTCATAAGTATAAAATTCTTGGTGCATGTAACCCGCCACTGGCCTATCAGGCACTTCAAAAAGAAGATAAAATAGGAACCATGCTGCCTTGCAATGTAATCCTTCAGGAGAAAGAAAAAGGTCAGGTTGAAGTGGCAGCTGTCGACCCCATTGCATCCATGCAGGCAGTAGCCAATGATGAATTGGGTGATGTTGCTCAAAGCGTAAGAGACAAACTGCAAAAAGTAATGGATAGTATCATGTAAGCATGATAATTATTAATCCCTGGTGAACGGAACAAAGCGCACCGGTAATAATTCTTCAATACTTATTTGGCCATCTTTTTTGGTTACCAGTTTCAGCTGTTGAGAAAATGAAGTTTCTCCAACCGGAATAATCATTTTTCCACCTTCTTTTAACTGATCGATTAATGGCTGCGGAATTTCCCCGGGTGCAGCAGTAACAATAATTTTATCGTATGGCGCATGTTCCGGAATACCGTGAAACCCGTCGCCATGATATACATGTACATTTGTATATCCCTGCTTTTTCAGTATTTCTTTGGCCGATTCACTCAGGGCCTCCACGATTTCAATGGTAAATACTTCATCGGTAATTTCGGCCAGAACGGCGGCCTGGTAACCGGAGCCGGTTCCTATTTCCAATACTTTATCCGTTGGTTTGGGCTCTAAATAAGCCGTCATGTAGCCAACCACATAAGGTTGTGAGATGGTTTGTCCATGCCCGATCGGCAATGGCCCATCACGATATGCCCGACTCACCTGCCCTTCAGGCACAAACTCATGTCGTGGAACCGATTCCATAGCAGTTAGCACTGCTTCATTTTTTATACCTCGTTTTTCAATCTGTTCTCTGACCATATCCTTCCTTTTTTGCGTATATTCATCCTGTTGCACAGGCAGGATCATCAGTAGGGGGATTACAACAGCACAGAGTTTCATAAAAGCCACTTTTTAATGCAAGTTAATTTATTCTGACATGTTTACCTACTATTAATGGTCCGATTTTGGCAATGTTTTTCTAGATATTGCCCTATTAGTTTATACATCCCAAAAAACCAATTTGATATTAGACTGATAATTATGGCCTTCTGTAATTCCTAATTAAAATATATAAATACCTAATTTTATTATATTGAACAACACATGTATAATTCTGGTTACTAATTCAATGGAAAGAATTAGGAAACAAGCCAGGATATGAACAAACCATATAAAAACAAGCTATCAGAAGCAAGCAGCCCGTATTTATTGCAACACGCCAATAATCCGGTGGATTGGCACGAATGGGGACCTGAGGCGCTTGAAAAAGCGAAAAACCAAAACAAACCATTAATCATTAGTATAGGTTATGCTGCATGCCATTGGTGCCATGTTATGGAGCATGAATCCTTTATGGATGATGAAGTAGCCAAACTCATGAATGATCATTTTATCACGATCAAAGTAGACCGTGAGGAACGTCCGGATATCGATCAGATTTATATGGATGCAGCCCAGCTTATAACGGGCCAGGGCGGATGGCCGTTAAACGCATTTGCCCTGCCGGATGGCCGGCCTTTTTATGCAGCCACCTATTTCCCTAAAGAACAGTGGAGCGAAGTGCTCAAACAGCTGCATGAGGTATTTCAAAACGAGTATGATAAAGTATTACAACAAGCGCAATCGTTAACCGAAGGAATAAATAAAACCGAATTGCTTTCATCCCATATTGAGGCGCTAAATAAATCGTATGATCCCGAATATTATCGCTCCATTTTCCCAAACTGGGAAAAAATGATTGATTCAGAAAAGGGCGGATATGCCCGGGCCCCAAAATTTCCTTTGCCGGTAGGTTGGGAATTTCTTCTGCAATATTATTATCTCACCAATAACACCCAGGCTCTGGAATCCGTTCTGCTAACCCTAAATGAAATGGCAAAAGGCGGCATATACGACCAGATTGGAGGGGGATTTGCCCGCTATTCAGTTGACGCCGAATGGAAAGTACCACACTTTGAGAAAATGCTTTATGACAACGGGCAATTAATCAGTTTGTACGCCAATGCCTTTAAGCTGGGCAAAAATCCTGAATACGCCGAGGTGATCCATCAAACTATCGAATTTATTGAAAAAGAGCTCATGCATCCTGAGGGTGGATTTTACGCATCCCTGAATGCGGACAGCGAGGGTGAAGAGGGTAAGTTTTATGTATGGACACAGGAAGAAATACATCAAACCCTTGATGAAAAGGAGGCTGATATTATTGAGAAGTATTATCAAATAATACCGGAAGGAAATTGGGAACATGGTAAAAACATACTCCACCGCAAATTCATGAAAAATGAGTTTGCACAGCACGAAAAAATGGAGGCCGAAGAATTGGAAACAATACTGAACAATGCATCCCAAAAACTCATGAATCAAAGGGACAAACGCATTCGCCCATCAACCGATGATAAAATCATCACATCCTGGAATGCACTCATGCTTAAAGGATTGGTGGATGCCTACATGGCCCTTAAAACACCCCGTTACCTCGAAACTGCGCTCAGTAATGCTCACTTTCTGAAAAATAATATGGTAAAGGAAAATGGTGAGTTATGGCGCAACTATAAAGATGGTAAAGTTAGTATCATGGCTTTTCTGGATGATTATGCCCTGCTCAGCGAGGCCTTTATTAAACTCTATGAAGTCACTTTTGACAAGCAATGGCTTGATTTAGCCAAAAAACTGACAGATTATGCCATTGATCATTTTTATGACGAGGCAGCCGATTTATTCTTTTACACATCGGATCAATCAGAAAAATTGATTGCCCGAAAAAAGGAAATTCAGGACAATGTCATTCCCGCATCAAATTCGGTTATTGTCCATGTGCTCTATTTGTTGGGAGAATATTATGATGAGCAGCACTACACCGAAAAAGCACAAATGATGATATGCCAGATACTCAAGGATATCCCTGAAGGTGGGCCCTATTATGCAAACTGGGGTAAATTATTGGGTATGATGACACACCAGCCGGTGGAAGTTGTTATTACCGGCAATGAAGCTGTTAATAAGGCATTTGAATTGCAAAAACATTTTTTACCCACCTGTCTGTTTATGGGTGGTAGCAACGAGAGCCTGCCTTTAATGAAAAACAAAGTAACAACCGGAGAATCCACTATATATGTATGCCACAATAAAGTATGTGATCTCCCGGTAAAAGAAGTTGATGCTGCCCTTGAACAAATTCAAAGTAAAAACTAACCTGACTGAATGGCATACGCTTCTGCAAAGCCTGCAATATAAGCATGAAACAATCTTCAAATAAAAGATATCGATTGCTTCAACATTCAAAAAAAATGACCAATACAATATCATTATAGCTTAACGTTAAACTACTGGCATTTTAATTGCGTTATTCCCTATAGCAACAGTTAAAAAACCGAGATGAAGAAAAATATTGTACTCTGTTTATTGCTTGTAGCTACGCTTACACAGGCACAAAATTATTTTGGAAGAAATAAACCGGGTTATAAGTCATTTGACTATGAAGTTTACGAAACGCCCAATTTTAATATCTATCATTATTTTACCAACGATAGTATTTTAAATCAACTGGCGCTTTCAACCGAACAGTGGTATGACATTCATCAACGTGTATTCAGGGATACATTCGACCAACGCAATCCCATCATATTCTATCAAAACCATCTCGATTTCCAGCAAACCAATGCCATCATGGGTAATATAGGAATAGGAACCGGTGGTGTTACCGAAGCATTAAAAAACCGGGTTATCATGCCTGTTACCGAGTCCTTTGCCCAAACCGATCATGTGTTGGGACACGAATTGGTACATGCCTTTCAATATAACGCCCTGCTACAACGAGATTCGCTGGGATTACAGGATGTAGGCAATATACCGCTCTGGATGGTTGAAGGCATGGCTGAATATTTGTCTATCGGAAGTGAGGATGCACATACCGCCATGTGGATGCGCGATGCGATTTTAAGCAACGACTTTCCTACATTAGATGATTTAACCAGAAGCTCAAAATATTTTCCCTACCGGTTCGGACATGCATTTTGGTCGTTTGTAACCAAAATATGGGGCGATACCATCATCAGGCCCTTGTTTAAAGAAACTGCCAAATATGGGTATGACAGGGCCTTGGTAAGAACCGTAGGCACCAATGCCAAATCGGTCTCAAACATGTGGAAAATTGCTACCCAAAACCATTATAGTAAATACATGCCCGATACCAGCTATAAAACCTTTGGAGATACATTAATCGACCGTCGTAATGCGGGAGACATTAATATTGCGCCCTCCATCAGTCCAAACGGCAAATACATAGCATTCTATTCCGAAAAGGAAGGGTTATCGGTTGATTTATACCTGGCCCGCAGTGCAAATGGTGAAGTTATCAAACGACTTTCTAAGCGAGTCAGAGGTGGCCACATTGATGCCCTGAATTTTATCGAAAACGCGGGAACCTGGTCGCCCGACAGCAAAAAGTTTGCCTTTGTAGCACAAAGCAAGGGCAAAAACAAATTAATTATTGTCAATACATCCGATGGAAAAGTAGTCTCCGAACGATTTATTGAAGGCATACCATCGTTTAACAACCCACAATGGCATCCGAGTGAAAATAAAATAGTATTTTCGGTATTGCACGAAGGCTACAGCAATTTATTATTATATGACCTGGACACAGAAGAATATGAATTCCTGACACAAAACAGGTTTGCAACCCTGCAACCCAATTGGTCTGAGGACGGAAACAAGATTGTTTTCAGTACCGATCAACCCCAGACAGATGTCCAAAAACTACACACCCATTTTAATTATAATCTGGCTATTTATCACATGAACACCAGGGAGGTGGAAATACTTCCCGTTTTTAAAGGCGCCGATAATTTAAACCCCGTTTTTTCAGCAGACGGTTCAACCATATTTTTTCTTTCCGATGCCGATGGGTTTAGAAATATGTTTGAATACAATCTGTCAGAAAACAAAGTTTATCGCAAAACAACCTTATACCGTGGAATATGCGGAATTACCATGTTGGCACCGGCTATGAGCATTGCCTCTGAAACCAACCAAATTATTTACAATTATTACTCCGGTGGTAAGTACACTATTTATAAAGCAACGTTAGACGACTTGCAAAACATTGAAGTACCGATCGATTCGGTGAATAAGGAAGCCGCAGCCCTTCCACCCCTAACCGATGATTATTATAATATTGTAGACCACTCCCTGGCCAACCGTGAACCCTTAAAGTATGAAAACAAAGACACTTTTGAATGGAAACCTTACCATCCTGAATTTCAACTTGATTATATCGGGAACGCCGGCGGGGGTGTTGGCATTTCACATAGCCAGTTCGGAACCGGCGTGCATGGTGGTGTATCGGCATTGTTCAGCGATGTAACCGGTAACAACATGCTGTTTACAAGTGCGGCTATTAATGGCGAACTGGTTGATTTTGGCGGACAGGTAGCATATATGAATCAGAAAGGAAGACTGGATTGGGGCGCTGTTATTTCCCATATTCCGTATCGCAGTGGTTACCAAGGGCTTATTGACTCAATCGGAACCATGGACGTAAACGGCGAGGTGGATACATCCTATTATAGCCATTATAAATTGTACCTGCTAAGAACCTTTCAAACCGGTATTTCTTCCTTCGCCTATCTGCCCATTTCCCGAACACGTCGCCTGGAATTGAGTGGAAGTGCACACTGGTATTATTACCGACTTGATATCCAAACATCTCACTATGTAGACGGATTTTTCCGTGGAACCGAACGTCAAAAAAATGTGGACGAGTTTAACCTGCCCTCCTATAATGTTCAGAATATTAATGTGGCATTTGTTGAAGATAATTCCTATTTTGGGATCGCTTCTCCCCTAAGGGGCATGCGCTATCGTGCACAGGTAAGTAAAAGCCTTGGTGATATCCGATATTATTCAGTGTTAACTGATTTCCGCAAGTATTTCCGGATTTCACCCATTACCTTTGCAATAAGAGCCTATCATTATGGCCGATATGACATCAGAGGCCGAAAAGGCCTTTTAAATCCCATTTACCTGGGCTATCCCTGGTATGTGCGCGGATATGAAACATCAGCGTTTACCAGGGCCGATCAACCCGATCAAAATGATGTTTCATTAAATGATTTATATGGTAACAGTGTGGCACTGGCCAATTTTGAAGTGCGACTGCCATTTAGCGGACCGGAAAAACTTACACTTATTAAATCCCGTTTAATTCTTACAGAATTAAATTTATTTGCGGATGCCGGGATGGTGTATAACAAACCCCGACAAGATGATGAAAGGCTGCCATTCGGCTATGGAAACTTATCTTCTCAAACCAGTGAAACATTTATTTCAAGCGCCGGATTATCAGTGCGATTCAACTTATTCGGATACATGATTATCGAACCCTATTATGCTTTTCCTTTTCAGCTACATGCCGGCAAAGAGGGATATTTCGGACTGAATTTTATTTCAGGATGGTAAAGATTGATGTAACATCCATATTCTGTTTGGCAAGTTGAACAATTATTAGTAATTTAAATACATTATAGGCTTACAGGCTTAAACCAAAGAGGTTTAATCGGTAGCGCGTTTAATCGGTCTTTCCTGATATGGGCATAAATTTATATTTTATAGACAATACTGGTTGTGGTTGGAATAAGGACGAATTAGTGAATCATAAACTAATAGCTGACCATTCTATCAATTGTATTCCATGTTCATCCATTGATGATATAATGCAGCCCGCCATCCCACATATCATCCTTTTAACATTTCATACATTAAGTGAGGTAAATGCCATCAATCCATTATTTCCCAATGTAAAGAACATTATATTGTGCTGTGAGGAAGATGATCAGCCAAATCAGGAAAATAATTTACCAGAAAATATCTATGCACTGTTTATTGGTACCCATACAAAAGTAAAGGAAATATGTGTTGCCATACGTAATTGCGCCAACACCATTGAATTAAAGGCCAGCGAAAACTATGAAATATTAAACGAAGCATTGAATAAAAGTCCGTATGGCATCCAGATAGCCAATAACCAAGGCATCATCACTTTTCACAACCAAGCACATAAGCAAATATTTCATTATCAACAGGATGATGTATCCCGAAAATATGTTTGGGATTTAATACATGATCCCAACGAGAAACATGAATACAAAAAATATTATCAGGCCATTATAGCCCATGAAACAGAACCAGGTGTATATTTCATACACGATTTATTACCCGACGGTAATGTAATTATTACCCAGCATGTATGGAACTATGTGAAAAATAAAAATAACCAGGTAACCGGTATTTTCAGTATCATTTCAGACCGGACCGAACAAGTGGAAGCTGAACAAAACCTGGAAGCAAGTGAAGAAAGAAACCGAACACTTATTGATCAGTTACCCGAGGCCCTGGTGGTGCATAAGCAAGGAATTGTTGTGTTTATCAATCCCATAGCCATAAAATTATTGGGCGGCAGAGAGGAAGACTATATTGGTAAATCCGTACTACAATTTATCGCCGAAGAATATCACGAATTGGTAAAACAAAGGTTGGCAATCTCAAAGCAGTCAACTAAACCGTTGCCGATTGTAGAAGAAAAACTGATTAAATCCAATGGTGAAACAATGGATGTTGAAATTACATCTGTTCCCATTCGTTTTGAGAATGAGGATTGTTCCCTTGTAATGCTCAGGGACATTACAGAGCATAAAAGAATTCAAAAAGAACTCATTGAATCCAAAGAAAAAGCCGAAGAAGCCGATAGTCTGAAATCAGCTTTTCTCGCGAATATGAGTCATGAAATACGCACGCCCATGAACGGCATCATCGGTTTTTCAGACATGTTAAAACAACCCGGTCTTGATCATGATAAAAGGCTCTACTACACTGATATAATCAAAAAAAGCTGTCATCAGCTGCTTACCATCATAAATGATATTGTAGATATATCAAAAATTGAATCCGGTCAGGTAGAGGTGTATCCGGAAAACACCAATATCAATGAGGTCATGAATGAACTCTATAAATTATTTCAGCCCCTCGCTGAAAGCAAAAAAATTGATTTATCCGTCAGCAATGAATTACCGGATCATGCATGCGTTGCACATACCGACACCGTGAGACTGAAACAGGTGCTCAATAATTTATTGGGCAACGCCTTTAAATTTACAAAGGAAGGAAGGATAGTTTTTGGCTATCAGATAAAACCTGAGGCCATTTGGTTTTTCGTTGAAGATACCGGAATTGGCATTCATGAAAAAAATATTTCCGTAATATTTGAACGCTTTCGTCAGCTGGAAATGAATGCCACCAGAAATTATGGTGGAAATGGATTGGGATTATCCATCTCAAAAGCACTGGTGGAAAAGTTAGGCGGAAATATTTGGGTACATTCAACATTATCAAAAGGCAGCACATTTTATTTTAGTATCCCTTATGAAAATCAACCAATAAAAATGGAAACAAAAAAACAACAAGAGTCGCTTGCTGACACCAAAATAACCCATAAAACCATTTTGGTAGCAGAAGATGAAGACATTAATTTTCTCTTCATCAAAGAAATATTCTCTGACAGTGAAATAGAAATTATTCGCGCCATTAACGGCAAGGAAGCAGTTGATATGATCCGGGAAAATAAATCAATTTCCCTGGTATTGATGGACATTAAAATGCCCGTAATGGATGGTTATGAAGCAACCAAACAGATAAAATCTATTCGTAACAATTTACCCATTTTGGCACAAACCGCCTATGCCATGTCGGGTGATAAGGAAAAAGCCCTGAATGCCGGCTGCGATGATTACATTTCCAAACCCATAAAAAAACACGAAATACTTAATAAAGTTAAAGAATATATTTAAGCCCTGAATGATGAGGCTATTTCTTTTGTAATTCTTCCATTTCCAGTCGTAACGGATTTATTTTTTCACCCCAATACACTGAAATATGCGGAAATGGAATCTCAATACCCTGTTGATCAAATGCTTTTTTGAGCCTGCGACGATATTCACGCCCCACCGCCCATTGCATAATGGGTTTGGTTTTTAAACGGGCTTTAATTATCACAGCGCTATCACCAAATGAGTCAACACCCACAACTTCAATGGGCTCAATAATTTTTTCTTTGAATTCCGCATCATCCAACATTTGTTGGCCTACATCTTTCATTATTTGCGAAACTTTGTCCGTATCCTCTTTGTAGGCCACACCGATATCAAATACAATGGCTGACCATTCTTTGGTCATATTCGACATGGTATTAATCTTACCATTTTGAAAAATGTGCACCACCCCTGAAAAATCGCGCAATGTAGTAGTACGCATTTCAATTTTCTCCACCAATCCGCCGGTTCCGTTAATAATTGCCACATCACCGGTACGGATTTGGTTTTCCAGTAAAATAAAAAAACCTGAAATAAAATCCCGCACCAAATCCTGTGATCCAAAACCAATGGCCAATCCTAAAATTCCGGCTCCTGCCAATAATGGCCCGATATCCAGCCCCAATTTGCTTAACAGGATAATAAGAAACACCATCCAGATCGTTATGGCGCCCGCACCTCTAATAATGCCGAGCAACGTGTTTACCCGTTTTTCTGTTTCCATTTCATCACCGGCAGCACCTTCTTTAAGTCTTTTCAGAATAACAGCTTTCGACTTATTCATTAAAAAACGAAAAATGCGAAGCGTAATAAATAAAACGATAAGTGTAATTAAAATTTCCGGTAAAACATTTAACAGCCAGTTTTTAAAATTTATTGCCAGCTCATTCCAAAATTCAGGTGTAATCAAATTTTCCATTTATTTTTTCTGTGAGAACGTTAACAAAGCATAAAAGTTCATTTATAAGGTAGCAACTACAAACCGCAACTACCGATGCTTTTTTGCTAAGTATGTAACATTATGTCTCCGAGTGACTGCCAGGCTGAGCGGAATATTATCAATCTTATTTAAGTTCAGGTATCCGATTTACACCCTGAATATTGTATTCTGATAATGAATGTCAGCAAACCCCATAATTAAGATTTTTGATAAATTTGATAAAATCAAATCATGATATTGTGAACCGGATCGATCGTCTGCATGCAATTCTGGTGCATTTACAAAGTAAGAAAGTAGTAACCGCAAGAGAAATTGCCGAACGTTTTACTATTAGTATACGAACGGTATACCGTGATATAAGAGCGCTTGAAGAAACAGGCGTACCCATTGGGGCAGAAGCAGGTTACGGTTATTATTTAGACAGTACCTATCACCTGCCACCGGTAATGTTTACCAATGAAGAAGCAGGATCGATTGTGCTGGCCGGAAAATTGCTGGAAAAGTTTTCCCAAAAAGTTATGAATAAATACTTTGAAGATGCCCTGTATAAAATTAAAGCCGTACTTAAATCAGCCGGCAAAGAACACCTGGAAAACCTCGATTCACGGGTTGAAATACTCTATTCAGGCCGACCGGTGCAGGAGAAAAAAAATCTTTATCTCGATAAATTACAGCAATCCATTGCCGAAAAAAAGAAAGTAAAAATCCAATACCATTCACAATATAATAATGCGCATAGCGAGCGTGTTATTGAACCCATCGGACTTTGTTATTATTCTTTTAGCTGACATGTGATTGCCTATTGTAATTTAAGAAACGATTACCGCGATTTCAGACTTGACCGCATTCAATCCCTTATCATCACCTCCGAAAAGTATGAGATACTCAATCGACAAAACCTGAGAGATTATTTGGATAACCTTACACTTACAAACCAGGTAATACAGGTAGAACTCAAAATTAATAAAATTATATATCCTTACATTACCAATACAAAATACTATTATGGTTTTGTTGATGAAAAGGAATCAGATGACCATTATGTATGTACATTTTTAAATGATGACCACAGCTACATGGCGCACTGGATCATTACTATGACCGATCATGTAGAAATTGTGAAACCACTAAGTTTAAAGGAGAAAACCGAAGAATTAGTAGCTGCACTTCAAAACCATTACTTTCGGGAATAGTATTCATCACATTTTACATAAATTAAGTATATTGCATGTTTTCATGTAAAATGTTAAAACCATGCAGGATCGATATTACACTTCTTATTTCTCAACGCCCTCAAAATCTTCCAGACAGCATGAAAAATCATTAACCGGACCCAATGGATGGCTGTTATTTGTCGCTTGTAATTCAGGCATTCATCTGGCCGAAAAAGTGAAGAGCAGTTATGAAATGATTTATGGCGAAATTGAAAAAACACAGATGGAGATACCGTTGATAGGCAGCGATTCCAATCCGATTACCCGGGTATTTTCCGATTCAGAGACTTGTCCCCGCCTGCCTATTCATGTAGCCGGATCAGATGTATATGTTTTCCAGAGTGCCCATAACAAAGACTATGGCAACACTGCCAACGAAAATATCCAGCAACTCATTCAGGTTGTTCGTACACTGAAAACACACAGAGCCAATACCATTACGGTTGTATTACCATACCTGCCCTATTCGCGCCAGGACAAGCCCTCATTTATGAAAAGAGAAGCTGCCCTGGCCAGCTTATTTGCCGATCAGCTTAAAATTGCCGGTACCGATATATGCCTGACATATCATCCGCATACCTCAGCGGTTTATGGCTTTTTTGAACCTGAGATCAAATTGGTAGCCCTTAGCGGCCTGGACCTGTTTAAAGCCGTATTCAAAAAATTTTATGGCGATAATGATACTGTAATTGTATCAACCGATGCCGGAGGTGCAAAAGAAGTAATCTATTTTGCCGAAAAGTTATCCGTGAATTATGCCATATCCAGTAAATTTCGCAAACAGAAAGACTCAGCCAAAATTATTGGTGTGGTGGGCGATATAACCAATAAAAAAAGAGCCATTGTAATTGATGACGAAACGGTAACTGCCAATTCATTAATCAACACGGTTCGTACACTCTATGATAATTATGAAATTAAAGAAATTTATATCGCCCTTTCCCATTTTAAACTGGAAAAAGAAAACATTGACCGGCTAAAGGAAGTACATGCGAAATATGGTTTGAAGGAAGTACATATTACAGATACCATACCCCAGAATGAAAAACTTTTAAGTCAATATCCGTTTATTTACCAGCATACCTTAGCCGAAATAATTGCAGCCACGATTAACAAATTGCATTATAACGAATCGGTTAGCCAAATTTTTTCACGATTATAATATTCCGCTTAATTGTTATGAATGCGATATTGACAGATTTAGACCTACTTATCATTATCCTTTTTTTTGTTGTTATTGCAGTCATTACCATCTATTTTACCCGGCGTGCCGGCAGGGATACCCAACAGTTTTTCCTTTCCGGACGCAATTTGCCCTGGTATTTATCAGGCACCGCCATGGTGGCCACAACATTTGCCGCCGACACACCATTGGCAGTAACCGAATTGGTTGCCAAAAGCGGCATTGCCGGTAACTGGTTGTGGTGGAATATGGCCATTGGCGGATTGTTAACCGTTTTTTTCTTTGCCCGGTTGTGGCGAAGAGCCGGTATAATGACTGACCTGGAATTTACAGAGATACGCTATGCCGGCAAACCGGCGGCTATTTTAAGAGGTTTCAGAGCAATCTATCTTGGGTTGTTCATGAATATTGTTATTCTGGCCTGGGTTCACAAGGCCATGGAAAAAATTTTTTTAATCGTATTCCCTGAAGCTCCCCCTTTTATGCTGGTGATTATACTGGCCGGTATGGCAGCCTTGTATGCACTGTTGTCGGGCTTATTGGGATCCGTACGAACCGACAGTTTTCAGTTTGTATTTGCGTTGGCCGGATGCATCATTCTGGCAGTATTTGTTGTTAAAAACCCGGCTGTAGGCGGCATTGAAAATTTAAAAGCAGCCTTGCCTGCAGAGAGTCTTCATTTTTTCCCCACCATTTCAACGATATCTGCACCAGGTAAAACCCTGTTTGCTATTGGAATAGGTGCGTTTGCCGCCTATGCGCTCATACAATGGTGGGCCAGCTGGTATCCGGGTAACGATCCGGGTGGTGGCGGATACATCGCGCAACGTATGATGTCGGCCAAAGATGAAAAACACAGTATGCTGGGAACCTTATGGTTTAATATTGCTCATTATACATTACGGCCGTGGCCATGGATCATTGTTGCCCTGGCTGCTTTGGTAATTTTGCCCAAAGCCTCATCAGAAAAGGAACTCGAAAAATTAAACCCCGGTTTATACCAGGCAGCCAAATCAATACATGAAGAAGGTGATGCCTATCAGAAACTACAACAACTCAATAATCCTGAATTAAACCATTTTTACCAGCAATATGAAAACACCGTTGATCCCGGAACCATGTATCCCAAACTAATGGTGCGATATCTGCCTTCAGGTTTACTGGGTTTGCTAATTGCTGTTTTTATGGCTGCCTATATGTCCACCATTGCATCCCAATTAAATTGGGGGACTTCGTACATTGTCCACGATTTTTATAAACGTTTTTTACACAAACACAAAACGGAGAAACATTATGTGGCCATATCCCGGTTAACTATTGTGGTGTTGGTTACATTATCATTAATTCTGGCAAATACTGTATTACATACCATCTCAGGCGCCTGGGTATTCATTATTAATGCCAGTGCAGGTATTGGTGGCGTATTGATACTGCGTTGGTATTGGTGGCGCATTAATGCCTGGAGTGAAATTAGTGCCATGCTCGCTCCGTTAATTTTTTACCCTGTATCAGTCTATATATTCCGGTTAGAACCACCATTAAGTATGTATCCTACCGTCGGATTTTCAACACTTACATGGGTCATTGTAACCTTTCTCACAAAACCCGAATCAACAGAAGTACTGACATCATTTTGTAAAAAAATCAGACCCGCCGGTCCCGGATGGAAAACATTTCATGCCACCTTTAAACCTGATTCCGGAGATGAAATCAGACGTAATTTGATTTGCTGGATGCTAAGTGTAATAGCCATTTATGGTGCACTTATCGGTACGGGTAAAATCATTTTCAGGGAATATGTACATGGTATTGTCGGACTGGCCGCTTGTTTAATTTCAGGCATGATTATTTATCGAATCCTCTCTAAAAAGGAGAAAAATATTTAGTTGAACAGCTTTTCTGATACTAAACACCTTATCAATACCGTTTAAGCGGTTGATTCACGGGTTTTACCTGTACATTGAACGACTTTGGTCAGGAGATTCCCGGGTTTCATAAATAAATAAAACTATCGTAACGTAATATTGATCATTTTTCTCTTATTTTGTTATGTAGAATAAGAATAATAACTCTCGAACTCTTAAACCAACAAAATTATGGCAAGTAAACTAATGGACCCGATAGGACGATTGATGGGACTGCGTTATAAATCTCATCCGTGGCATGGTGTGGATATTGGGCCTGATGCACCTTCGGTATTAACCTGTTTTATTGAAATGGTGCCCACCGACACCGTGAAATACGAGGTGGATAAAAGCAGCGGCTATCTAAAAATCGACCGGCCCCAGAAATACTCCAATGTAGTACCGGCATTATACGGTTTTATTCCGCAGACATACAGCGGACCGAAAGTAGCAGAATACGCCATGGAAAAAACCGATAAGGAAGATATTAATGGTGATAGTGATCCCATTGATATTTGTATTCTCACAGAAAAAGAAATTGTACATGGTGATATTTTGGTAGAAGCCAGGCCGCTTGGCGGATTTAGAATGATCGACGGCAATGAGGCCGATGATAAAATTATTGGTGTATTGAACCATGATGCCGTTTACGGTGATTATAAAGATATGAATGACATCCCGCCATTGGTTATTGACCGGTTAAAGCATTATTTTCTTACCTATAAAGACCTGCCCGGAAATAAAGCCAATACCGAAATAACGCATATTTACGGAGTAGATGAGGCAAAAGACCTGATTAGCCGTTCCATGTCCGATTATCACGAAAAATTCACCAACCTCGATCAAATGCTTTCTGCCGTTACCATATAATTCGGTTTATTGATCTAAAAGGTTGTCCATTCCGTCAGTGACTTTCGGCGGATTAAACAGGAAATAAATAGCTGCAAACGGATGGGAATGTGGGGAGGCCGGGATTTTGAAAACCAACCTAACCTATCAAGCCGTTGTGATTGAGAGTAAATATACAAAACCCTGCCACATCCGCATAACTTATCCAGGAAGTACCGGCGGTAATTTACGCCCAAACGTTTGGCGGTGACAAGTAAGGGATTTCGGACTTCGTTCGTATACCCCGTTACCGAAGTTGATGCGGGAAACAAAGCTTAGCATACCACTGAAACCCTTATTTGCTATACCGTGTGTTGGCATTTCGTGCATTATTCTTATCTTTTCAATCGTTTCACTTCTTTATCAAAATCGGAAGTGTAATTCTTATCTTGAATTTTTCTATACTTATCATACTCTTGTTCAGCTTTTAATTTAGCCTCTAAAGCACTAACTTTTCCTTTATCCTTCAGAATCGGGTAGTTTGATAATTCCAAGAATTGATGCAAAAAATTAATCCAATCCTGCATGTTAGTCGGTATCTGTCTTTCTGCTCTTGCCTCAGCTAAATCAAGGTAAGCTGAAACAATCCGATTAAGTTCTTTAATATGCTGTTCGTTTAAGTAGTTTTTAGCAATCGACACATCAGATTTTAATATTTTACCATCTGGCGAATGTTTCTAATTGGTCAATCCCATGTATATTTTTGTAGCATCAGCCGATGAATAAATAATCTCCGCAGCAGTTTTACCAGTTATAGCCCAATGTAATTTGTTTTGAACAGTGGCAAAAAAGTCCTTAGTCAACGTATCAGTATTATTATAATCAATCGACAAAGCATAAATGTCCGTAATCTTTTGATAGAATCTTCTCTCACTGGCTCGAATCTCTCGAATCCGTTCAAGAAGCTCATCAAAATAATCTTTACCAAAATGCTTGCCTTGTTTTAACCGTTCATCATCTAATACAAATCCTTTTGTTATAAACTCGTTTAATACCTTGGTGGACCAAATTCGAAATTTTGTTGCTTTATTTGAATTTACCCTGTATCCAACAGCAATTATTGTGTCTAAATTGTAAAATGTTGTCTTATATTTTTTCCCATCATCTGCAGTATGTTCCAAAATGGAACTAACTGAACTTTCCTCCAATTCTCCTGATTCAAAGATATTTTTTAGATGTTTTGTTATCGCAGGTCTTTGAACTCCAAATAATTCAGCAATTTTCTTTTGGGTCATCCAAAAAGTCTCGTCCTGAAAGATGACCTCTATTTTTATAACTCCATCATCAGATTGGTAAAATATAATTTCGGATTCTTTTGTCATTTAAGTTTTAATCTCAAATATACACAATTTCACCTCGCTTCAAGATTGCACTGTCGCTTCTCTGCATGAATGCCAACACCAGTATAGTGTTAGAATAATTACCTATAATAAAAATACAAGCATCATTTACGCTTGTAAAACCTGTACTGATAACCCAGTATTATACCCGCAATGGCACCAATCAAATGTCCCTCCCATGAAATTGGCTCATCGGTGGGTAATACACCGTATATTAATCCGCCATAAAGCAAAATAATAATCAGTGCAATAATGAATGACCTGAATGAACCACTGAACAAGCCAATAGCAATAAGAAATGCCGCAATAGAGTAAATCAGCGCACTTGCGCCAATATGTATTACCGGACGCGCAAAAATCCAGATCAATAAACCTCCCAACAACCAGCTCAGAACAACAATTTGCACTGCAATCCGCCTGTAGAATATCCAGAGAACAGTTAGCAGAACAAACAATGTAATGGTATTGGAAATAATATGTTGCAGATTACCATGCAGCAAAGGAGCAGTTACTATTCCAATGAGTCCGTAAACATTGCGCGGATAAATACCAAACCGTGCCAGCTGGAGGTGAAAAAACATATCCGCCAGGAACACAGCCCAGATCAACAATATTAAATTCAGCGGTTTTTGGATCAGTCGCATTTTTTTGTTCTAAAATAATTGATTTCAAGTTAATTTTTTTGTAACTTATGGTGTTTTGCACACAATTCCCGATTTTTAACTTAAACTGCCCGCTTTATGATTGAAAAAACACAAATTAGCACACTGGCAAAAGAATATAAACTCTGGCGAAATAAATTAGATAATTACCTGACCGAATGTATTGCCTTAAAGGAATCAATACGGGAAATATATAACATTGATAATGATATAACCACCAAGCTCATTCCATTTGAAAGCGCGGTGAACAATAAAATTGTACACATAAAGGACCTGATTGCCAAAATAAGGATACAGGAAGAAGAAGCCCACTTCATAATGGTAAACAGACCTAAAAAAGTGGAGTACTACCGCCAGCAACAAGAAAAATTAAGAGAGGAGATGAAGAAATTACACAAGGAACATCTCGGTTTGCTGGATGATTTTTTTAATGAAGTTATTGTTTAGCGCCCATTAGCAATCCTTCACTTACACCAAAAGTCTTTTCAAGGTTCTTTTTATTAACGCCATTTGAGATTACCAACAAATAGTCGTTCATGGCTACCCTGGTTCCTTTAGCAGGGTTTTTCAGAAGTTGTCTGTTGCCTTTTTCATCGATCTTTACAAGCCCGAGCAACACACTGTCATGCATCTTTTTAAGTTCCATAAAAACCTCCAAATAATCGTTGTTCACAAAGGGATTAGATTGTGTAACACGGTATTGTTGAATATCAAAATCCGTTTCGTTGACTGATGTAGCAATTAAATCCTCGGTAAATGTACCCACATCGGGTTCAAATATATAACTCGCCACCAGTCGGGAGGCAATTTCATTACGAGCCAACACGTATTTCGCACCAATGGATTGAAAGGTTTCCTTCAGTTCAGCATTATCCAGTGAGACAACAAAATCGGCGGTGTTAAAGTGTTTTCGCATGTTTATGAGGAATACCAACGCCTCCGAATCATCCTGGCGATTGATAAATACTGAGCGTGCCTGTTTAATATTTACCTTTTGGTAGGCATCGTAATTGGTAAACTCTGTATATAATACAAAAACCTGTTGATTTTCATAAAGGTCTTTAATCACATCCAAATCGGCTTTTGAATTGGTAACAATGGCCACGTCATTTCCAGCGCTTACAATCTGGTTCACCACCATCCGTCCAAAATTATTCCAGCCAATCACTACAAAATGGTTCCTGAAATCGGTTCCGTAAAAACCTTCCTTTTTCTTTTCCATATAATTGCGAATTTCATTTGAAATATTTCCAATAAGATATCCCACCAGTCCTAAACTTGAAATCACCAGAAACAAGCCCAATATTTTACCCTGTGGGGTAACCGGATACTGATCACCATAGCCAACGGTTGATAAGGTTACAATTGAATACCATATAGCATCCCAAATTGTTTTTATACTGGAAGACTCATGCGGTGCTTCAAAGTAGACGATAATTCTTAATACAACGAGAAAAAGAATAATAAATCCCGAATAAATGGTGATCCTACGTACAAGTTTGCGCGGCATACAGGTCTGTTTAGGAATGAGCCCGAAAAATAAGGAGAATGATGATGATTTACAATACTTTCCTTTAAACCGACTCTGTTAAAATCGAGTTATGTACGTTTTGGCTTATAAACCAGCCCCAGCACCAATCCCGAAATTAAAAACTGCAACAAACCATAAATCATCCATTGAATGGTTAGTTCAAAGGGTATGGGATATACGACATGTTGATTTAAAACGCCTGCCGAACTTATCATCAAACCGGATAACAGGCCAAAAATAAAACCGCTTATCAGGTTATAACTTTTTGACCATTGTGTATAGATTAGAACAAAGAAAGAAACAAACAACAGATCAGCCAGATACATAAGCCATAAGTATTGCATCATATCAGATCGCCAAAGGGTACTGATATTTTGATACGCATCCATTAACAGCACACTATGAATAAGGTAACTAAGAATTTCATAAGTAAGAAACACCAAAAGGACGGTGATTAAATAGCGTTTAACATTCATAATTAAGTAGTATTGGTTTGGAAGTTAAATTATGAAATAAAGAGACAGAAGTCAACCATATTAATACAAATCCCACCTTCCATGCCGGTAATACTGATACAGTACCGGATTGGCAATGGTATTGACTTCCACACTATCGTCATTAAAAATTGGTTTTCCAAAAGAAGTGATTAATTCCAGGGCCTCCTCATTTAACCATTTAGTAGGAATGGAGTCAAGGTTGGCTTTGCGCACATGCTTTTTAAGCTCAGTCTGATTCCAAACCTGGCTGCCCAGTATCCATCCCCACTGGCCCAGGGTTAACACCTGATTATGCATGGGTAATGAATGAAAACCGGATGCCTGCATGGTTTGCTCAATGCAGTTAAAAGCCCTGGGCGCATAGTAAGGGCTCCCGGCCTGGGTTATAAAAACCCCATATGGTCTTAAATGCTGTTGCACCAGTTCATAAAACTGGAGTGTATACAGTTTATTAATCTCCATTTTGTTCGGGTCCGGGAGGTCAACGATAATAATATCATAAAACTGATTGGTTTGTTCCAGAAACTGAAAACCATCCTGATTAAATATCTCTACTTTGGGATGATTCATGGAACCTTCATTAAACGCAAGAAATATTTCATTTTCCCGGGCCAGCTTGGTGATAGCAGGATCAAGGTCCACAACGGCAATATTTTCAAGTGTCGGGTATTTAAGTAATTCCCGGGCAACACAACCGTCTCCTCCGCCAATAACCAGTGCATCTGTAGGATGTTGTAATAAACTCATCGCCGGATGTACCAGGGGTTCGTGATACATAAATTCATCAATGGTACTTAATTGATGATTGCCATCCAAAAACAACCAGTAATCTTCTTTCCATTGGGTAAGTACAATTTTTTGGTAACGTGATTGTTTTTGCAGAATAATCTTATCCTTATATTTTAACTGGTCACTATGCAACTCAATCGGTTTGGCAAAGATTAAGCCGGCTGCAATAAGAACGGCAGAAAATATAAATCCGCTTACGATCCATTTACGAACAGGGGGATGAATAAATTCCCTGAGCATAATAATCAGCCATATCGCTACCAGAAAATTGAGTATTCCCAGCACAAAAGGTGTATAGGTTATTCCCAGCAATGGTAATCCGAAAAAAGCAAAAAATATACCGCCCAGCAAACTACCCAGATAATCCTTCTCGAGTACCGAGGCAATATTGTAACGCAGGCTTTCATATTTTTCGTTAAACCGGGTTACCAGTGGGATTTCCATACCTATAAGCAAACCGATAAGAATGCTTAAGAAATAGATGAAAAATCCGGTGAATATTGAATAAGCCGCTATTACGTATACAAACAATGCTGAGAGCGAACTGAGAATCGATAGTGCCAGCTCAACAAACACCAGGTATTCAAGTACGTATTTCTCGACTAACTGACTGATGCGACTACCCACTCCCATTGCAAAAAGCATAATCGAAAGAATTAAACTCCATTGCAATACAGGATCACCCAGGAAATAAGTGGCCAGGGTAGATAAAATAAATTCTGCCACTATCCCTGCTAATCCGGTGGCAAAAAGCGCTACTTTTAAAACATACGACTTATTGCGCATACTTTAGAGTACCCAGGTAATTAGCATGGCACCACCCACATAAGCAAATGCTTCAATAAGTGCTACCCCTTTGTTAGGTTTTTCCTGATTAATTAACTCATCGGTAAGATTTCTTTTTGGCAATAAAATTTTATCCGTTAACACACGTGCAACGGGGAGGAATATAAATCCAATAACAGTATCCACCAGTAATGCAATTGAAAAGTCCAGCCAACCGTTTAATAAATCGTGAATGGCAAACTGAATGATAATACCAAGCGCTACCAATGCACCGGCAAATCCAATACCCACCGCCACATTGTCCTTCTCAATATGCTCGTGCACACTGTACGGAAGAAAAACGTTGTAAATGAGCGCACCAATGATCAGTACAACCTGTGCAATGGCCCAACAACCTACTGAATCTAATAAAGATGCACCTTCCACATTAAAGGCGCCTAAAAGGACAAGCCCGGTAGCGATGGAGGTGGCTGCAACCACCACACCGGTTCCGGCATTTTTATCCTCCAGAATTTCTTTGCTAACTTTGAATTTTCTTAAAATAAGGGCATCATTAATATAAACGGATATATTCAGCAAAACAATGCCAACCAACCCGTACATACCAATCAGTTGAAGGTCCAACAGTAATCCGAGGCTCTCACCCGACAATGCGGCCATAATAACCAGCACAATGCCAATATAATATCCCACCTGTGAGATAGCAAAGGCCATGTTGTCTTTTTCAACCAGTTCAGAATCCGTTTTGTATGCCGGATGAAAGATGTTATGCGCAAATTTCCCGATCAGAAGCAGTATAAAGGCAGAAACAAAGTACGCCAGGGTACTTAAAATGTATTCTGGTGTAAAGTAACTAAGGCTAATAGCGTTTGTAAGCATGGTTTATTTTATTTTTTGAGTTTTTATTTTCCAAAACCTCCACCACGGGAGCGATAACTGGAGGATGATGACCGTCCGGTTCGATTGGATGAGCTGGATTGCCATCCGGTACGTTGCTGTCGGCGCTCAAAGAAGTTCGATGAACGGGTTGACCTGGTATTTCTTGTGTATTTGCTGTTTGTACCGTAATCGTATCGCCCGTAGCGATCGCGTGTTCCGTAAAATGGCCGACGACCACGGTAATTATTTGCATAATTATTATACATGCCGTAGCCAATGGGTCCACCCATTGCCATATTGAATATTGAACTGAACATGGCGTATTTTCCATAAAATTCCCAGAAAGACCCTCCGTCGCGCTGTACCCATTGGCCGTATTTTTCATTACCCACATAGTTTGAAAATCCTGGTGGAGAAGGATTTTTGTTTAATTTACCATCCTCGGTTTTTACAGCGATTTCCATACCCATATTATTCTGGTGATGACGAAAAAACTCAGGTGTTACATTTTCCCAATCTGTTACACGTTCCTGTGGTACGCCGTTTTCTTCGGTAATTATTTTATATTTATGAAGATAGTCTTTCGCTAAAAAGCCACGTATATCCAGATCATGCAGGATAATGGTAAAGGTTTGTTTGTCATCCATTTGCCGGATGAGTTTATCGACCGGTGATTTCTGAAATCCTGAACCACAGGATAGCACCAGCATTGCGATAAATGAAAATAATAATATTTTTTTTATCATAATGAATTGTTTGATTTATGCAGGAACTATATTGGAGAATTCATATTCCTCGACAAAAATGCCTACCGAAGCCTCAATTTCCGATTCGCCCCAACGAGTCAGGCCAATAAGCTCTTTTTTTTCCTCATCCACGAAATCCCAGCTCACAAACTCCGACCAATAATCGTTGTCCATATCGCGGAAATATCCCTGGCTTTCTTCATCCATATAAAAGATTTTGCCCTTATAATTGATAGTTGAAGAAGGCTTGTCATGTGCAATGATATCACTTTTCAGGGATTTGTCAATACTCAAAATATTGGCATCTTCAGTTAAACTTAGGATTAGCTCGCCATCATCCTCCACATGCAGGTATTTTTTTTCTTTGCCATTGGTAATTAAATATTCTTTCGAGAAAAAATTGTTGCCCCAATCGTATTGATAAGCTTCTTTCACTTCCCACGACTGCATGAAATAGTCAATAATGTATCCTTTTCGTAAATCCCTAAGGGAGAGATTGGTTACGTCAATTTGATCTTCCTCTTTTTTGCCCTTTATTTTGTTTACAATTTTCTTGAACATACACTTATTCCATTTCCTCGTTTGTGCCAGCCATGGCGGTTTTTATATATCCCCTGGGGACAATGGAAAACGAGTGTTTTCCGGCCCCAAGCGTGTCAATCAAATAATCATAAGCTTTTTCGAAATCCATTTTGGCACTGCAGGTAAACAGATCCACGGCTGCATAATTGTACTCGGGCCAGGTGTGGATGGCAAAGTGACTTTCTTGTATAACCACTACTCCAGATTGACCAGTGGGTGAATACGAATGGAAATGCGTGCTTACCACCGTGGCTCCTGCTAATTTGGCCGCTTCTGTCATAATTTGCTCAAGTTTGCCTGAATTGTTCAGCACATCTGAATCACATTCATGAAATTCGGCCAACATGTGGTTTCCTAAATAATCCATTTACCATCTCCAGTTAAAGAAGTGTCTAATTCGTGCGGCAATAAACAATACCAGCGCAACCACAATTAAAAATATGGCTACTTTAAATAAGAAGGCAAATAACAAAATAGCTATGCCAACAGCAAGCAGAATAGCCAAAAAATTTTTTAGCTGTCTGAACAAAGGCCGATCCGCTTGATACGAATAAGAGCCTTTGCGTTTATTGTAATGCATTTGCATCATGATCGTGAAATTAAATTATTAATGAATGTAGGAGATTTCAATACTTTTTCCTTAAGAGGTGTGTGTATAGTAGCAGGTGGCAGTGGCAGTTAGCTGTGGCAGTTAGCTGTGGATTTTATATATTGATACTGCTTACTGCCACTTCCACCTACCACTGCTATTGCCAATTTCCCAACTACATCCCCATTTTCTTCTTCAGCTCCGCCAAAGAATCTGATGCGGCTGCTTTATTCGGATCGCCCAACGCTTTGTCAATCTCATCATCCACGCTTTTGCTCTCGTTGGCAATATCTCCATAGGCCTCTGCCATAGCTTCTTCTTCGGCTACTTTGTCCTTCATTTTCTCAAGCATGGAAACTGTACCGGATGAGTCGACCTGGGCCATTTGTTTATTTAAATTCTTGGTGGCCTGACTCACTTTTTGCCGCGCTTTTAACGTTCGCAATTCGTTTTCCCATTTGCTAATATTGGAGCGCAATGTTTTGATGTTTGATTCCAGTTTTGAAATCGAATCCTGGTATTTATTCACTTCTTCCTCCAGTCTTTTTACATTGGCGTTGCATTCTTCTTTCTTGGTTAATGCTTCAGATGCCAGGCGGTCTGCTTCATTTTGATCCATGTCGCCTGATTTGGCTTTTTGCAACAACATCATAGCCTTTTTTTCATAATCAGCCGCAGCCTCCTTTTCCTGGTTCATTTCGTTACGACTGCGTATGGCCATAGCCTTCACCTCAGCCAATGATTTCAACGCTTTTTCCAAATCACCTTTCAGGTCACGAATACCTTGCTCGGTAAGCTTTATCGGATTTTCCAGTTGATCCATGGCGGAATGCAGCTCCGACTGTCCCATTTTAAATAATCGCTTAAACACACTCATTGTATTATCTTTTTAAATCATTTTAACTCTTAGAAAACTTAATTAAATCATCGGAATATTCACTGAGCAGAAGTGCCAGTGAGTTAATAGAGCCTTCGATCTCATTCAGGTCCAGATTTTCCAATTGCAACGTATCCCGGAAAATCACTTTCGTGCCCGTTTCATCCAGCACAAATGCCCCGTGTATAATATCGCGGTTTTTTTGCAACAGACTTTTATAGATCTCAGACGACTCTTTTTTAATTTCCATGATATATTGTTCCATGATTAAGATAGGTGGTGCACAACCCAATACCAGGTTATGAATACCTTCAGAATCATCTGATATTACCAGTACACTGTCTTCTGTATCTTCATGAACAACATTGTATCCTAATTCAAGGATGAACTCTTTTACTTTTTCGAAATTTTCCTCCATCGTTTGCAAGGGGTTTAAATTAAACGTTTAACATATTTTTTCCTGGTTTAACAGGTTCTCATCAACTTGCTCACACGGTGAACTCTATTCCTGAAAAGAATGCAATGTTCACATGGTGAGCATCAAATGTACAAAATTTCATTGCTCAGAACCTTATGTTAACAATTATTAAGATGGCAGGTGTTATTGTTATTTATTTTATATTGCTAAATTTGTTAGACAAACATAAAACAATTATTGGAAATCGGCTAATTATTTTAGTATTTTTTAACATGGTACAGAAAAACATTAAGAAAATAAGGTCTTTTAAAGGTCTTAGCCAAAGTGCTTTTGCAGAACTCTTTGGTTTAACCAGGGCAAGTGTGGGTGCATATGAGGAAGGAAGAGCGAAACCAAAAACTGAAATCGCGGTTCAAATAGCTAATTATTTTAGCATCCCATTGGAACTGCTTTTAACTAAAGAATTAACTATTAATGACATTGCCAATTATGATATGCTACCACAATCGGCTTCAATAGAAGAAACAGCAGTAAATTCGTCAACTATCCGATTTGTAGAAGCTGAAATGCTTCCGGAATATTTAAAGCAATTGGATCAATCAGCTTTCACGCAAAGTATACCGGTTTTTTCTCTTCCATTTATCATGTCCGGAACAAATATATGTTTTGAACTTGATGATGCTTATTTTCAAAACAAGCTGAATCAGTTCAAACCAGGTGATAAACTTTTCTGCAAAGCCGTAAAGAATTTCAAAAAGCTCAATTCAACCCAATATTATTTGGTGGTCCTGGATACTATGTTCTACCTGTCGAATTTGGCTTATGACAGGGATCGTAAAATGGTTTTTAATCCTCATAATACTGTTGAAAAGATCTTTGAAAACGAGATTAGGGAATGCTGGCAAGTTACTGGTGTTTTACAAATGCTAATATCTCAGGCGAATGGAAAGGATAGGCTGGACAAATATCTAAAACTATAATAACCGATCAGATATATGTACTCAGGAAACCACTATGTTTTAATGCTTTTAACAAATCGCTGTATTTTCTCCTTCAATGACTTCTCTCCCTCGTCCAATGCATGAATAAAAGCACTCCCAATAATCGCCCCATGCGCATATTTACAGGCCCTGCTAAAAGTCTCATGATTGGAGATACCGAATCCGATCAAAGTCGGATTGGACAATTTCATCGCATTGATACGCTCGAAATATCGTATTTGATTCTCCTGAATATCTTTCCGCGCACCCGTGGTAGAAGCGGATGAAACCAAATAAATAAAACCGGAAGTTTCTTGGTCGATCAACCGAACTCGCTCTTCACTGGTTAGGGGTGTTACCAAAAAAATATTGTGCAATCCGTACTGCTGAAAAATGTCTTTATATTCTTCCAGGTACAGATCAACCGGAAGATCGGGAAGAATTAAGCCGTCAATACCCACATCCTTGCAATGCTGGCAAAATTTTTCGAGACCGAATTGTAAAACCGGATTCAAATAACCCATGGCAATTAGCGGTATATCAATTTCATTGCGAATATCTTTCAGTTGCTCGAACAGCTTTTTAAGGGTCATGCCATTATTCAACGCTTGCAGGCTGCTTTTCTGGATCACAGGCCCATCTGCTATGGGATCGGAAAATGGCATGCCAATTTCAATGATATCTACACCATTCTTCACCAATTCCAAAAGAACTTCACGAGTGGAATCAATTGCTGGGTAACCAGCTGTAAAATAAACGGATAAAATATCCTGCTCTTTTTCAGCAAAGAGTTTATTAATTCTATTCATTATCAACGTAGTTTTCTAAATTGTCGATATAAGCCTGCAAGTCTTTGTCACCACGACCGGATAGATTTACTACCACTACATCATCCTGTTTGAATGAAATTTTATCCAGGCCAGCCAATGCATGTGCTGTTTCCAGCGCCGGAATAATACCCTCAAACTTGGTAAGCTGATAAGCGGCTTTCAGGGCTTCATGGTCCGTGGCATAAATATATTTACCTCGTTTCGATTGATGCAGATGGGCATGCAATGGTCCGATACCCGGATAATCCAGTCCGGCCGAAATAGAATAAGGTTCAATCACCTGTCCGTCATCAGTTTGCATAAGCATGGAGCGACTCGCATGCAATACACCTGGTTTTCCGGCAACCAGTGTTGCAGCGGTTTCAGGTGTGTTCACGCCTTTTCCTGCTGCTTCTACAGCAATAAGCTGAACATCCGGATTTTCCAGGTAATGGTAAAATGCTCCGGCAGCGTTACTTCCACCACCAACACAGGCAATAATGGCGGTGGGATTTTCATGACCCGTGGCTTCTTTCAGTTGAGTTTTCATCTCAGCACTTATAACGGATTGAAATTGTGTGACCATATCGGGATAAGGATGCGGGCCAACCACTGAACCAATAATGTAATGTGTATCCTCGGGATTATTGATCCAATCGCGCATGGCTTCGTTAGTGGCATCCTTCAGTGTTTTATTACCGCTGTGCACGGGTACTACCTCAGCACCCAACATACGCATACGGGCTACATTGGGTGATTGTCGTTGTACATCGAGGTCACCCATGTATACCACACATTGAATATTCATAAGCGCACAAACAGTTGCCGTTGCAACCCCATGTTGACCGGCTCCTGTTTCGGCTATAATGCGTTTTTTACCGATACGTTGTGCAAGCAGAATCTGACCGATGGTATTGTTTATTTTGTGCGCACCCGTATGGCAAAGGTCTTCACGCTTCAGGTATAGTTTAACATGGTAATGTTCAGACAAACGCGTGGCAAAATAAAGCGGTGTTGGTCTTCCTACATAGTCTTTCAACAATGATTTAAATTCCCGCTGAAACCCTTCATCATTAATAATATCCAGGTATTTAGTTTCCAGTTCTTTGATGTTCGGATACATCATTTCAGGGATAAATGCCCCGCCAAACTCGCCGTAGTATCCTTTTTTATTCACATTATAATTTGTTGCTGCCATGTTGTTTTATGTTTTGTTTCCCTACAAAGACCGCCATTCTGTGAATGTGGTCTGATATCCCATCTTCGCTTTACGCAAAACTTTTTGTCTTTCTCGAATTCAATTATTGCCTTATCTCCTGCACAAAGTACTTCACCGCATCCACATTTTTATAGCCGGGTTCGAGCTCAAACCGGCTGTTGATATCCAACACCTGCACAAAAGGCATATCCATTTCTTTGATACCGGCTGCATCATCCGGACCTATACCCCCACTTAAGAACACTGGTTTTTCCAATGCATAGCTTTCCAGTATTTTCCAGTCGAATTTTTCGCCACTCCCGCCAAAACGAGGAGTACGTGTATCGAATAAAAAATAATCAACCAGCGGCTGGTAGCGCATCATAACATTCACAGGCAACACATTTTGAATGGAAAAGGTTTTAATAATCTCAATCCCTTGTTCCTTCAATTGTTTACAGTAATCCTCACTTTCACCACCATGCAACTGAACCATTTGTAAACCATATTTATTTACCTTATCAAGTACAGCTTCCAATTCGGTATTAACAAATACACCAACTTTTTTAATGTTCCCGGGAACAATACTAAAAATAGTTGTATCCGGGTTTTCACCAACATAGCGTTTGGATTTGGGGTAGAAAATATATCCTATATAATCAGGATTTAGGGATATGAGTGCCTGAATATTCTCATATTCCTTCATTCCGCATACTTTTATTTTATAATCTGACATATTAATTTATTTTACTTCCTGTAACAACTCCATGAATTCTCTGAATGCCATTGCCGGGTTCTCGGTTCTCATAAAGTTTTCACCAATTAAAAATCCCTGAAATCCCTCTTGTTTTAATTCTATTATTTGCTTCGGATGACCGATACCACTCTCTGAAATCTTCACAAATTCACCAGGAATTTTTGCTGATAAATGTTTTGATGTATCCAGTGATACTTCAAACGTTTTAAGATTGCGATTGTTGACACCCACCACATCCAGATAGCTATTGACCATTTCAAGTTCCTGTTCGTTATGAATTTCCATCAAAACCTCTAAATGGAGGCTTTTTGCCAGCTTGGCAAAATGCATGGCTTCCGGCTTGGTAAGACAAGCGGCTATTAATAAAATGGCATCGGCTCCGATGGACTTGGCCTCATAGATCTGATAATCATCAACGATAAAATCTTTTCTAAGTATAGGCACTTCATTTGCGCTGCGTGCACTAGTCAGGTCATTGTTTGAACCGCCGAAGAATTTCGTATCGGTAAGTACCGACAAGGCTGATGCACCCGCCTGAACGTATCCCTTTGTAACTGCTTCAACATCCGCCTGATCATTAATAATCCCTTTTGACGGGGATTGACGTTTAAACTCGGTAATAATCCCGGATTTATCATGCCTGATAATAAATTCCTTTAGTGAATGGGTAGGCCTGTTAAAATATTCACTCTTTTCAAGCTCCTGCAGGGTTACTGCTTTTTTTGAAGTTTCAACCTCTTTCTTTTTGTAAGCAACAATTTCCTCTAGTATGGTCATGAGTGGTTATTGAATAAGTTTTTTAACAACGGTCAGTGCTTTTTTACCCAGTAGCGATTCTTCGGCCATCACCTTGCATTCATCAAGTGATTTATCAGGATAATAGCATTGCAGAGCGAGTACTGCATTGGCCATTACCACTCTGTTTTGGGCATCGGTACCATTGCCTTCCAATATGGTCATAAAAATGCCGGCCGATTCTTCCACATCCCTGCCACCGCGTATTTGTTCAGGTTCAACATGACTAAAACCAATGTCGGATGGCGACAATACCTGATCCTTATCAGCTGCAATTAGTCTAAAATCGCTGGTAAGTGATACCTCGTCATACCCATCCAGTGCATATACAATTGCATGGTTAATTCCGGCCATTTTAAAAACACCGGCATACAACTCCTGAACTTCCCCGCTATAAACTCCGGTGAGTTGATATTGCGGACGAGCCGGGTTTACCAATGGCCCCAAAATATTAAAAAACGTTTTTAATTTTAATGCTTTTCGCACAGGGCCCACATTTTTCATGGCGGGATGAAACAAGGGAGCATGTAAATAGCATAAATTGGCTTTTTCAAGGTCCGACTTTAGCTTATGTACATCGTTGCTGAATTGGTAACCCAAATACTCAAGCATATTGGATGAACCACTGGGGGACGAAACACCATAATTACCATGTTTTACAACTTTTGCTCCGGCACCGGCTACCACAAAGGCAGTAAGGGTTGAGATGTTAAATGTATGTTTGCCATCTCCTCCGGTACCGCATACATCAATGGTTTTATATGCCGACAGGTCTATGGCAACACATAAATCGAGCATGGCCTCGCGAAAACCTGAAAGTTCTTGGGCTTTTACACCGCGCATGATATAAATAGTAAGAAACGAGGCAATCTCCGCATCAGAATGTATCCCTTTGGCAATTTGCATTAATGCATCTTTGGCTTCTTCCTTGCTAAGGATATTTCCTTCAATGAGATGGGTTAATAGTTCCTTCATGATAATATTCTAAGGTTTTATGGATCTGTTAAATGTTTCACCTGAAAACGAACTAATGCTTCAGCCAATTTTCAATCATTTTAAGGCCATTTTGTGTCAATACTGACTCCGGATGAAACTGCACCCCTCTTACATCCAGGTTTTTATGGGTCAACCCCATAATCATCCCCTGATCATCTTCACAGGTAATCATTAAATCGTCCGGTAAATTTTCTGTGGATACTACCCATGAATGGTACCGTCCGGCTTCAAAATGATCCGGTAATTCTTTAAACAAGGGTTCGTCCTTATGTTTAAGAATAATATTGGTACCAATACCATGATATACCTCGGATAAATTAGTGAGTTTACCACCAAATGCCTCGCCAATGGCCTGATGGCCCAAACAAACACCCAAAATGCTTTTTTTACGCGCATAGGTTTTAATCATTTCCAGACAGATACCAGCTTCATTGGGTATTCCCGGCCCGGGCGACATAAGTATTTTATCGTATTTATCAATTTCTTCCAGCGATATCTCATCGTTACGAACAACGGTTACTTTGAAATCCAAAATGCTTTCGATATAATGAACCAGGTTATACGTAAAAGAATCGTAATTATCAATAACCAACACTTTTTTCATACCTTACACAAATTAAATATTTTGCGCCATTTCAATAGCCTTTTTCAGGGCGCCCAGCTTGTTATTCACTTCCTGCAATTCACTTTCTTCAATTGATTTGGCTACAATGCCTGCACCTGCCTGATAATATAAATAATTATTCTTACTCAGGAATGTACGGATCATGATGGCATGATTAAAGGTACCGTCAAAATCGATATAACCCAACGCACCGCCATAATACCCGCGTGATTGATTTTCATATTCGTCGATTAGTTGCATGGCTTTATACTTGGGTGCTCCTGAAAGAGTTCCGGCGGGAAAAGTAGCCATCATCATATCAACACTGCCTGAGTCAGGGTGTAATTGGCCCGATACAGTTGATACCATGTGAATGACATGAGAGTAAAATTGAATATCGCGATAACTATCTACCTGTACATCATTTCCATGCCGACTCAAATCGTTACGGGCCAGATCAACCAACATTACATGCTCGGCATTCTCTTTTTCGTCTCTGGCAAGCTTTTCGGCCATTTCTTTATCCTGTAAATCATTGCCCGAACGTTTAAATGTACCTGCTATAGGGTTTATAAATCCCCGGTTGTCTTTTATTTTGAGTTGTGCCTCGGGTGATGATCCAAAAATACGATAATCACCATAATCGTAATAAAACAAATAAGGGGATGGATTAATGGACCGGAGTGCACGGTAAACATTGAAATCATCCCCCTGAAAAGGTTGGTTGAACTGACGGGACAGGACGATTTGGAATACATCACCCCGAAAACACGATTTTTTACCTTTGGTTACCATATCCATGTATTCGTGGTCGGTAATGTTGGATGATTCGCTTTCAAATACTTTAAATGCACTGGTGGTAGTTGTAAGCTGGTTTAACAATATTTCTATTTTCGGAATCTCCGACTCCTGCTGATCTATATTATTTTCAATGATATAAAGCAAATTCTGAAAATGATTGATGGCTATGATATATCTGAAAAATCCATATCGTACATCCGGAATGGTATATTCCTCTTTTTTTGGAGATTTGAATTTAATGGTTTCAAAATATTGTACCGCATCGAATGTGCTGTATCCGAAAATACCATTTACCGGATAGCCATTCCGCTTCTCTACCTTAAAACTATGAATGAATTCATTGAATGCAGTTGCAAAATCAGCCGGTTTAGCTATTTCACCATGTACTTTTTCACCGTTTGGCCACGTACTAACATAGCGGAAATCGGTAACTTTAAATTCAGCAATGGGATCCAGGCAAATAAATGAAAAACTATTCTCACTGCCATGATAATCAGAACTCTCAAGCAATAAAGAATTGGGATACAGCTCACGCAGTTTCAGAAAAATACTCACCGGGGTAAGTGTATCGGCTAATATAGTTTTTACTTGGGTCTTAATGTTGATCTTCATAAACAATGATTACAGATTCACATAAAAAACGGCTTACCGTAAGTTCGATAAGCCGTTTCAAATATTATTTCGTGTAAATACAAAGGCTGCGCACTCACGGTTTGTTTTTTCCGGAAGACCACCACCAGTTATTTACAGTTAATGTTTTCATTCCATTGATATTATTAAAGCAAAGAAATATTATTTTTTCCATTTATACAAGTTTTCGGCATTTTAGGTAATATATTTTATATTCGTCAAATCAAATTTGGGCAATAATTCTTATTATTTTAAACCCAATGCGGAAATCAGTTATCCTGTTAAAATTTCTTAAAAATTAACTGTCAAAAATTGCACTACCTGCTAAGGGTTGTAAGTTCTATGAGCACCATGTCAGGTTTTATGGCCGAAAATGTTCGATGCGTTAACAATGATTGCTTCTAAACTGCATTTATAAAAAAAGTTGGCATTTTATAGCTTTGCATCACTATTAAAAAATAGATGATTGTTTTTCACTGAGATAAATAATCCGAATTGTAAAACCAAAAAGAAAATTATGACACTTAAAAAAAACAGCATGATACATGCACAATCAATTTTTACAATGGCGCTTATGGCTCTGTTTATGTTGGCCGCAGGAAACAAAGTAACTGCTCAGCCCCCCATGCAGCAACCACAACAAATGCAAGTAGCACAACCCAGTGACGAAGAAATTCAGTTGTTTGTGGAAGCCGCCAAACAAGTGCAACCGTTACAACAAGAGGCGCAGCAAAAGATGGTTCAGAAAATACAGTCGTATGATTTAGGGGTGCAGGAATTCAACGAAATTATGCAGTCTAAGCAAAATCCAAATTCTGATGTAGAAGTATCCAGTGAGGATGAACAGGCCTTTCAAAAGGCATCACAAGAGATTAAAGTGGTGCAACAACAGTATCAGCAAAAAATACAGCAAAAAGTTGAAGAAACCGGCCTGGAAATGAGTAAGTATCGCGAAATAATGATGGCCTATAGGCAGGATCAGGAGTTACAGTCAAAAGTAAATCAGATGATGCAACAATAAGCTCAATCATTCGATATACAGAAATAAAAAACCCGTTGCCAATGTGCAACGGGTTTTTTAATAGGTTAAATTATTTATTATTATTTTCAGGCAGCCTGTAGCCTTTTAATATTGGCTTTTTCCATCTTACGTTTGGCGTAATCCATGGTAATATGCATTTCGTTGCTTTCCTTGCTCGGTAATTCAAACATGGCATCCATCATTATGGCTTCACAAATGGAACGCAGACCGCGTGCTCCGAGTTTAAACTCAACCGCTTTATCTACAATATATTCAAGCACTTCGTCGTCAAAGGTAAGATCAATACTATCGATCTTAAATAACTGAACATATTGTTTGATAATTGAATTTTTTGGTTCGGTAAGAATTCTTCTGAGCGCTTCTCTGTCGAGCGGGTTCAGATAGGTTAGAACCGGTAAACGGCCAATTATTTCGGGTATCAATCCAAAGGCCTTAAGGTCCTGCGGTGAAATGTATTGCAAGAGGTTATCCCGGTCGATATGATCGCGGTCTTTGGCCGCATTGTACCCCACAACTTTAGTATTGAGTCGTTGAGCAATTTTCTTGTCAATGCCATCAAAAGCGCCGCCACAAACAAAGAGAATATTTTTGGTATTTACCGAGATCATTTTCTGGTCGGGATGTTTACGCCCGCCCTGTGGAGGCACATTTACTGTTGAGCCTTCCAGTAATTTAAGTAATCCCTGTTGTACACCTTCACCCGACACATCGCGTGTAATGGATGGATTATCGCCTTTACGGGCAATCTTATCAATTTCGTCAATAAATACAATGCCTTTTTCAGCTGCTTCCACGTTGTAATCGGCCACTTGTAAGAGCCTGGTAAGCACGCTTTCAATATCTTCACCCACATAACCGGCTTCTGTAAGCACTGTAGCATCAACAATGGTGAAAGGTACATTTAACATACGAGCAATGGTTCTGGCCAACAGGGTTTTTCCGGTTCCCGTTTCGCCTACCAGAATGATGTTCGATTTTTCAATCTCAATCTCATCCTCGTTTTTAAAATTGCCCTGCATCAATCTTTTATAGTGATTGTAAACGGCAACGGAAAGGTATTTCTTGGCTTCCTCCTGTCCAATCACATATTGATCGAGAAAACTTTTAATTTCGAGTGGTTTGATAAGTTTGATCTGAGACACATCAAACTCATCCACCCGTTTCTTTTCTTCCTGCAATATTTCGTAAGCCTGATCGATACAGCTGTCACAAATATGTGCCGAAATGCCGGCAATAAGCAGTTCAGTGTCTTTTTTTTCTCTTCCGCAAAAAGAACATTTATCCATAAGCTACCTCATTATTCATCCCTGGATTTTGGTGTTTTGGCCAAAATCTCATCAATCATTCCATAGTCAAGGGCTTCCTTGGATGTCATCCAATGATCACGATCAGAGTCTTTCATTACCTGATCGAATGGTTTGCCCGAGTGTTCGGAAATGATCTTATATAATTCATCGCGCAATTTAAGAATCTCACGTGTTGTAATTTCAATATCCGAGGCCTGTCCCTGTGCGCCACCCATTGGTTGGTGGATCATGATCCGTGAATGGTTCAATGCTGAGCGCTTGCCTTTGGTTCCGGCTCCCAGCAGAACGGCGGCCATGGATGCTGCCATTCCGGTACAAATAGTAGCAATATCGCAATTGATATATTGCATCGTATCGTAGATACCTAAACCTGCATGTACTGATCCGCCCGGTGAATTAAAGTAGATTTGAATGTCTTTTCCCGGATCAGACGAATCCAAATATAACAATTGGGCCTGAATGATATTGGCCACATAATCATCGATGGGTAGCCCCAAAAAAATGATGCGGTCCATCATTAACCTGGAAAAAACATCCATTGAAGCCACATTCATTTGTCGTTCTTCAATAATAGTGGGTGAAATATATGCATTGTAGGCCGATGATACTTTGTTCATCGATGTGCCGGATATTCCGTGATGTTTTGTTGCGTATTTATAAAAATCATTGTAATCCATAGGTAAAAAATCTTTTGAATGTAAAGATATAACTATTTTTCCACCAATTTGTTGAATTTCTCTGAAGATATTTCCTTCTCATCGATCTTAACCATTTCTTTAACTTTTTCAATGAGCTTTTCTTCACGTTTTTGGTCGTAAAATCGTCTTTTATCCTCCTCGCGTTTCATCATTTCCGTGGCAAAATTATCGAGGTATTCGTCAGGTATATTGCCCATTCCATATTGCATGTATTGGTACTGCGCCACCTTTTTGGCCACTTCTTTGGCTTCTTCTTCTGATACCTCAATTTCGTAATCTTTGGCCAGTTTATCACGTACCAATTGCCATTTTAAGTCTTCAGCAAATTTTGGGAATTCTTCATCTATTTGCTCTTTGGTAAATTTTTCTTTATTCACGGCATACAACCATCGTTTCAGGAATTCTTCCGGCAAATCAAGTTTTACTTTTTTAAGCAGTCCCTGTTTGATATCATCACTGAGTTTCCAATTTGCCTCCTGTTCAAGGTTGGGACTAATTTCTTCATCTATTTTAGCGGCAAATTCTTCTTTGGAATTTACATTGCCTTCACCATATATTTTATCAAATAATGACTGATCAATCGGCGATGGTTCGAAAACCGAAATACTTTTGAGGGTTATTTCAAATTGAGGATTGATATTGTCCAATTGTTCTTTTTCAATTTGCAGTAAACCAGCCAGATCGGCTTCATTAGGAAATGCTTTTTTAACATCCAGCACCACTTTATCTCCCACTTTCAGTCCCAGCATTTTATTACGGCTCTCTTCATCGGTCATATATTCCATAGAAATTGAACCTTCTTCAACCGAAACACCATTTTCTGTAGGATGACCGTTTTCATCCAATTCTATCAATTTGGCTTTTAAATATTCCTTATCCTTTACCTCATCAATTTCTTTAAAAGCGCCATAACGACGTGCATAATTATCAATGTATCTGTTGCGTAACTCATCATCGATATTTATCCGGTACCTGGTAAATTTGTCTTTTTTAGAGACGGTAATATCAACTTCCGGTGCCAGGCCAATATCGAATGCAAATTCAAATTGTTCATCCTGATCCCAGTCTACTTCAGGGGTGAAACTTTCACTTGGAAGGGGCTCACCCAAGATATTCAACTGTTCATCAATAAGGTATTTGGTAAGTGATTCAGACATTAATTTATTCACCTCATCAACCAAAACGGGTTTGTAATATTTTTTCTTAATCAATCCCATGGGAACCTTTCCGGGACGAAATCCATCCAGGTTGGCTTTTTTTCGGTAATCATTCAGTACATGTTCAACCCGGTCTTTATAATCGGATGGTTCAATGGTTACTTTCAATACAGCATTTAACGCGTCGCTGTTTTCTTTAGAAATGTTCATAGCACAAATCTTTAGCTGATTATTAAAATGTTAAAAACCGCTAATCTAATCGACCATGAGCCGATAGTTCAGCGGTTTATGATAAATACGTGCGGATGGAGGGACTCGAACCCACACGCCCGAAGGCACTAGATCCTAAGTCTAGCGCGGCTACCAATTACGCCACATCCGCTTGGGAATTTTGCGATGCAAAGATATTTAAATTTTTTATTTATGATAAATAATCACTGAAAAATTGAACCACTTGTATATGAAATTGTCTTTATACAAAACCTTAAACTATAAATTATGAAATCAAGGATTAAATTAACTGGCGTTTGTATCATCGCTTTGCTGGCAGGAACAATAAGCCTGAATGCACAAAAAAATGTTCAGTTGGTTGAACAATGGACGGCTTCAGAAGGACTTAAAACACCTGAATCAGTTTTTTATGATGCCCGCCATGACTTGTTTTATGTATCAAACATTAATGGTAAACCAACCGAAAAGGATAACAATGGTTTTATTGCCAAAGTAGGCATCAATGGCGAGGTTATGAAAGCAAAATGGGTGAAAGGCATGCATGCTCCTAAAGGAATGTATCTGGATGGGCATTTATTGTATGTTACCGACATTGATCGGTTAGTTATTATTGACACCAGAAAAGAAATGATTTCAAAAATAATTGATGTTGAAGGCGCTAAATTTCTGAATGATATAACCATTTCGCCTGCAGGGGATATTTATATTACTGATTCGGAAAACAAAGCCATTTATATGTACAATGAAGGCACCATTGAAAAATGGTTGGATTTGAGTGATTATAATTTCCCGAATGGACTGCGTTTTTACAACGGCAAGGTGGTTGTTGGCGTGGCCGGTTCTATATTAGCTATTGAACCGAATACACAAAAAATACATACCATTGCCTCCAATACAGGCAGTATTGATGGCATAGCAAGGGATGCCCAAGGAAATTATATTATTTCGGACTGGAGTGGGGTTATTTCCTACATAATGCCTGAAAGCGGAAAAAAAGAGCTGTTAAACGTAAAAGGTGAAGAAATAAACACAGCTGATTTTGAATATATTCAGGAGAAAAATATGATCTATGTTCCTACTTTTTTCGATAATAAGGTAGTTGCTTATGAATTGAAATATTAGTTAACGCAGTTCAAAATTTTTACCCAGGTACACACGGCGTACCTGCTCGTCATCAGCCAAATCCTGAGCAGTGCCTGCTTTGAGTATTTCTCCTTCAAATAAAAGATAAGCCCTGTCGGTAATCGACAGGGTTTCGTGTACATTATGGTCAGTGATAAGTATCCCAATATTTTTTTCTTTGAGCCGTGATACAATTTCCTGGATATCCTCCACGGCAATGGGATCAACACCTGCAAAGGGCTCGTCAAGTAAAATAAATTTGGGATCAAGTGCCAATGCCCTGGCAATTTCAGTTCTGCGACGCTCACCACCCGATAATTGAATACCCAGGCTCTTACGGATGCGTACCAGTCCGAATTCTTCAAGCAGGTTTTCAACCCTTCTTTTTTGTTCTGCTTTGCTCAGGTTAGACATTTCAAGGATTGTTTTAAGATTGTCTTCCACGCTAAGTTTACGAAATACCGAAGCCTCCTGTGCCAAATAACCAATTCCTCTTTTTGCGCGCTGATAAACCGGAAGGGTTGTAATATCCTTATCTTCAAGGAATATTCTGCCACCATTTGGCGTAATAAGTCCCACAATCATATAAAAAGTAGTTGTTTTCCCGGCACCGTTCGGGCCCAATAATCCAACTATTTCACCCTGTTCTAATTCCACTGACGCTCCCTTTACCACTGTTTTCGTGCGGTATCGTTTCACCAAATCTTTAGTATGTAGTCTCATGCGTGCAAACTTTAAACTTCCAAATTAAAACAGTTTTTTCCATATCAAAAATTAAACCGCTTCGGCTTTAACCACATTTTTTGATATTCGGATACCAATTTCATAAAGTATGGAGAGCGGCATAGCCACTAAAATCAAACTCAAAATATCAGGTGGTGTAATAATAGCTGATAGCAATAAAACCACTATAAATGCATGTTTGCGGTACTTTCTTAAGAATTCGGGAGTTACCAGTCCCATTTTTGACAAAAAATAAATGATTACCGGTAATTCAAACACAATGGCGCTGGCAAGTGTAATGGATGACACAGTGGTTATGTAGGAAACCAGGTTTATTTCATTGCTAACTTCAGTACTTACCTGGTAACTGCCTAAAAAATGAACTGACAACGGAGAAATAAGAAAATACCCAAACATTACACCCAACATAAACAAAAATGAACAATAAAAAATGGCCAATGCTGCATATTTTTTTTCATTTTTGTATAGCCCCGGATTGATGAAACGATATATTTCATAAAATAAATATGGAGAAGCAACCACAATACCGGCAATAACTGATACCAATATATGCGTGGTAAACTGGCCGGCCATGTAAATATTTTTTAACTCAACCGGCGAGGAATTTATACACAAACTGGCAAAACCCAGTTTATCCCCGATATTGCAAAGTGTCCTGTTCGTGAAAAAACCGGGCTGTCGAGGGGCCAAAATAATTGTGTCGAACACAACATCTTTAAATACAAACGCCACAATACCAACCAGTACTATAGCAAATAAGGAGCGTATCAGATGCCATCGCAATTCTTCCAGATGCTCCAAAAAAGTCATATCATCATTCTTACCTTCAAACATTATCATTAAATTTGTGTAACAAAATTCAGAAGCACAAAAATAGATTCTTATCGGAATTAAATAGTAAAGACCTCACCATTAATTAAAAAAAGTTGTTAAATTGGTAATATTAATTAAACGCCTTCTTAACAAAACTTTTTCAGTCAGTATTTTATTATATCATCAGGATTTATTGGATTAAGGAGAGAAAGTCAAATAATGGATAAACAGGAAGCGTTAACGATACAACAAGCGTTAAAAAAATATTTTGGTTTTAGTAATTTCAAGGGTAACCAGGAAGCCATCATCAAAAATGTGTTGGCTGGCAGAGATAGTTTTGTGCTTATGCCCACCGGTGGTGGAAAATCATTGTGTTACCAGCTCCCATCACTGCTCATGGAGGGCACAGCTATTGTAATCTCCCCACTCATTGCACTCATGAAAAACCAGGTTGATTCAATGCGTGCCTTTAGCGGCAACGATGGCATTGCACATTTTTTAAATTCTTCACTCAACAAAACACAAATTAACCAGGTAAAAAAGGATTTAATAGAAGGAACCACAAAGCTATTATATGTTGCGCCGGAGTCGCTAACCAAAGAAGACAATGTTAAGTTTCTCAGAAATGTAAAAATCGCTTTCTATGCCGTTGATGAAGCCCATTGTATATCAGAATGGGGGCACGATTTCAGGCCGGAATACCGAAGAATACGTCCGATCATCAACGAAATAGGCAATGCGCCCGTTATAGCCTTAACTGCAACGGCTACACCAAAAGTACAGCTCGATATACAAAAAACACTGGGAATGCTGGAAGCCGACGTATTCAAGTCGTCATTCAGAAGAGCCAACCTGTACTATGAAGTAAAACCAAAGAAAAATATTTCCAGGGAAATGATCCGCTATATCAAGGATAACCCCGGAAAAGCAGGTATTATTTATTGCCTTTCAAGAAAAAAGGTAGAAGAACTGGCTGAAACACTAAAAGTAAACGGAATAAAGGCATTACCCTACCATGCCGGTATGGATGCGGCAACCCGAACCAGGCATCAGGACATGTTTTTAATGGAAGATGTAGAAGTTATTGTGGCCACCATAGCCTTCGGGATGGGTATTGACAAGCCGGATGTGCGATTTGTTATGCACCACGATATTCCTAAAAGCCTCGAAGGATATTACCAGGAAACCGGACGTGCAGGTCGCGATGGTGGTGAAGGAAAATGTTTTGCTTTCTACAGCTATAAAGACATTCAGAAGCTGGAAAAATTTATGCAGGGTAAACCGGTTGCCGAACAGGAAATAGGCAGGCAATTGCTGAATGAAACCGTGGCCTATGCCGAAACATCAGCCTGCCGGGTACGAATGCTGCTGAATTATTTCGGTGAAGAAATGACCGAAAATTGCGGAAATTGCGATAACTGTCTAAAGCCCCGCCAGGAATTTGAAGGAATGGAATATGTTGTTACTGCACTGAATGCCGTACTGGCTGTTAAAGAAAAGTTTAAGATTGATCACGTAGCAAAAGTATTGGCAGGCAATAAAGACACTATGGTTAAATCGTACAAACACCACGAACTGGATGTTTTCGGGATAGACGATGAAAAGGATGCTAAATTTTGGAACATGGTGCTGCGCAGAGGGCTCATTGCCAAATTACTGGATAAGGACATCGAGAATTATGGATTGCTTTTTTTAACTGAAAAAGGAAAAAATTATATAAACAACCCATATTCAATCATGCTTTCGGAAGATCATGAATACGCCGGTGAAGATGATGAAGAATCGTCGACAAATGGCTCAGCTTCGCGCACCGGTGCAGTGGACTCCGAACTTTTTGACATGCTTAAAGACCTGCGAAAAAAGAATGCAAAAAAACTGAATCTTCCACCTTTCGTAATATTTCAGGATCCCTCATTGGAAGACATGGCATCGCAATACCCGGTTACAATGGATGAATTGCAGAATATATCCGGAGTCGGAACCGGCAAAGCCAATCGTTTTGGCAAAGATTTTATTGAATTGATAAAAAAATATGTTGAAGACAGGGATATTATTCGCCCCAATGACATGATCGTAAAGTCGATTGTGAATAAATCAGGTAGCAAGGTGTATATAATCCAGAGCATCGACCGGAAAATGCCATTGGAAGATATCGCTGCAGCAAAAAATATTGAAATGGGAGACCTTTTAAATGAAATTGAATCCATTGTTAACTCAGGCACAAAACTGGATATAAGCTACTATATCGACCAAATACTGGATGAGGATCATCAGGAAGAAGTAATTGAATATTTCAGAGAAGAAGCTGAAAATGAATCCATTACTGATGCATTGCAAGAGTTAGGTGAAGACGAATACAGTGAAGAAGATATTCGTTTAATGCGCATTAAATTTATCTCGGAATTTGGTAATTAATCCATGCTAAAAAAATTATATTGTATTAACTTTACTAACCTGTACAATTAAAATATCCAGACTATGAAAAAACAATTATTACAATTAGCGATACTGGCTTTTGCTTTAAATGCAACAGCTCAGGTAACTCTTACGTATGAAACCCATTCCCTGCAACCGGAAACTAAAAACCCAATGATTTTAACCAATTACCATAACCCTGGTGATGCCGGAGAAAATGTTGTATGGGATTTAACATCACTCGAAGCCAACAAAGAATTTACCGGGATTTTAAATCATAATGAAACTGAATTTGCACCCCTCTCAAACACCGAATTAATTGAGGGTACCAATAAGTTCTATTTCGATGTAAATAATAACCGCATACTTGAATTAGCGGTGAGTACAAATCAGGGACGTTACCAAATTGAATATGCCGAACCACCTGTAAAAATGGTATACCCTTTTGAGTATGGCGACATTGAGCAAGGGAATTTCAAAGGGACCTATACATCAGGCAGTGCAAAAGGAACCATTGCCGGAACATATAGCATTGAAGCAGATGCTTATGGTAGTTTAAAACTACCGGATCTGAACATTGACAATGTTATCCGAATTAAATCGGTAAAAGATTATGTAAAAAAAATAGGCGAATCTGAAACACACATTCTTACTGAAACTTATCGCTGGTATGCGGAAGCAGAAAGATATCCGGTTGCTGTTATGATAAAAACCACTATTGGTTATGATGACGGACGAACAGGGAATCCCAGATATCAAGCTGCGTATAAAAAAGAAATTCAACGCCCGGTAACAAAAGCAGCGAAAACCGCACAATCCACAAAGATTGAAGCCTATCCTAATCCTGTGAGTGATCAGTTAATGATCAATTATAACGTAACCGAATCCAGCCGTGTTAATATTTCGTTGGTGGATATGTCGGGCAAGCTGGTTAAAAATATTGTAGCCGAACATCAGGAAGCCAATAATTACAATGTAAATGTATCGGTTGATGAACTCAGGCTACAGCCGGCATCCTACATTTTAAAAACTGAAATTGGCGACTATAGCAACAGTGAAGTAATCGTTGTGGAATAAAACACCTGAATCCCTTCGCTATTTTGAAAAAAGTGTTCTGATGCAATCAGGGCACTTTTTTTTATAAGACCCGAAATCATAGAGAAGGTAAGAAGCAAGTGCGTGCGTGTGGGACAAGAGGAATTATAATCAAAGAACAAATAATCACCAAAAGCCAAATATCAAATGCTAAACATAACAACATTGAATATTTATGGTTTTGAAGATTGATTAATTGAATATTGCAATTTATATGATAATTGGGGGTTGGGGGTTGTGATTTTAAATAAAAAAACGGTCAACTTATTTATGATAAGGCCTGAGAGAAGAGAGAGCGGTAGAATGCAAAGGACAGCATTTGATATTACCACCGATATTTATTAATACCAATTGATAAGGGAGATAATACCGTCATGTATAAAAAATACAGAAACTGATAAATAAAAACAACCGGTAACAGCGCAATTTTTCTAAAATACCCCAGGACTACCGTAAAAAAAAACAGATCAATCAAGGTTTTACCTGTAAAGGATATGCCAAAATACAGCCAATTTTCACAGCAAACTGCAAGAACAAGCAATATCGCCAAATTAAGATTTATTGCGAATACCAGCGCAGCAACAAGCAGGGTAAAATAATCTTTGTAAAATAAACTTTTGGAACCCCAACGTATGCGCTGATTGATAAAGTGTTTAAAACTACCGGCTAATTCGGTTTCTACCTCACTTTGCTTATTGATGACAGCCTTTACAGCTTTACTGCCATATTGACTTTTGATGTAATGCAATAAAAAAACATCATCACCTGAAAGCGACTGATACCCGGTATTACTTTTTATATATTCAGAAAATGCTGCTTTTCGAAAAGCCATATTGGCCGCATTACAATACATAGGTTGCCCAATTCCAATGGACCCCAATCCGGTTCCCACCAAACTCATAAAATCCAGCCAGGCAAAAACTGACCACACAGACCATCCTGTATGTCCGTTAACAATACCCGCCACCAATCTTACATGGGGATTTTGAAATGGCCATACAATACCAGGCAACCATGATTTGGGTAAGACACAATCGGCATCAGTTGTGGCTATTAATTCATTACAGGCAACTGAAACACCATACTCTACCGCTTGTTTTTTGCCCTCGGCATGTTGCAAATGAATTAAAACAATTCGATTATCCTTATTTGAAAATTCCTCAACCAGCTTTGCACCTGTATCGGTCGAATGATCATTCACAAAAATAAATTCTGCTTTTTCATAATTCATATCCTGTATACTCATAAGCAAAGCAGGCAGGTTGGATTCTTCGTTTTTAAAAGGGATTATAACTGACACCGCAGGGCTATAGTTTTCGGTGTTAATTGCGGAAGAATAAACTCTTGCATTTCGCCAACCAATGGTAAACAAAACTATGCCTAAACCATACAAAAGAGTTAAGAATAGCACAACGATGAAGTATGCCTGGAACATACAATTACTCCTCTTCGGTTACTTTTGTTTTGGTAGGCACATAACGTTCAATTTTGGCAAACAACTCGTCAATATTAACCGGTTTGGTAATAAAATCATCGCACCCGGCATCAATACACTTTTGTTTTTCTTCGGCAATAGCATTGGCGGTTTGGGCAATCACAATCATTTCACTGCGAAACTTTTTTATTTTTTGAGTGGCTTCCAGTCCATTCATTTCGGGCATTTGAATATCCATGAGAATTAAATCGATATTCGGGTTGTTCTCGCATTTTTCAACTGCTTCTTTACCGTCAACTGCATGTAACACAATGGCATTGGTTTGTTTTAAAAAACTCTCCAGAAATTTATAGCTGAAGCGATCGTCTTCGGCAATTAAAAACACCCGTTTATCCCAGTTGTAACTATCTCTTTTTCGCTTTTTGCTAAATTGCTCAGCATCCGATTTTTGTGCTTCCTTATAAGGTATACGAAAGAAAAATGTGGAACCTTTATTTACCTCTGTCTCTAACCACATGGAACCTCCCAGCAATTCGGCAAATCCTTTTGATATAGCCAAACCCAGACCTGAACCGCCATATTTACGGGTATAGGTATTATCGGCTTGTATAAAACGGTCAAAAATTACTTTAGCTTTCTCCTCGGGAATTCCAATGCCGGTATCACGTACATAAAACTCCAGCATTTCTTCCTGCTGCATGTATTTATAACCAAATTCTATAAACCCTTGTTTTGTGAATTTAAATGAGTTACTTATCAGATTTGTCAATATTTGACGCAATCGGTTTGGGTCGGAAGTTATATAGCATTCATCATTGGTAAAGGCTTTTCTGAGGCGCAGTTTAACGTTGGTTTTATCCTTTTTAAGATTCTCAGATAAAAATGATGAATGAACCTGCTGCATAAGGTTATTGAGTGAAAAATCACGTTGAATTATTTTTATCTCCCCGGCTTCAATTTTGGCAAAGTCGATAATATCATCAATCAGGTTGATAAGCATTTTGCCGTTACTGTTAATAATATCGATGTATTTCTTTTTATTGCCGGCGCTTACTTTGTCATCATTAAGCATTTCGGCAAACCCCAGTATACCATTCATGGGTGTACGAATCTCATGGCTCATATTGGCCAGAAAGGCTGTTTTTAATTTATCACTTTCTTCGGCCTTTTCCTTTGCCTTTATTAATTCATACTCAAGCTGGCTACGATGTAAAACAACACTAATTTGATGTATAAATGTTTCAATAATATGTTTAAACTTAATAATGCTCTTTTTGCGTGTAATGACCGTTACATTTCCAAAAAGTTTGTTGTGTCTTACCAGCGCAATATTGTATACTTTATTTACCTCCAGTTTACCCAATATTTGTTTCAACAAATTATCGTTCAAGGCATCAATATTACTTGTATCAAATTCGTCCTGGATAATGATCTGACTACCACTTTGAATAATTTTCTCAATTTCTTCCTGTAAGGGAAAAGTGATATCGGTAACAGGAATACCCAGTTTTTTTTCTATCCAGGGAATTACATCGTCCAATCCGGCATGATTCTTAATCCTGAAGTAATTATTAGTTTCGCTGTAGGAGGAAACAACAATACCTGAGTTGGAAAGAAAAGCTTCCAGTTTATGTGCTATGTATTTGAATATCTCGTCCCGGGATGAAAGACCTAATAGATCAAGTGCCGAATTGCTTAAAAAGATCAGGTTATCGTGATATACTTTTTCTTTTAATTCCGACATTTTTCGTTCGGAAACATCACGGGTATTTACCACAATACCTTTGATCATGGAATTTTGGAATTGGTTGGTGAAAATACTTTCCACATATATCCAACGTTTGTTCCGATGCAGGCTTCTGTATTCAATTTTTACTGAAACATTTTCCCGTTGTCTGACCTGTTGAAGTGTATTTTTCACGATGCTTACATCATCAGGGTGTACAATATCAAATATTGATTTACCGGGCAGTTCATCCAGTTTAAAATCAGATATCTTGCTTTTATAAGAGCTTTCGAATATTATTTTACCCTCACCATCGAGTATATTGATGGCATCAGATGAATTTTGAAGCAATGATCGCAATTGCTCACCAGAGGTTCGGATGGTTTCCTCCATGTGTTTGCGTTCGGTAATGTCCCGGGATATTCCGGTAATTCCCATCACCTCACCATCGGCATTAAAAATGGGTGTTTTAAAAGTTTCTGACCATCTTTTTCCGCCATCTGCAGTAATTTCTTCCTCACTTAACTCTCTTTTTTTATTGTTGATAACCGCTAAATCGTTTTGATGGTATTTCGTGGCTACTTTCTTTTCACAAATATCAAAATCCGATTTTCCGGCAATTTCATTTGGACTGGAATTGTAATAATTGGCAAAAGGCTCATTTACCATCACGTACTTACCGTCTTTATCTTTAAGCCATGCCAAATACGGAATATTGTCAAGAATGGCCTGCAACTGCGTTTTGTTTTTTATCAGGGCAAGCTCAAGTTCTTTTTGTTCAGTTATATCACTGAATACCAGAGCATAACGATATGGTTCGCCCAGCTGATTGTAGATTACAAAATTCCGTGTCCATATCCATTTCACCGCCCCGGAAGGCAACGAAATTCGATACCTTTTACCTTGATTATCAGACGGGTAATCGAGAAAGTCTTGTTGATTATTAAAAAAAAGATGTTTGTCCTCGGGGTGAACTGCATTGTGAATTATTGCGGGATCCCTGATCAATTCTTCCTGATATCTGCCATATATTTTTTCAAATGCCGGATTCACATAAATTATTTTTTCATGTGATCCTAAAATAAAGGCATCGTTTATATTTTCAGCCAGCTGTCTGAATTTTTCCTCACTTTCGCGCAAGGCTTCTTCGGCCTTTTTACGTTCGGTTATGTTATAGGCAAATATGGTAACACCGGTAACATTTAACCCACCATCTACAATTGGATTTATAGAAAGTTCAAAAAAATTAGGAATCCCTTGTATATTAACACTTATTTCCTCATTCCATCTTTCACCTTTTAATGCTTTATCATATTTTGCCTTCCAAATATCCCGTTCATGAGCGGGTAAATAATCCAGAATACAGTCTCCTTGTTTCAGGTTATGTTTGAATTGATATTCAAATGAATCCCTAAATGATGAATTAATACTTAGAATACAGTATTTTCGATCAACCGACCAGATAGAACTATTGGTGCTTTCAATGAGCACGTTTAAATTAATCTCATTGTCGGCAATTCGTTTTTGGGCCATTCGCAAATCGGTAATATTGCTACTTATACCGACAATGCCTGTTACATGGTTATTTTCATCCTGAATGGGCAAAACCGATGTATAGGAATAAATTTTTTGACCGGTATCCTTGCTTATTATTTCAAGCTCCTTATTACGAATGGCATTTTTTTCAGAAATTATATTTTTAAGATCATAGGTAAATCCTTTTTCAAAATCAGACTTCAGGTAATCTTCAGCGTTTTTGCCAATCAATACCCGGGGATCGCTATAACCCAAAAATTCAGCAAAAGGTTTATTAACAAATACAAACCGGAAATTGGTATCAATATAAAAAATGAATTCTGGTACGTTATCTATTAAAAATCGATGCTGGTCTTTTTCATGCCGAAGGGTCTCTTCAGCTATCTTGCGTAAGGTAATATCCTGTACCACCCCTTCCAGGCATACCATGTTGTCATGATCATCAGTAACAAGTTTTACATTCAGACTAACTGGTATGAGTTGGCCATCCTTTTTACGGAAATAAGACTCCCTGTTCACAGGTTTTTTTGTCTTACTGGCTTGGTTAATAATATCATCGCGCTCATGAGGCTCGATATAAACATCAGATGATACATTTTCAACCATCTCAATCAATTCACTTGTTGATTGATAGCCTAGCATCGAAGCGAGCGTATGATTCACTTCAATATATTTTCCTTCTGGTGTGGTTCGAAATATTCCTAATGGCGAATTGTCAAACAGGGTTTGCAAACGTTCATTCTCTTCCTGCTGAGACTTTACACGGGCTTCGAGCTGTTGTATGTATTCTTCACGATTTTCTGACACCTTATTTTACGCGTTTAGTGAATATTAGGCATTGTTTACAACTAAATAATTTCTGCAATGCCGCCTCCACCGTAAGTTAACATCGAATAAACAAAGATTGCGGCCGGTGGATAGTTATAACAATTTAAACCACAATGCCTACACAATATCAATGAATTATGCCTGAGTAATAACAAAGGTAATCAAAGTGTTTGAGGTTTGCATAAAATTAATTATCCAACGTAATCTGCACACTAACAAGGTAGATTTCTATTCTTGTTTACGTTTGTTAATTTCCTTTTTAATTTCAGAGGCTTTTTCGTAATCTTCGGCTTTTACCGATTCTTCCAGCAATAACTCAAGATCTTGCATGGAGTATTTAGCATAAGGCCTTCCGCCGGTGCCGGTAGGTGTATCCTCCACATTCACATGCCTGGAAGCTTCTGAGGAGGCCGATTTGGATTCTTTATCGAAGTCAAGTACAATACCTGCTTTATTAATAATATCATCGGTGGTGTAAATGGGGCATTTAAACCTCAAAGCCAGGGCAATAGCATCAGAAGTTCTTGCATCGATTTCCACTGTTTGCACCCCATTATCACATTTTAACTGGGAATAAAACACGCCCTCTTCCAGTTTATAAATTGTAACCTCAAGCAAGGTAATATTAAATGTTTGGGAAAAATTTAAAAAAAGATCGTGTGTTAATGGTCTTGGAGGTTTTAATCCTTCTAACTGAATGGCTATTGATTGAGCTTCAAAACCTCCCACAATAATGGGAATTCGTCGATCGCCTGCTTCTTCGGTTAAAACCAGTGCATAAGCCCCGGTTTGGGTTTGACTATAGGATATTCCCAATACATTTAGCTTTATCTTTTTACTCATTATTTGCTAACCGCTTCTCTTATTATTCTTTATTTTTTTAGTAGACACAAATATAATGAAATAAGTTTAGCATGTTTTCATAATTTCAGGCGGATAATTAATGAATTCCGGAATGAACCATAACCTAAATGCCACCCAAAAAAATATACAGAACTACTAACATATTTCTGTTCAAATTTTCGACACCACCTCGTACCTACATTCAGCTATTTTAGCAAGAAACAGACGGATGAAAACTGCGTTGAGTCCTGAAGTTTATTGGTATCAGGATTTACGGAATATAAAAATATAATTATACTTTGTTATTCACCGAAACTTTTATATTTTTGCACACTCCAAAATTAACAACGATTATAACAATATATAAATGTACGCAATAGTCGATATACAGGGACAACAATTTAAAGTTGAAAAAGAGCAGAAAGTATTTGTCCATCGGTTAGAAGACAAAGAAGGCAGTAAGGTTACTTTCGATCAGGTGTTGTTAGTTGACAACGATGGTAAGATCGACGTGGGCGCACCAGTCGTAAAAGGCGTCAGTGTAAATGCAACTGTTGTTTCTCATGTTAAGGGCGATAAAGTTAAAGTCTTTAAAAAGAAACGCAGAAAGGGATACCAGAAGCTGAATGGTCATCGTCAAAGCTTTACTGAATTGATGATTGATGATATTGCCTCTGGTGGCACGGCAAAAAAATCCGAAACCCAAGCATCAGCCACTAAAGCAGCCACAAAATCTGAAACAGCCCAGGAAACAACAACCGAAAAACCATCCTCCACAGAAAAGGAGACCAAAGCAAAAGCTGCTCCTAAAGCTTCTGCTGGCTCAAAAACCGCTTCTGCAACGTCAAAGAGTAAATCGACATCAGGAGAAACGAAAGAAACCAAATCAACTGCTGCTGCAAAACAGCAAGAAGAAACTAAAAAACCTGTTTCAAAAACCAAATCGACTACAAAATCGCAGTCAACATCAACAACCACTGCCGGCAAAAAAAAGGCAGCGGATGAGACTAAGGATGAAAAGACTACAGAGAAAAAAGACGATAACGAATCCACAAAATCTGAAAACGAATAAAACACGATAACAAATGGCACATAAAAAAGGAGCCGGTAGTTCAAGAAACGGAAGAGAATCGGAAAGTAAACGCTTAGGTGTCAAACTTTACGGGGGCCAGATTGTAAAGGCCGGAAATATTCTTGTGCGTCAAAGAGGTACGCAGCACCATCCCGGTAAAAATGTGGGAATGGGTAAAGATCATACTTTATTTGCGATGACCGACGGGACAGTTGAATTTAAAAAACGGAAAGACAATAAATCATACGTATCCATATTGCCTACGGTTTAGGTATCGCGCAATTAAAATACATGAATAAATGAACCTGGCTTCTGAGTTTTTATGACCTGACCGCATAAAAATTTCAGGAGCTTTTTTATTTTTTGCTTATGCTTACGCTCCAGTTTATTCGCGAAAATGCCGAATTTGTAGTTGACCGACTGAAAATTAAAAATTTCGATGCTTCCGGTTTGGTTGAACAAGTGTTAGCTGCCGATAACGAAAGGAGAACCCTGCAAACCCGGACTGATCAAAAACAAGGTGAAATGAACAACCTGTCCAGACAAATCGGGCAATTGTTTAAAGAAGGTAAGCAGGATGAAGGCAACCAGGCAAAAGAAAAAACATCCCAATTAAAAGAGGAGATAAAACACCTCTCGCAACAATTTTCCGAATCAGAAAAAAAATTAACTACACTGTTGGTACAGTTACCCAATCTGCCCTATAAGGATGTACCCGCCGGAACCTCAGAGAAGGATAATGAAATTGTGCGTGAAGGAGGCAAAATGCCTAATTTGATCGATAATGCATTGCCACACTGGGATTTGGCCACCAATTACAATTTGATCGATTTTGAATTGGGAAATAAAATAACCGGTGCCGGTTTTCCCGTATACAAAGGCAAAGGAGCCAGGTTGCAAAGGGCATTAATAAATTTCTTTCTGGAACAGAATGTAGTTGCCGGATACACAGAGATTCTCCCCCCATTTATAGTCAATGAAAGCTCCGGCTTTGGTACTGGCCAGTTACCCGATAAAGAAGGCCAGATGTACCATGTTACGGATGATAATTTGTACCTCATACCTACTGCCGAAGTACCGGTTACCAATATCTACCGCGATGTAATATTGTCGGCCAACGACTTGCCGGTTAAAAACACGGCTTATACACCCTGCTTCAGAAGAGAAGCCGGTTCGTATGGCAAGGATGTCAGAGGACTTAACCGCCTGCACCAGTTCGATAAAGTAGAAATTGTACAAATTCAACATCCCGACAAGTCGTATGAGAGTCTGAATGAGATGGTTGATCATGTTGAAAGTCTGATTCAAATGCTGGAATTGCCTTATCGCATTGTTAAATTATGCGGCGGTGATATGAGTTTTACTTCAGCCCTTACGTACGATTTTGAGGTATATGCAGCTGCACAAAAAAAATGGCTTGAAGTAAGCTCAGTATCCAATTTCGAAAGTTACCAGGCCAATCGGCTAAAATTACGCTTTAAAGAGGATAATCAAAAAAAGAATGTGTTGGCACACACCCTTAATGGCAGTTCATTAGCGCTCCCCAGAATAGTAGCTGCCCTGCTCGAGAATAACCAAACGGCTGAAGGAATTCGTGTACCCAATGTTCTAAAACCTTTTTTTAACTTTGAGTTTATTGATTAATATTACTTTTTTTCCCTCGGCAAAAGAAATTCTTCAAAAATACGTTATTTAAACAAAGCATAACGCAACCATTATGCTTTCAAATCAATCTTATATCTGGCAAATAAAGCATTGCGGAAGAAATTGCATGCAATGTTTTAACAGAAATGAAAATTAAATCACTTTTTTACGGCTAACAGACATATTATATCTCGGAGGATTTTGAAATTAAAGACTGGTAAAATGAGAAGCTGGGTGTACATTCTATTAATACTAACTGTTGCAGGTTGTGAGGAATCGGATGAAGATCAAAATTCATATTTTGAATCTGACATAGAAATAGTCAACACAGATATATACCAAACCATGAAAGATATCTATCTATGGTACGAATATCTGCCGAATATTAATCCGAAAACATTCGCATCGCCTTATGAATTAATGGATACATTAAAACACGCAAAGGACAGGTACAGCTATGTAGTATCACAAACCGAATTTCTAAGGTATTATGAAGAAGGTAAATCAACCGGACATGGATTCGGACTGGCATCAGATGCAAACAAACAACTTTATATAGCTTATGTGTACAAAAATACACCCGCCTATTATGCCGGTGTAAAGCGTGGATGGAAGATTGAAACGGTCAATGAAACCGATGCATATTCGAATAATTATCAGGTTGTCACAGAATCGGGTGATTCAGCCACCTTTAATACATTTACCTTCAGACTGCCGAATGATTCAATGGTAACACGAGTCATAGAGAAAAAGGAAATTGATATAAATCCGGTAATACTGGATACCGTTTACACCTACGGAGATCGAAAAATAGGCTATCTTGTATTTCAGGAGTTTATTAATGTAGCCAATGATTATCTGAACCAGGCCTTTCAGAAATTTAACCAACAACAAATAAATTATTTAGTGGTTGATTTACGATACAACGGGGGCGGATTTGGGCATGTTGTTGAACATCTCGGCAATTTAATTGCCGGTTCAGAACACGCCGGCGATGTATTTTACCAAACCAGCCATAACAATAACAACCAAGACAAAAACCAGACAGTAAAATTTGAATCCGTTTCAAATTCGCTATCCGTCCTTCAGGAAATATACTTTATAAGCACTATCAACACCGTATCTGCCAGCGAATTATTAATGAACGGTATGTCAACGCATTATCCTACAACCTTTATAGGGACTGTCACCCACGGTAAGCCTGTTGGTATGTATGTGTATAATTTTAAATTATACGATTATACTTTTGCTCCGGTTAGTTTTAGGGTTGAAAACAGCGAAGGATTCGCCGACTATTTTGACGGCCTTCCGGCTGATTATGAAATACCGGATAACCTGAATTATGATTTTGGGGATATAAACGAACCCAATTTAAACAAAGCATTGCAATTAATTGGTGTTGAAGTCAGTTTAACGGATGAAAACACATTATTAAAATCATCTTTCGGGGAATTTAATTACCTTTCAGGCAAAGATCATTTTCGGAATTTATACTTCAAAAATTTTGTCCAATAAATCTGACGTTGAAAATAGAATATTAGGCATTGATCCCGGCACCAGTGTAATGGGTTTCGGAGCCATAGGTTATGAAGGTACAAAGGTACGTATTATTGATCTGGGTGCCCGGGTTTTAAGCAATAAAGAGGATCATTTTGTACGCATCAGAAATATTTTTGATTATACCCTCCGGTTAATAGACACCTATTTACCTGATGAACTGGCCATTGAATCCCCCTTTTATGGTAAAAACATCCAATCAATGTTGAAACTGGGCCGTGCACAAGGTGCAGCCATTTCTGCCGCATTACAAAGATCTATCCCGATATTTGAATATGCACCCCGAAAAATTAAGATGTCCATTACCGGGCACGGGAATGCATCCAAAGAAAAAGTTGCTCAGTTTCTTACAAGCCTTTTGCATCTCAAAAAATTGCCTGATGAATTGGATGCTACCGACGGACTGGCAGCGGCTATGTGTCATTTTTATGAAAAACAAAATGCCGTTGGAAGCCATAAAAAAAACAGTAACTGGGCTGATTTTATTAAAAACAACCCACACCGCGTTCGTTAGATGAATTGTTATCCTTACATCCTGCAGGTAAAACTATAATAATCAGCCGTTGGTCTACAGGCGTTGTAATTACTAAAAAGATGATAATTACAGATTGCTGCGAATGGCAGCGGCAATTTCCTCAAACTCCTGTTGCGATAATTCAAGTTTTGGTTTACCAAAGTACATGTCATTGATCCCGTTAATGGGTATTAAATGAATGTGGGCATGGGGTACCTCAAGACCGATAACGGTTATGCCTACGCGTTTGCATTCGACAGATTTATCAATCGCTTTGGCAACTTTTTTGGCAAATATATTTAATCCGGCCAGTATATTGTCATCCAGGTCAAATATATAATCAATTTCCACTTTAGGAATGACCAATGTATGGCCCTTGGCCAACGGATGAATATCCAGAAATGCATAATAATGTTCATCTTCGGCTATTTTATAACCAGGAATTTCACCGTTTACAATTTTGGTAAATATGCTTGCCATGATGTTACATACTTAAATGGAAATTTCTACAATCTCGAATGGAATAGTACCGGAAGGAACAGTTATGTCAACTGATTCACCAACCTTTTTACCAATTAATCCTTTGGCAATAGGTGTGTTAATAGAAATCTTACCTTGTTTCAGATCAGCTTCACTATCAGAAACCAGTGTATACGTCATTTCAGTATTATTTTTTTTGTTCTTGATCTTAACTTTGCTAAGAAGCTGTACAGAACCATTCTGTAACTTAGATTCATCAATGATTCTGGAGTTAGCCAAAGTATCTTTTAGCTTGGCAATTTTCATTTCAAGCATACCCTGAGCATCTTTTGCTGCATCATACTCAGCATTCTCAGACAGGTCGCCTTTATCGCGGGCTTCAGCAATTTGTTGTGAAATTTTTGGCCTTTCAACGTTTACCAGTTGATCCAGCTCTTCTTTCAATTTGCGCATACCCTCTTCTGTTACGTATGATAACTTACTCATGACTCTATCCTCCTTAAATTAACTGTGAGAAATAAAAAAAAGAATCCCGGGGATTCAGGACTCTCAATCGTACAAAGATACGAAAAAAGAAACCGAAAATAAAAAAATCAATAATGTTTCCGATTAATTATCTCGCTCATTATTATGGCCTGACGTGGATCATTGCTAAATCGTTTCAGGATTTGCTGAATGGATTCCTGTCCATCGGATTGAAATGAGTTCTTCCGATAGGTTTTTTTTTCGTACCCCTGATCGTCTATATTATCCTGGTCTGTTGATTTCTGCCCCTCTTCAAACACTTCCTGTGTAGCAGGATTAAAATGTCCGTATTCATCCTTTTTCTTAGCTATCTCATCTTTTTCTTCTTCAATATGCTCCTGCTGTTGTTGATATTGATCCGAACCAGTTTCCTCCTCAGAAAAATTTTGCGCAAAAAAATCATCTATCGATTTAATTCCGCTGTTAAAATAATTATCACTTGTGCGGTAGGCGGGTTCTTCATCAAATTCGGGATAGGTTTGTTTAACCTTATCCTGTTTATTTTTTTTATGAATTGCACTTGCAATAATACCCACTACAGCAATGAGAATGGGTATTAATGTCCCAAAAAATTCTTCCATAATTTAGTTTTTTGCTTTTCGTTTACCAAATAATCTTTCCCAAAATTCCTGCCGGTTCCTTTCTCGCATACGCTTTTTGGCAGCTTTTTCATTTTCACGCATGCGTTTTCTTACTTCGGGCGATTGTTTTTCGAGGTGTTTCTCTTTAAAATCTTCACGCGCTCTTTCATACTTCCTTTCCTGCATTTGTTCGGTTTTCTCCTTTTTTCGCCGGGCCTGAACAACCTTACTTTTGGACATGCATTGCGAAGACATCATAACAATCACACAAGAAAACAGGATAAATTTCGTTAATTTTAACCGCATATACAATTATTTTCAAATGGCCGACCAATTGTTTACAAAAATACGTATAGTTCTGTTATTTAGTATTTTATTTATACCCGGATGTGATAAAAAAAAATGCGATGTTATACCCAATGTAACCGTCGATTTCACCATTAACCTAAATACTCCACCATTTAACACTTTGCAGGCACCGGGTAACTCGGTTGAAGTACCGATAAATCATGCTCCTTATGCCGATGGTTTTGATAATAATGGCATCGTTATTTATCGCCGAACGAATGATGAATTTATCGCTTTCGACCGCACCTGTACTTTCCCGCATCAGGAAAGTGTTGCGATAGAAAAACAACCGGATGACCCGACCACTGCCAAATGTCCGGAGTGTGAATCGGAATTTCTGCTACCTTCTTATGGCAGTCCGCTTGAAGGCAGCTCTGCCTCCTGTCCGCTCAAAGAATATAACACTACTTATTATGCGAACAGAAATGCCGTTCGGGTTGTAAACTTCCGTTAATGCGAGTTCTCCCGAATACCAAATTAATAAAACGTCGCTGATTAGTATTGGCAGGAAAGTCCGTTAAAAACGCAGCTGCCATTAAGTATATCAGCATACTAAATTATTGTTTATAAAAACCCGATGGATAAGCCTTTGTAAGCATTTTTTGCGCTACATTTTTATCAAGCCTTAGTTGCTCAACCAATGCATTGAGGTTTTCGAATTTTTTCTCTTCGCGAATGCGATCAATAAAATGAATACGAATGGATTGGTCGTAAACGTTTTCCTCAAAATCAAACAAGTTTACTTCCATTGTGATATCATTCTGATTGGCAGATATGGTAGGACGTTTACCAATATTTAACATCCCCCGGTAAACCAATCCACTTTTTAATATCTCAACATAAACGGCATATACACCCATTGCCGGTATCAGTTTATCAGGTGAGTTTACACGAATATTGGCAGTTGGGTACCCTAATTTTTTCCCTAATTTATTTCCTTCTACAACCATTCCTTCAACAAAATAAGGATAGCCCAGCATTTTTTGTGCAACACCAATATTGCCCTGCCACAGCGTATTGCGTATAAGACTGGAACTTACGGTCCATTCCTGCACATGAAAAGGTTCCAGTCGTTCGGCAATAAACCTGAATTTATCACCCAGGGCTTTGAGGGTCTCATAACTACCCTCCCTGTTTTTACCAAAATGATGATTGTATCCGATTAAAATATACTCCGCATGGATGGCATCATAAACATATTGCCGGATAAAATCCTGGTATTGTGTATTGGCCAGTGCCTTATCAAATGGCAGCACAACCATATAATCAATGCCGGTTTGTTCAATCCGCTCATACTTTTCCTCAAGGGTTGTTAATAAAGCAATATCCTTATCAGGATGCAGAATTTTGCGCGGGTGAGGCCACAGGGTAAGCAGAACAGAAGGACAATCCAGTTCTAATGACTGCTTTTTGATCCGTTTGATGATCTCCTGATGGGCCAGATGTACACCATCAAATATACCAATGGTAGCAACTGATCTGGCCAGTTTAAATGATTCAATATGCGATATTATCTCCAATAGCAAAGCCTTTTGAGAATGCAAAAATAATATTTCCGGTATACTAAACAGTAAATATGACTACCTGTTTACCTGCCAATCACTGATCATCCCAATTCAACCTGACCCGGTTTCTGTTAACAACGGTATAACATATTTTGATTTCCGGGTATTAAGGCAAAGAATGGGTTTAAAATATTTTCCGGGGGCAATGTCAGTTTGGGCAGAAAATGACAAGAAATTAATGAAATTATGTTCGTTGAATTTAACACGATTCTGTAACTTTAACCTTATGGTATTTGTTCTCTGAAGTAGAAAATAATGGAAAACACAATTATAAAATCACACAACATGACAAAACCCGGCATTGTAGAAAACGACCCCTGGTTAGAACCTCATCAGCCAAAAATTGAAGATCGTATTAATAAATGGCAGGCCAAAGAACAACAACTATTGCAAAATGCTGCCTCGCTCAAAGAATTTGCTTCCGGCCATTTATATTTCGGATTGCACAAGACATCCGAAGGATGGGTAATCAGGGAACTGGCGCCAAATGCCACCGCTATTTATCTGGTAGGTGAATGCAATCACTGGCGTATTTCAGATGATTTTAAATTTACTTCCCTGCCAAATGGTGTATGGGAGTTGAAATTACCTCAGTCAGCATTGCTACATGGACAAAAATACAAGCTACATATTACCTGGGAAGGAGGAGAAGGTGATCGAATTCCTGCCTACACCACACGCGTAATTCAAAACCCCGATAATCATATTTTCGATGCCGTTGTATGGGCATCTGATGAGCCTTACCAATGGAAAAACAAAGCCCCTGATATTTCAACTTATCCACCAATAATTTATGAAGCCCATGTGGGTATGGCCACTGAAAACGAAGGAGTGGGAACCTACAATGAATTTCGGGAGAAAATTCTCCCCCGAATACATAAAGCCGGATATAATACCATCCAGCTAATGGCCATTCAGGAACACCCGTATTATGGCTCATTCGGTTACCATGTATCTAATTTCTTTGCCGTCAGTTCAAGGTTCGGCACACCGTATGAACTAAAGCAACTGGTTGATGAAGCACATGGTTTGGGTATTGCTGTGATAATGGACATTGTGCATTCTCACTCAGTTAAAAATGAGCTGGAAGGCCTCGGTAAATTTGACGGGACAGGCCATCTGTATTTTCATGAGGGCCCCAGGAGAGAGCATATAGCCTGGGATTCGCTGTGCTTCGACTATGGTAAAATTGAAGTATTGCATTTTTTATTATCCAATTGTCGTTACTGGTTAGAAGAATTTAATTTTGACGGTTTCCGTTTCGACGGAATAACCAGCATGCTCTATTTTGATCATGGACTGGGGCGTGATTTCAACTCTTACGATTTTTATTTTGATGGCGGACAGGACGACGATGCCATTACCTATATCACCCTGGCCAATAAACTTATTCAGGAAGTAAAACCCGGCGCTATAGCCATTGCAGAAGATATGAGCGGTATGCCGGGCTTGGCAGCCCCCATCGCAGATGGCGGAATGGGATTTCATTTTCGCCTGTCGATGGGAATACCCGATTTCTGGATCAAACTTATTAAAGAAGCAACCGACGATACATGGCCCATGGGTGGCATTTTTCATGAACTTACCACGCGCCGTGCCGATGAACGTACAATCAGTTACGCCGAAAGCCATGACCAGGCTTTAGTGGGTGATAAAACAATCATCTTTCGTCTCATTGACCAGGAAATGTACTGGCACATGGATAAAAAATCTGAAAACCTGGTGATTGATCGCGGAATGGCTTTACATAAAATGATCCGACTGGTAACCCTCTCAACGGCCAGTGGTGGCTACCTTAATTTTATGGGCAATGAATTCGGACATCCGGAATGGATTGATTTTCCACGTGAAGGCAATAACTGGAGTTATAAATACGCACGCAGACAATGGTCGCTGGCAGATAACCGGGAGCTTCGCTATCACTGGCTGGCCGATTTTGACAGAGATATGCTAAACCTCATAAATGTTGAGAACATTTTACAACAGGAATGGTGTAACCATGTGGTTAGTAACGAAGGCGATAAAATATTGGCCTATGAGCGCAAAGGATTGCTCTTTGTTTTTAACTTTCACCCCACCCATTCATATACCGATTATGGCATAGCTGTACAACCCGGTAAATACCGCATATACCTGAACACCGATTCCAATATTTACGGTGGTTTTGGCCATATAGATGAATCTATTACTTATTACACCGAAAAACCCGGTAAACCCGCTAGTTTGCAACCACATTATATAAAACTATATTTACCCAGTCGCACCGCACTGGTATTAAAACACATGCCAAGCAAGAGCGTTTATTAACCTCAAAAATTGGTTTAACATGAAAAAACAAACCGTTGGTATTTTTATATTCGACGAAGTTGAAGTACTTGATTTTGCCGGACCCTATGAAGTATTTTCTAAAGCCGAACAGGATGAAAAAAGCTGTAGAAAGATTATACCAACCTGACGGTTCTGGAAAACGAAAAATTTGTTGATGAGGGAAAAATTATTACCTCCGGGGGATATAAGCAGGTATTGACATGAGTTTGTACATACTTAAAAGATTATGTAGGAATAGAAATAGCGCGGGTAACCGCCAAACGGATGGAATACAACAATCCGGTTTAAATTTTAAATACCCGATTCAATAACCTGGATAATAAATACATAGCTACCAAGAAAAGGATGATGGTTGCCCCGGTCGGAACGTCAATTATACCGGCCAGCACGATACCCATACCCGTTCCTGCCATTGATATAAGAACAGAAAATATAAACATGGGTTTGTTGCGAAGGGTGAACAAATTGGCTATGTTTTGTGGAATGGTAAACAATGAAATTACCAATATAATACCAACAATTCGGATGTTTAATACGATGGTAAGCGCAATAAAAACCATCATGACATAATCGATCAGTGCAACCGGATATTTACGGGATTTGGCAAAATCCCTGTCGAAGGCAACATAGATAACAGGTTTATAAAAAACCAGAAAGGTGGTAATCAAAACTATATCCAGCAATAACAAAAAAAACAATTCTGCTTCAGAAACCACCAAAATACTTCCAAACAGATAACTCATAAGGTTTGGCGGCCTTCCCGGTGTAAGGTAAACAAAAATTATCCCGATGGCCATACCCAGAGACCACATAATGGCAATGGCCGAATCGTTGCGCATGGCACCTTTGCGGGTTGTATATTCAATACCAAGCGCTGATAACACAGCTGCCACCAGCGCACCGGCCAACGGATGCCATCCCAGGTAATAGCCTATACCTATCCCGCCGAATGAGGCATGTGTGATTCCACCACTGATAAAAACCAATCGTCTGATAACAATATAGGTGCCGATAATACCGCAGGACAAACTTGCAAGTACAGCAGTAATATAGGGCTTTATCTCAATGGGAATGTGTGGTAAAAATTCTGTCAATCTAAAATATTATTAATGGATTAGTGATTCTTAAGCACACGATGCGGAACAGTACCATGTGTAATAATATCAATCGGACAATTATATGCTTTTAGCAACTCTTCATTGATTTCATGGGAATGATGATGATGCAGTGTTTTGTTCACACAAGCAATGGTTTTAACATAGCTTGATATCATTCCTAAATCGTGAGATACCAGTATGATAGCCATCTGTTTATTCAGCTTGACTAAATGGTTGTACAATTCATGTTCAAACTCATTATCGATGTAAGTATCCGGTTCATCCAGAATCAGTAAACCCGGCGAGGATACAACAGCCCGCGCAAGCAATGTTTTTTGGAGCTGCCCGCCTGAAAGGGTTCCTATCTGTCTTTTTCGAAAATCCTGCAGTCGGAATTCACTAAGCAAATGATCCAGCTTTTCCTTTTTGTTTTTTTTACCTGCCGTATTGTATCCGGCCCCAAGAAATCCGGCATCCACTACTTCTTCCACTGTTATTGGAAATTTGGTATCCATGTGGTTTACCTGGGGTAAATAACCAATACTAAGTTGAGGAGCATGGTACATGTTGCCGGTAAATGGCACAATTTCTCCAAGTATGGTACGAATTAAAGAGGTCTTACCACTACCATTTGGGCCTATTACGCCAATAAAATCTTCGTTTACGATGCGAAAATTTATGTTTTCAAGCACTACCTGCTCACCGTAAGCAATGCCTATATCCTGAAGTTCTATTAATGTGTTACTCATCTGCGTTCAGGGCTATCTTTAGCTTGGTGTATATATCATGAATGGCAAATTCCAGGTTTTCGTTCAACGGATCAATCTGAATAACCTCTGCACCAATCTCATTGGCCAGAACCTGAGCATTTTCAATATCAAATTGCTGTTGTATGAAAATGGTATTGATATCATTTTGCAAGGCTGTTTTTTTTACATTTTTTACACGGCCGGCAGTGGGTAGTTTTCCATCATGTTCCAGGGCGTGCTGTTTTAAATCATAATCGCGGGCTATATACGAAAGTGCCGGATGATATATAATAAATTCATTTTTCTCAATGTAAAGGAATGACAAATCGAACAGTGAATCATAGGTATTCACCATGTCCTTTAAGTCAAGAAACCGATTATGCATACCGGCTGTATCGATTGGTAACTGTGCTAATTTCTCATAATACACAGGCAGTGCCTCAAGCAATGTCTTTGGTGATATCCAATAATGCGGATCAATATGATGATGATGATGGTGGTGATGACTATGGCCCTGTATGGTATTGATATGCTCACTTAAATGAACAAATTGCAATTCCTGATTAACCGATTTGAATTTTTCATACCAGCTCACCTCAAAATCAAGGCCTCCGTTTAAAAAGTAGATATCGGATTCTGATAATTCCCTGACCTGCGAAGATGTAGGTTCAAAAATCTCGGGGTTGGCATTATCGGCCAGCATAACCTGCACCTGCACCGAATCGCTTACCAATTGCTGTACAATATATTTTTGTGGTGGTATGCTCACTGTAACCACTGTATTATCGGATGAATCCTTTACCGGTGGTTTGCAGGATAATAAAACCAGGATAAAAATGATAAATATGGGCGTTCCGGAATGCTTGATTTTTCTAAAAAAATTAAATTTCTCAGGCACAGGATCATATCCATGCGTTCCCCAGGGGTTGCAACGCAATATGCGCCATATACCCAGCCAAAGCCCTTTAATGGGCCCATGTTTTTGCAATGCCTGTATGGTATATTCCGAACAGGTAGGTACATGTCTGCACGATGCCGGTATTATTGGCGAAATAATATATTGATATACTTTAACCAACATGATAAAAGGAAGGGACAGATATTTTAGGAAATTATCATTCATTATGTAAGAATCCGCTTTTGTGAACATCAAAATTAGTGATTTTAAAGGATTTTTTCGGAAGTAATAATTTCTACCTTATTTCCGCCATTAAAAAAATTAACGAAAACCTTAGCAGTTAGCGCTGAATGTTGGTAAGAATACAATATCACACCAATTATTTATAGCATGTTAAAAATAAAAAGGTCAATTAATCATTCGGACAATTTCATCGGCCACGTTTTGCATCAACCACTGCGGAGTGGAAGTAGCACCACAAATTCCTGTTTTTTCGGCATTGATAAACCAGGATTTTTCAATTTCAGACAATGATGAAATATAATAACAATTAGGATTTGCCTGTGAACAAACTTCATACAATTGCTTGCCATTCGAACTTTCGCGCCCGGCAACAAAAATAACGACATCCTGCTTTTCCGAAAATTCACGCACTTTTTGCCTTCGGTTGGCAACTTTCCCACATACTGAATGCATACATTTCAGGTTTTCTTCCACATTAATACCCTGATGGGTAAGTTGTTCGTGAATTTTAAGCTGAATAGTTTCATACTCTTCACGGGGCATGGTTGTTTGGGATAAAAGATGAACAGGTGGGGTTAAATCGAGTTTGTCAATTTCATCAATACTGCTTACTATTTGTGTTTTATAGGATACCTGACCGGATAATCCAATAACTTCAGGATGATTTTTCTTACCGAATATAATCACATTGGTTGCCGGATTATCCTTCAAAATGTTTTTAACACGTTGCTGTAATTTTAGTACAATGGGACAGGTTCCGTCGATCAGTTCGATATTATTCTTCCGCGCTATTTGGTATGTTTCGGGAGGTTCACCATGGGCCCGCAGCAGTACCCGGGTATTTTTTAGTTGCCTGAATGTATCATAATCTATTGGTATCAATCCCTGTTGTTGAAGGCGTTTAGTTTCCTCCTCGTTGTGCACAATAGCGCCCAGGCAATATAACTGCTCATGTTCTTTGAGTCCGGCTTCGGCCTTTTCCACCGCTTTTAGCACTCCAAAACAAAAGCCTGATGAGGATTCGATTTCAATATGCATAATTTACACCTCAATGATCTTTTTATCGGCTAATATTCCCATCACCCAGTCCATTTGTTGTTCAATGGACATGTGGCTGTTATCCAATTCCAATGCATCCTGCGCTTTAATAAGCGGACTAATATTGCGCGTTAAATCTAAATGGTCGCGATGTTCAATATTCATTTTAATCTCTTCAAACGCCACCTCCATCCCTTTAGCTATTAGCTCATCATATCGGCGTTTTGCACGTATATCGGTGCCTGCAGTCATAAAAATCTTTAACTCAGCATCAGGAAATACCACTGTACCAATATCCCGGCCATCCATTACAACCCCCCGGTGCTTACCCAATTGCTTTTGCAGATCAATCATTTTTTTTCTCACTTCAGGATTGGAACTAACCACACTTACTTTGTCTGATACTTCAACACCTCGAATGTAAGACTCAACATTTTCATTGTTCACATATATTTCATGTTGGCCGGATGCGCGATTCTTTTTAAAATGAATATCCACTGCGCTCAATGCCCGCTTGAGTTTATAATGTTGAGTTTCAACTTTATTAATAATCCCCAGGCGCAGGCAATACCATGTAAATGCCCTGTACATAGCCCCTGAATCGATATACAAATACTTTAACTGCCGGGCAATTTCCGTAGCAAAAGTGCTCTTACCACAGGATGAAAAACCGTCAATTGCAATAATAATTTTTTTACGCACCTGCATGGTAGTAATTTTGCCCTAAAATTAGTGAAGTTAACGGAATGAATGAAGTATTAAAGATATTGGCTTAATTTTTCAAGGAGCGTATTGCCAATAATTGGTTTGGCAATATAATCATCACAACCTTCTTTTAAAAATTTATTCTTATCAGAAATCAGCGCAAAGGCAGTTTGTGCAATTACTATTACTGATTTTTTCAGCTTTTTCATGTCTCGTGTTACTTCCAGTCCATTGATATCCGGAAGCTGTATATCCATTAATACAACATCTATTGTATCCATGTTTTCTTGAAACAATTGCATGGCTTGATTGCCATTTACAGCATACAGCAATTTAACTTTGGTAGCTCTTAGAAGCTCCTGCAGGTATTCGGCACTGGATTGATCGTCTTCAACAATCAGTATACATTTTTGGTGCCAGTCTAAGGTTTTCATTTATAAGTTATTTAATTGATGATTTATCATTTAGCGGAATTGTAAAATAAAAAGTGGACCCTACACCCAATTTGGAATCAACCCATATTTGTCCTCCCAACAAATTTACATAAGACCTGCAAATAGCGAGACCCAATCCGTTCCCGCCATAGGTACGGGTTAAGGTATCTTCAACCTGTCGGAATCTTTCAAAGATCATTTCTTTGTTGTTTTCGGGAATACCAATGCCCGTATCGCGAATAAATGTTAAAATTGAATTCTTCTGTATTTGAAAGCCCATTTCTACCTCACCATCAAGTGTAAATTTCAGCGCGTTGTCTAATAAATTATTAATAACCTGATTTAGTTTATGCCGGTCAGAAATAATGATGGTTTTACTTTTGGTATCGGGCAGTGCAAGGGTTATATTGACATTTTTATTCTCCAGCAACTTGAGTTTATTAATATGAAAATCACATATTTCCTTAAATAAAGCATGTATATCAATTTTATCATTGCTAATACTAACCTGTCCGGTCTCGATAGAGGATATATCGAGAATATCACTAATAATACGCATCAAATCGTCGCTGCGAGATTTTATGATTTGTATAAACCGGTGCCTGCGTTCAATATCCAGGTTGTTGTTTTCTAATAAACTGGCAAAGCCGATAATGGCGTTCATGGGTGTACGTACCTCATGGCTCATATTGGCTAAAAAGGCTGATTTTAAGCGGTCAGATTCTTCTGCCTTATCTTTGGCCAACATCAACTGATGTTCAAATTTTTTCTGTTCGGTTACATCACGTGCGAGGCTTAAAACACTGGTTACATTACCATTATCATCAAATTCAGGAAGAAACCGCCAATTGAAATATATTTTATGATGCCGAATATTAATTTCAAATTCCTTTTCGGTCGAGTTTTTCAATTTAAAAACTTCGTCAATCTCATACATTATTTCATTAGGTATCATTGGGTCATTGATGATGTCATTAAGTTTTTTGCCAATTACATCCTCTTTTTTGAATGTAGCATACATCTCAATGCTTTGATTTATAAAAAGTATTTTCAATTTTTTATCAAAGCGCATGGTAATGTCGGGCGAGTTTTCGGTAAGCGCTTTGAAGGACTCTTCCCGCTCTTTCAGGGCCTCTTCAGCTTTTACCCGTTCGGTTATGTCATTGAATAGAACGGCAAAATAATCTTTTTCAGGTGAATAGGCCACTCCTTCATAGAATTTATTATTATCGCCTAAATAATTGTTAAACCTGTATGCCTTGCCTTCTCTGGCTACATGCTGAAATTGCCTGATCCAGTTTGAGTCGGCATCTGGTATTACTTCTGAAACAGTTTTGTTAATTACATCTTCTTTTTTAAAGCCGGTTAGTTTTTCAAAGGCCGGATTTACTTCCAAAAATATGTAATCGATAGGATTTTCCTCGGCATCGTAAAACATTTTATGAAGCGCAAAACCCGAGGCCATTGTATTGAACAATTGCTTATAGTGATTTTCAATGGCGTTAAATTGCTGATATACTTTATCCTTATTCATTTTGGTTTGCAGCAGTTCTTCATTCAGTGTTTTTAATTCGTCAACCTGATGGGCAATTTCTTCATTTTTGGCTTTCAGAATTTCTTCATTGTGCTTGCGTTTAGATATATCTCTGTACAGGCCGATTATATAACGATGATGATCATCATCTTTAAAAACGTTTGAACTAATCTCCACAGGTACCCAATGGCCTTCATTATGGTATACTGATATTTCCTTGAGTCGTGGTTTACCGGATTTAACATCCTCGATGAAATTTTGTTCCGCTATGGTTTTCAGCTCATTCGGAAATAAATCCATCTGCGAAGAACCTACCAGCTCAATGGCAGGCTTACCCAACAAAGAGGAGGCAAATGTATTGGTATCAACGATAACAGCCGACTCCGCATCGGTAATTATAATGGCATCGTTTGCTGCATCAATCACATTTCTTAATTTTTGCTGATGCATGCGCAGTGCGTATTCTATTTCTTTTTGACCGGATATATCGAGCATGGAAATGGTAACTCCCTCCACGGTTTGCTCAGGATTCAGCCAGGTTGCCGATAACATGATGTTTTTATAGATACCAGACCGGCATTTTATGATGGTTTCTTTGTTAACGCTACCTATTACACCCAGATTTTTGTATATATCGGTAAAAAGTTTTTCGTATTCCGGTGTATCATCAAACAAAATAGCAAGGTCTTTATCCTGCAACTGGTCCGATGTATATTCCGTAAGTTCACAAAACTGGTTATTTACCTGGACAACCTTGTTATTCTTAAGATAGCAGATACCCGTAGGCACGGCTTTAAATATACTACTGATTAATTTTTCGTGTTGTTGGTTTTCCTGTTCAATTTGCCTTTTTTCAGTGATGTCAGATCCGATGGCTATAATTTCCTCGAATTTACCTTTTCGGTTATACATTTTACGTAATGTCCACGAAACCCATACTTTCTCACCCATACTGGATTGTAGTTCTGTTTCGATAAATGATGAATTCTCGGCGCTTGTATTTATTTTTTTTGTTACTTCCTGCAGTTCCTGGTCGGCGGAGAGGATTTGGGTAAAATTTCCGCCAATAATTTCATCAAATCGATAGCCCAGTAGTTTTTCAACTTCTTTATTGACAAATATAATTTCACCATCGGATTTTAACCTGAGAATAATGCTGCTGCCGCTGTGTACGATGTCTTTATATTTCTTTTTACTTTTCTTTAATGTACGAGTCAGCAACGTTTCTGAAGTAATATCGGTTAATGTATTAATTATATATTTCTCTTCATTAATAATTCTGATTTCACAACTTGTTTTGAAAAAAAAACCACCGATTTTTAAAGATTGTTGATTGTTCAGAAGTGGTAATTCGGTATTATGACCCAAAGGGCAATTTTTACAGGATGTAGGTGAATTAAAAAATGTTTCATGGCATTTTTTCCCGACAACAAAATCCAGTTTTGACCTGGCCAGGTTGTTTGCAAAAACAATCTGATTTTGACTGTTTGTAGCAACTACCCCTACATTTAGGTAATTATAGGCCTGAAAGTAATCATATAATTTTTCGGAAATCTCATTCATGTGCTTAACCACTCATTTACAATGATAATTTACTAAAAACTACCATCAAGTACAAAATAAACTTCAGGGAAATATAATGATTGGACAATACGGTTGCTTACAATCAATCATTTAAGAAATAGTTCTTTTTTAATGTTAGAAACAATTTAGCCTTACATTTATTACTTTTATAGTTTGTAGATTTATCATAACTATTTTAAAAGCCTTATTAATAGCTTTATTAGCATTTGAACTATGACCAATTACAAAAAAGATAAACGCATTGTACTCACATTGGCTGCCGGTGGCACAAATTTTGTTTTTTCGGCACTTAGGGGATATTCCGAAATTATTGAACCTGAATCTTATCCGGCTTATGCCCATGACCTGGATAAAAGTCTTAAAACCATCATTTCAGCCTTTAAAAAAATCATTGATCAGCTATCGGAAAAACCCACAGCCATTAGTTTTGCTTTTCCCGGCCCGGCTGATTATCCCAATGGTATTATACAAAATGTTGGTAACCTGCCCGCTTATGCCAATGGTGTGGCCCTGGGCCCTATGTTGGAGGAAATTTTTAAAATGCCCGTTTTTATTAATAACGACGGCGATTTATTTACGTTCGGTGAAGCCGCTGCAGGCTTATTACCATTTATTAATAACCAGTTTTATCAGAAAGGAAGCATCAAACGATTTCATAACCTGTTCGGTATTACATTGGGTACCGGCTTTGGTGGCGGAATTGTGCGAAATAATGAAATTTATATCGGCGATAATTCAAATGCCGGAGAAATCTGGATCATGCGTGATAAATTAACTCCCGGTTCGTTTGTTGAAGAAAGCGTTAGTATGCGTGCCATTATTCGGAATTATAAAAAATATGCACTACAGGTTACAAGTCAGTCATACGCTTCAGAAGATATTTATAAAATAGCCATAGGTGAAAAAGAAGGAGACCAAAATGCGGCTCTGAAAAGTTTTGAATTGCTGGGTGAATCAATTGGTGAGGCACTGGCTAATGCTATTGCACTACTAGACGGATTAGTTGTAATTGGCGGTGGTATATCTGAATCGTATTCGCTGTTTGCCCCAACGCTTTTTCAAACATTGAACGGGATTATTCAAAAGGCTGACGGATCATCCATCAGTCGTTTGCCTATAAACTTTTACGACCTGGAATCGGATGAGGAATTAAATAATTTCTTTGAAGGGCATGAGGATACGCTACCCATTCCGTTCAGTAATAAATCGATTACCTACGATTCGGCCAAAAGATCAGGTATTGGATTATCCAAACTCGGCACCAGTAAAGCGATAGCCATTGGCGCCTATGAATTTGCCCTTCGTAAGATTGATATGTATTTATAACCCCGCAATTATAACTCACTCAGCAGATATTTCTCAATGTGGTCTTTAAACATTTGTTTGGTTTCTTCTGGTGACTGCGCGATACCCGATGTCATAGTGGGCTGACCTTCCATCGGGATGTATAAAAATGAGGGCAGGCCACGTACGCCAAATACGGATGCCAACTCCTGCTGTTCATCGGTATCAATTTTATAAATGAGGATTTTACCTGCATATTCTTTGGCCAATTCATCTAAAATGGGAGAAGTAATTCGGCATGGCGCGCACCAGTCAGCATAAAAATCAATCAATGCCGGTTTATTGCCTTCATAAACCCACTTATCCGTATTTTTTTCGTAATTCATCACGCGATCCAGGAACATTTGCTTGTCCAGGTAAACAGGCTCACCTTCTTTAACCGATTTTTTATCTGACTCCTGCTCCGTGGTAACCGATGCTTCCTGTTGGTTTGTCTTGTTTGCTTTGGAGCCACAGCTCAATGTGATGAATACAAGTGCCAAGGCAAATACAAATATTTTGTTTTTCATAATTATTTATTGTTTTTCTTAATGGTCGTTATTATTATTTATACCTTACATTTATATGTAAATGTTTATATAATTAGATATGTAAAAATAGTTATTTTTTTGAAAGTATTCTTATTTAATCACGCTAAAAAGTGTTAATAATCATCCGTATTTTTGAATTATGCCTATACAGTCTCGTGTAAAAACATAAAAAAAGGTGGCTAAAAAAGTCGGCCACCTCTTTTTGAGCCAAAAACCCTAATAGCGTATTACCGGTCGTAACGTATTGCTATTATAGGTTTCCACTCTATTCACCATTTCATGGTATGCTTTGCCACTGAAATCACGCCAGGTTAATACCTCGGCGGAATGATTGGTCATATAATCCAGGTAAGACTGAATCATAGCGGTATTAACCGCAATTATGACTTGTTCTTGTTTGTTGGTTTCTGCTTTCTCCATTTCAACTGACTCATAACTGTCAGCATTTTTAGTTGTTCCTTCTGCCTTTAAAGATACAGACAGAAATAACAAAGCCAGGCATAGTACTAATTGATAAAAGAACATGCTTTTGGCTTTTGACAATACATGTTGATTTGAAATTGAATTTGACATAGCAGGAATTATTTGTGTGTGTATTTACATAAACGTAAAATATGGGGTGACAGGTTACGTTTAATTGATGATAAATCTCAGTTTTTTGGTGACGAATGTATCATCATCCATATAACTTACCTTAGAACCTGGTGATTGCTTTGTGTTTCGAAGACATCAGTTTGGTTACCGGCTTGCCCTTATCTAATTTGGGAATTACTAAAGAAATTAACTTAAATGCGTTTACGAAAATTCATCCGTTTATAATTTATTTTCATTTTTCGGATAGAGTTCGCCATGATGAATCATTCATGTGTGTGTCAATTATATTAGTATGGCTCGGATTATTATTATTCTTTGACAAAACAAGGAAATGTCATAACAGATCGAAAAAAGATGCTTAATAAAAAACACACCGCATTAAAGCGTTTGTTTAGCTTTCTTTATCCCATGAAGATTCACGTTTCTCGGCTTTTTTAATCCATTGGGGCACAACTTTTTCAAGAAATTCCTGCTTTTCCTCATTTAATTTCTCCATTTCCAGTCCAACAAATTCCTGCGCTTTTTCTTTGGTTGAAATATCAGGATACGGAACGGGTTCATTATGTCCGAGATCAGCCAATACCCTTGCCAGCTTAATTCTTGCCTCCTGAATTTTAGTCATTCCGGTAGAAATTATTCTGCTTACCTCAACCGGTGCATGAAATGACCCGCCATGACTGGCAGCGGCATAATCCCATCGCCATTGGGCATGACGAATATGTTGCAGTATCTCATTCATTTGGTTTTCTGTGGCGCCTAAATCCCATGCTTTTTTGGCTTCTACATGGGCATGGACAATTTGCTTTTCAAGTTCATCACGGTTTTGTATGATCTTATCCTGCCGCTCATAAACATCTGAAATTAGTTCATTGGCATCCTGACGATGGCATACCTGACATGAATTGGCCACATTGTTCAAGGGACTTTGGATATGATGATCGGTAAATTTCTGGCCACCTTCACTTTTGTAGGGCATGTGGCAATCGGCACAGGATACACCTCGCTTGGCATGCACGCTGGTTTGATACAATTCATATCCCGGGTGCTGCGCTTTAAGCATAGGTGCTTTACTTAAAGGATGTGTCCAGTCTTTGAAACCCATATTGTCATAATATTCTTCTGCAGCATCGACGGTCATGCCGTTATCCCACGGGAATTTTAAGTAAGGGACGCCTTTAACCATGTCTTTGTTGAAGTAATATTCAACGTGGCACTGTGCACATACCAACGACCGCATCTGTTGATGGGAAACCTGGTTAATGTCTTTATCCATATTGTCAAATGCTTCCAGTAAAGCAGGCCGTGTTATCTTAAGCTGCATGGTTTTCGGATCATGACAATCGGCACATCCGATGGCATTCACAATTTCGTCTCCATGTTCTTCCCAGCTTCCCTTGTAAAATTCTTCGGGAGAACCTAATTCATCGATTAAACGTGGAACATCCGGACTTTTACAGGTCCAGCAGGTATTGGGCATGGGACTTTCTTTATCACCTATAGGCGCCCCGGTGCGAAGCGTGTTACGTAAATCTTCAACGGCGTAATAGTGGCCGCGTGATTGGTTGTAATCTTTGGAAAAACCATATCCGGCCCACAGCACAACCAGTCGTGGGTCTTCTTCAAGCATATCAATCATGGATGAGCCATTATATTTACTTCTGAAAGAAGTATCCTTTGTTTCGATCAGGGATTGATACTGCCGCGGAAAATATTTACCCCATTCTTCATTTCGCGGTTCAATTCTGTCTTCAAATTCCAGCTCCGGTGAATAGGCAAAAACAGCTTCAGTACGACGTTCAACGATTGAACTGGCCAGTAAGCCGATTAAAAAAACGATGATCATGGTACCAATAAAAAGCAACCATCCGATAATGGGTTTTTCTTTAATAATTTCTCGTACTGATTTCATGGTTATTCTGATTTAAGATTTTTCATTTGCTCCTTAAGCCACTCCGGAACCGGTGATTCAGGTAAAGGCACGCGTGCATGCGGAACGCTCGATAAGCTATTGACACGCCCGTGAGGGACTTCACGATGGCAATCCCAACATTTTTTTTCGGTGCGCTGATGGTTAAAATGGGTATTATAGGTTGCCAGTTGATCGTCAACCAGCAGATTTTGATGGCATCGTACACAATTCTGTTGCACCACTTCCCTGCCTTCATCCCTTATGAATATAACCTGCGGCTCACGTCTCAATGTAAAAATGGTTGCATGCCGCATGCCGTCCTTAGCTTTGAAATAGTATTTGTTAATGATATTATCATGTGGCACATGACAATCGTTACATGTGGCTACTTCTCGATGTGAACTATGACTCCACGTTGCATATTGCGGGGCCATGATATGACAATTCACACATGTCTCAGGCTCATCAGACAAATATGAATGTGCTTTGGAAATATACACCAAATAAAAAACCATCCCCACGGCTATTGCTACCAGAAAGAAAACCGGTACAAACCATTTATCAGGAGGTATTAATTTTTTAAGCCGTTTAATCATAGATCGGATTTCATATTACTGTACTAATTTCATGCAAACGATCCAAAACTTTTTTATAACTCCTTGTTTAACAGCATGATCAACATCATTTTAAATTTCTCTTTTGCCAACAGGGCATGTGGTATGTTGGCAGGCATCAATATGGATTCTCCTTCAACCAATTCATGTGTTTTTTGGTCAATTTTAATTGCTGCTTTACCCTCCAGAATCATAACAAGTGCATCAAAGGGAGCTGTGTGTTCACTTAGTTCCTCATCCTTATCAAAGGCAAAAAGGGTAATATTCCCTGCCTTGTTTTTTTGAATTACCTGGCTTACAATGCTATTGGGTGAATATTCAACTGAATTTTTCAAATTTTTCTTTTGAACTGGTTCCATCATAATATGCTGTTTAAATCCATTCTTCTTTTAAAATTTCTCCTTCTAAGCCCACAACGGTAAGTTTAACCGGCACTTTCCGTTGTGCCTGTTCAGCAGCGGACTTTACCAGTTGAAGCAATCCGCCGCAACAAGGCACCTGCATAATCATTACCTGTAAGGTATTTATCATCGCCTGATCGATCAATGCCATAATTTTTTGCGCATACACTTCCTGGTTGCTGTCCAGTTTCGGGCAGGCAATAGCCAGGCTTTTGCCCGCGAGGTATTGGCTATGAAAATTACCCAGGGCATACGCCACACAGTCAGCAGCAATAAGTAAATCGCTTTGCCTGAAATAGGATGCATTCGGGCTTATTAAATGCAGCTGAACGGGCCACTGAGCCAACGCCGATGCCGGTACATTTTGCCGGGAATCCATAACAATACTTTCTGCTTTAGGTGTCAGGCTCCGGGCCTGAGAACCCGGACAACCGCCACCACCATGAGCATGCCCATGTCCATTATTGTCCTTTGCATGCAGGGCATTTCGAATATCTTCCAGGGTAAAATCAAGTTCATTTTCGTGGTCAATAATGTAAGCGATACCTTCCTTCAGATAATCCCTTTCGTTGTGATCTTTTAAGTGTTTCAGATGCGCCACCACGGTATTTTTACCTTTCTGTGCCATCAATGCCATCACCTTGGTTTCGTTATAGGGCTCGGCCTCTCTTTTTTCAATGGTTATTGCTTCCTGCGGACAATGGCCGATGCATGCACCCAACCCATCGCATAATAAATCACTTATCAGTCGTGCTTTGCCGTCAATAATTTGCAATGCACCTTCATGGCAGCCTGGTACACATAAACCACAGCCATCACATTTATCTTCGTCTATTTTAACAACTTCACGAATCATAGTATTTTGTATTTAATGACTGCTAATATAAGTGAGTGGGTAAGAAAAGAATGTAACAAATGTTACAAAATGCAAATTATTATAAATTCAAAAAGCCCCGCAGGTGGCGGGGCTTTCATTTAGATAAAACCTTAATATTACGAAATTTTGCTGTATAAAAAAGCTGTGTTATAGTCACAGACTAATTGGGGGTAAAAATAGTTGCATCCATTATCAGTGCCAAATAATACGATGGTTAGTTACTCACATTTACCGGAAGTTTATTAACAATTTATGTCATTAGAATCTGTTAGGCAGGAAATAACACACCCCGAAATTTCTTTCGGGGTGCGAAGACAGTCTGTGACCTTAATATTATGAAACGCTGTAAGTATAAAGTTGGCTGTCTTATGTATTAGACCAAAAATTAGGCCAAATGGTTGCATAACTAATAAAAAAGAAATGCCCCGTTTCACAACGGGGCATTTCACGTACTTAGATAAAACCTTAATATTACGAAAAAGCTGTTTTTTATTTGCTGTCTATAAGGTAGACAAGGATAAACTCAAAAAGGTTGCACGGGAATAAAAAAGTTTATGATTTTTTTAATATCCGTAGATATCCCTGATGCCTTCATGCTTAACGGTAACCCGTCCATTTAAAGAAAATGGCTCTCCATTAACATATTTACCTTCCGCATGCCAAATATACTGACCATTGGGTGCCAGTCGGCCATGTATATAACCATTCCATCCCTGATTAATATTATCAGTCCTGAAAACCTCCATCCCATTGGGTGCTTTAATGGTCAGTGAATATTCACTAACCCCGTTATACTGCGGATGAAAAATGGATTCCGGCCAGTCGGCTTTGTGATAGTATCCGTTATTTTGACGGCCCTGTGGACCGGGTACAAAATTTTGCGGATAAGACAATCCATATTGCTCCTTAAGAAAATTGGCTGTTAACTCACTTGTATCCTTACAAGCATTTTCAGAAGTGGCTATTAATTTGACATTATAAGACTGGTAATTGCTGTATTGATGTAAAGGTTCTTTTTCGCGGGATGATTGGCCATCACCAAATAACCATAAATATTCATCTGCATTTTTGGATTTGTTTTCAAACTGAATGGTTTTTTGGGTATTGCTTGATTTTGCTTCATCGATTGAAAAACCGGCTTTGGGGCGACTATGTACGATCACCTCCCTGACCTCCTGGTCTGCATTTCCGCTCACCGATATTGCCTGTAAACGAATTGTATGGGTCCCGGGTTCATTAAAAATATAGGTGGTGTTTGGTGAACTTATTTCTTCCTTCTCATCCAAATACCAGGTAATCGCTTTTGCATTATGGGATGTGTTTTTCAATTCAACTTTTAATGGAGCACATCCTGCCATAGCTGACATTGTAAATTCAGCCTCCGGGGTTATAACCTCTTCTTCCGATTCATTTTTCCTGGATATAGGCTGTTCTTCCGCAGAATTTAATTCCGTTTTATTGGTAATATTTTTGCCGGCAGCCGCTTTTTCATGTTGAACCTCCACGGTATTGACCGGGGAATTTGATTCAGGTGAATTATTAGCTACAAAATATCCGGTTGAAACACCTGCCAGTAATAAAATGGTATAATAAATATTAAAATGGGAAAGTTTAAGGGAAAAGAAATCTCTTTTCCATAATTTTTTTCGAAGTCCTTTTAAAGCCCTTGTTGAAGGATTTACCTCATGTGCATCAAAGGCATTTTGGAAGAACTCCTCTATATTAAATGATTCCTTACTCATTTTCCCAATTCATTTTTTGCATTTGTTTAACAACCCAGTTTTTTGCTCTTAAATACTGTGATTTAGAGGTGCTTTCATCAATATTCAATTTTTCAGCAATCTCTTTATGCTTATAACCTTCAACGGCATAAAGATTAAAAACCATTCGGTACCCTTCCGGCATTTGAGCCAATAAATCATGCAATTCTTTCACCGAATACTCGGTATCCGGTGTAATATTTATCTTCAATTCCTCCTCTGTCATGTCCTCCACGTCCTGATGATGATAGTATTTTTTATTTTTATGATAATGGGTAATTGCGGTGTTAATCACAATTCTTTTCATCCATCCTTCAAAATTTCCTTTCCCGGTATAACTATCAATATTGTCGAATATCTTCAAAAATGCTTCCTGTAAAATATCTTCAGCTTCCGGTTTGCTCTCGGCATAGCGAATACAAACCCCCAACAGCAATGCCGCGTAATGCTCATACAAATACATTTGAGCTTTTCGCTTATTCTTCTTACATCCTTCTATGATCTTTTCAAGATCAAACATTCCTTTCCGTTTTTAAGACTCGCAATTTGATAAAAAAGTTGCATCGCTATCGAGAATAAAAATATAAATTTATTCCTTTCAGCCTGCGTGCAATCAATATTATTGATTAACAATTGAATACCTGTATAGCCAAATGATAGAGGAACGGGAATTGGACACCGGGCATGGAGGTGCAGAGGGCTGAAATTGGATTGGAGATTTAGGTTTCGGGTATTGCGTATTTAAATGTAAATAAACATGCAACTTTAATAAGAAAAATCAGGTTATCCGGAACATCGTAAATTATATATTCCCATTAATGCATGTAATATATGCATAGATAAATTCAATTTCTGTATATTTCTAAAAACATTTTTTAATTATGAACCAAACCCTTCAAGATATTCTTCAAAATGCACTTTTTCAGGGTTTTACTTATAGTGAGCTGGAGCCGTTGATGCAACAGATCAATTACCAGGTTATACAATTTGAAAAGGGCGATGTGCTGGTACAATCAGGTGATTCCTGCGATTACTTATTGCTGCTCACACGGGGAAGTGTGAGTGGCGACATGATGGATTTCAGCGGTAAAACCCTGAAAATTGAAGATGTACATGCAGGAAAACCTCTGGCAATCGCTTTTATTTTTGGTAAACAACATACATTCCCGGTAACTTTAACAGCCAATGAACATGTAAAGGCAGTTCGCATTTGGCGTGATGATTTGCTCAAGCTCATGCAACTGAACAGGAAATTTTTACATAATTACCTGAACCTAATTAGCAACAAAGCACAATTCCTCTCTGAAAAGCTTCATTTTCTTTCATTTAAAACCATTCGGGAAAAATACGCGCATTTCCTGCTTAAATACTATCCCGACGCAAATATAAACCCGGTCAGGATAAAAGAATCTCAACAACAAATGGCTGATTTATTTGGTGTTACGCGACCATCACTGGCCCGGGTAATGGCTGAATTTGAAGATGAAAAAATTATTTCCGTCAGGAAAAAACAGCTAACCATTCTTAATATGGACCAGTTACAAGGGATGACCTGATTCCTGAAAAACCTGTTTACATAGTATTCCATTCTTCTTATTCCGTTATTTTAATTTCCTTAAATTAATTCCATTAGGTCCGCTTGAATAAGCCATAATAACATCAAATCCCAAAGTCAGTATTGAAAATAATTTAAATATTGCCATGTTCTATATATTTTTGTCATTCAAAATCGATGAATATGAAAATTTATCATAATCCAAATTGCACAAAAAGCCGGGAGGGTCTTAAATATCTGAAGGAAAAAACGGTTGATTACCAGGTGATCAACTACATGAAAAATGGGTTGACTGAAGAAGACCTGAAAGAAATATTATTGAAGCTCAATCAAAAGCCTGAGGATATAATTCGAACCAAAGAAGCGATTTACAAAAGCGATTTCAAAGACAAGAAGTTTACAGACGATGAATGGATAAAAATCATTATTGAACATCCAAAATTGTTACAACGTCCTATCGTTGTAGATAAAACCAAAGCGGTATTTGCACAGCCGCCGGAGGAAATTGACAAACTCATTCCATAAAATATGAGAGATTTTTTTATCACCGGGTTAATCATATTCACGATTCTATCCTGCGAAGATAAATCTGAAGTTACAGATTCGGGATATAGCAACTTTGAAGTGAATATTTTAAATGAAGTGAATACATACCGGAATGATCAATCCCTGGCAACAGTTGAAATGAACGACATTATGTGGGAACAAGCACGCATTCACAGTCAAATGATGGCCAATGGCCAAAAAGACCCCGGAACTGATAATATTAATGAACGTTACCAGGTTATTCGCAACCAAATCGATAGTATTGCCAACCTTCAAACGGTTGTGGCTTTCCGCATCAATGAATCAACCGATCTACTTAATTACTGGCTCTCATTTCCTTCCTTCAGTAAAATTGTAAAGGGTGATTTTAATTATACCGGTATTGGCGTGGCTGAGAATAACGACGGAGTTAAGTATACAACACAAATATTTGCCAAAATCATACTTGAAGAAGAATGATGATATAACGATACATAAAAAGAAAGCATTATGAGTTTTAGAATTGAAAAAGATACAATGGGACAGGTACAGGTACCTGCTGATAAATATTGGGGCGCACAGACCCAGCGTTCAAAGGAAAATTTTAAAATAGGTCCCGAGGCTTCTATGCCAATCGAAATTGTTCAGGCATTTGGTTATTTAAAAAAAGCCGCTGCTTATGCCAATCATAAACTGGGTGTGTTGGATAAGCAAAAACGAGATCTAATAGGCTTGGCATGTGATGAAATTATCGAAGGAAAATTAAACGACCAATTCCCGCTGGTGATCTGGCAAACCGGTTCGGGTACACAATCAAATATGAATGTGAACGAAGTGGTAGCCAATCGTGCGCATGTGATTGATGGCAATCAATTGGGTGAAGGCAATCGATTGATCCATCCCAACGATGATGTGAACAAATCCCAGTCATCAAACGATACATTCCCCACAGCCATGCACATTGCGGCCTATAAAATAATTAAAGAAACGACCATCCCGGGCATCAAAACCCTGCGGGATACATTGGCCAAAAAAGCCGAAGAAATGAAGGAAGTGGTAAAAATAGGCCGTACCCATTTTATGGATGCCACACCGCTTACCCTGGGACAGGAATTTTCCGGGTATGTTTCGCAGCTTGATCATGGCATGAAGGCCCTGGAAAATACCTACGACCATTTAAGTGAATTGGCCCTGGGTGGTACGGCAGTAGGCACCGGACTCAATACACCCAAAGGTTATGATGTTGAAGTTGCCGGATTCATTGCCGATTTCACCGGTCTCCCTTTCCGCACAGCCTATAATAAATTTGAATCCCTGGCTGCCCACGATGCCATTGTTGAAACACATGGCGCACTGAAACAAATTGCAGTAAGTCTGATGAAGATCGCCAATGATATTCGTATGTTATCCTCCGGTCCCCGTTCAGGAATCGGTGAAATCATTATCCCTGCCAACGAACCGGGTTCATCGATTATGCCCGGCAAAGTTAATCCTACACAGGTAGAAGCTATTACTATGGTGGCTGCACAGGTAATGGGAAATGATGTAGCCATTTCGGTTGGAGGAAGCAACGGCCATTTTGAGCTCAATGTATTTAAGCCGGTCATGATTGCCAATCTGCTGCAATCGGCCCGACTCATAGGTGATGCATGTGTTTCCTTCACCAATAACTGTGTATCTGGTATGGAACCCAATTACGACCGGATACAAACATTGCTGGATCAGTCGTTGATGTTGGTAACAGCCCTTAATACACACATTGGCTATGAAAAGGCAGCCGAAATCGCTAAAAAAGCCTACAAAGAAAATTCGACCCTGAAAGAAGCTGCCGTGGCGCTGGGATACTTAACCGAAACCCGGTTTGACGAATGGGTCGATCCTTCGAAAATGATTGGGACGTTGTAAGAAATAAAAGTACAACGAATCCTAAGTTGAGCGAGATGATTAGGTTAATTTGATTCTTATGAATTAATTGCGACAAACATAACCAATAGTTACTCGTTAATGTTTTGATACTTTTATATTTGCAACCAAAACAAAATCGAATGGCAAAAGTATTAATCATAGGAGCAGGTGGCGTAAGCAATGTTGTTGTACATAAATGTGCGGCTGTTCCCGAAGTTTTTGGTGAAATAATACTTGCCTCACGCACCCGGGAGAGATGCGAGGAAATAGCAGCACGCGTCAAAAAGCACCTGAACAGGGATACTATAACCGACCAGGTTGATGCTGATGACGTGCGCCGGACTGTACAGCTCATACAAAAACACAATCCTGACCTGGTGCTGAATGTAGCCCTGCCCTACCAGGATATTAGCATTATGGACGCCTGTTTGGAAACCGGTGTCGATTACCTCGATACGGCCAACTACGAACCCCCTGATGAAGCCAAATTCGAATACAAATGGCAATGGGCTTACCGGGAAAAGTATCAACAAAATAACATCATGGCACTCCTGGGCAGTGGTTTCGATCCCGGTGTGACCAATGTTTTTTGTGCTTATGCCCAAAAGCATTTGTTTGATGAGATTCACACCATCGACATTGTCGATTGCAACGGTGGTGATCATGGAAAAGCATTTGCCACTAATTTCAATCCCGAAATTAACATTCGCGAAGTAACCGCCCGGGGGAAGTATTGGGAGAATGGCCAATGGAAATCCACCGATCCCCTTTCGGTTCATCAATCTTTTAATTTCCCGGAAGTGGGTGAACGCAATATGTACCTGATGTACCACGAAGAAATGGAATCATTGGCTCTCAATATTAAAGGACTCAGGCGTATCCGTTTCTGGATGACATTTGGCGAAGAATACCTCACCCATTTGCGCGTATTGCAAAATGTAGGCATGACACGTATTGATAAAGTTGATTATCAAGGCCATAAGATAGTACCTTTGCAGTTCTTAAAAGCCGTATTGCCCGATCCCGGATCACTCGGCGATAACTACAAAGGCAAAACATGCATTGGTTGTGTGATTGGAGGTGTAAAAGACGGTAAGCCCTCCCGTAAATTTATTTACAACATTTGCGACCATGCCGAGACTTATAAAGAACTGGGATCGCAGGCTGTATCGTATACAACCGGTGTGCCCGCTATGATAGGTGCCAAACTGATGCTTACCGGAAAATGGAAAAAAGCAGGTGTATGGAATATGGAGCAATGGGACCCTGATCCGTTTATGGAAGACCTGAATACTTATGGTTTACCCTGGAAAGTAGAAGAATGGAGCCATTCGGTAAAATAAACCTGTCAGAGCAACAGTTACAAAACATCATCACCCCGTGCTATGTAGTGAACGAGGTGAAGCTGGAGGAAAACCTGAAAATCCTGAAACGCGTGCAGCAAGAGGCCAATTGCAGGATTCTGCTGGCCCTGAAAGGATTTGCCATGTGGAGTCTTTTTCCACTAATCCGGCGGTATTTACAGGGTGTAACTGCCAGTTCCATCAATGAAGCCCTGCTGGGCAGGAAAGAATTTGGGAAAGAAGTACATATTTACGCCCCCGCTTACAGTGAAAAGGAAATGGATCGGATTTTGTCCATTACCGATCATATTAGTTTTAATTCGACAGGCCAATGGAAAAAATATAAGCCCTTTGTTCAGGCGCATAAAGCAAAAATATCAGCCGGTGTACGTATCAATCCTGAGCACTCAGAAGTATCCACACCGATATACGATCCCTGCGCGCCCTATTCACGCATGGGCATAACAATCGAAAATTTTAACAAGGAATTAAATGAACTGCAAGGTATCGAAGGTTTGCATTTTCATAATTTATGTGAGCTTAACAGTGACTCCCTGGAACACACCCTGAAAGCCGTAGAGGAAAAATTCGGTTTCTATTTCAACAACATTAAATGGATCAATTTTGGTGGCGGGCATCACATTACCCGGGCCGATTACAATGTGGATCACCTCATCCGTCTAATTAAAGACTTTAAAACCAGGTACGACCTGGAAGTGTATCTCGAGCCCGGGGAAGCCATTGGTCTGAATACCGGCGTGCTGGTTTCCAAAGTGATGGATGTATTTGAGAACAAAATGCCCATTGCCATTCTGGATACCAGTGCCACCGCCCATATACCTGATGTACTGGAAATGCCTTACCGACCAGCCATATTGGGCGGCGGAGAACCCGGAGAAAAACCTTATACCTATCGACTGGGTGGTCTCACCTGCCTGGCCGGTGATGTGATTGGCGATTACTCCTTCAATCAACCCCTAAAAGAAGGCGATGCCTTAATATTTGGCGATATGGCCCATTATACCATGGTTAAAAATACAACTTTCAACGGTATTCATTTACCGGCCATTTACATTTATAATTCCCACAAAGGCGAATTGCGGCTGCAACGGTTGTTTAGTTATGAAGACTATAAGGGAAGGTTGAGTTAGACTAATTCCCACAAAGATGTCCAGCAATAAATGTAACACCTTTGCGCAGATTAGTAAAAATTAGTAATTTAAAGGATTATTAAATGTTATAAACATACATGAATCTTAAATATGTACCTGCGCTCGTATTATTTCTGATGATCATTCAAAATATGGCTTTTGGTCAGCTAATCACCGAAAAAGAAGAGATTGATATCCCAAAGAACAATACAATCTTGTTGGAGGCATTTGGGCATGGGTTTATGTATTCATTAAATTATGAACGAGTTTTTTATAAGCATCCGGTAACCCATACAAGTGCACAAATTGGCATTTCATACTATGGAAATCATTCGGGAATAGTTCCGCTGTGGATGCCACTGAGTATCAATCAATCCATAAAAATGGCTGAAAGCAATTATATTGAATTTGGTGTTGGTAAGATGTTCAGAAATGATGGATATGTTGCTGAAGAAGGAGAATTTATCAATGACTATCAGATCGAAGAATGGATATTCCGTGTTGGATATAAACATTATTTCAATAACAACTGGTTAATAAAAGTGGCTTATACGCCCATCTATCAGGATAAATCAGAATATATGCATTGGGGAGGCATAAGTATTGGTTATAATTTTTAGGTTCGGGTTCCAGGGACAGGAAATGGAAAACGACATAAATGGAATAACCAGCTCGTTATATACGGCCGAATACTGGATGTACGATGCAAGGTTGGGCAGGCGGTGGAACATTGACCCGGTAACCTATCCATGGCAAACCTCTTATGCTGCCTTTAATAATAACCCTATATATTTTATTGACTCCGCTTGGACCCAACCAAGCGTAGAATAAAATAAAAAAACGAAAACTGAGCGTTAGCATTTGCTACGCTCATTGTTTTGTGTAGCATTTCTACATGCTATTAAGCCGGGTTAGCTTGCTTGGTTTTGTAGTCTCTTAAATAGGTGTCAACAATATCAAATATTTTAGTTTTAGTTGCGGGTACCCCGTTAGTCCCGGCGCAAAAAATAAACTAACCGCTAGTTAGATCCCGATAATTATCAGGATTGGTTCGGACTATCCCTATCTCGTATCCCTCATTATTCATCTGTTTATATTTCATTTTACATCAATAGTATTTATATTTGCGCAACCAAATTTTTATGTAATTCCAAAATTATGAACATCTCCGAATCCAAGCTTTTTACCGTATTACTTATAGGATTGTCATTTTTAGCACTAATAAGCTGTATGAACAAAGAAAAGCCCAATCAATCCTCGAACAGCAAGCATCAAAATGAGACAAAAGCATCCGATACAATTACCCTGGCTTCCATTTCGGATTTTCCTGTTCTGAAGATTGCAGGTTTCGCCCCTGCTTACAAGGATGAAGACCGTGGTTGTCTTGCTATTGATGCAGCATTATACAAGGGTGAATTTGCAGCGGCTAAAACAAGCTTTCCAGGGAAAACCGGAGAGTATGATATAAAACTTGTTACTTTATTAGAATTTGATGGGGAGTCAAAATATGTTGTTAAAATAAATAATAATACAATAGGCGGTTATAAAAATGCCAGGACTAATAAGAAAGGGGACATGTCTTTGTCCGACACCACTTTTAAATCAGTGAAAGTTGAAAAAGGGGATTCCATTCAGGTGGAATTTAATTCACATACCAACGAGTTAATACCTGAGGATGGCGGCACCGCCTATTCACGAGGCCGCTGGAAATACCTGAGATTTATACCGTCTTCAAAGGAATAATTTACACCAGTAAAATTTTATTGTGTTGTCAAAATCATAAAAAAAAATTAACAACCCGCTAGCAAAGCCTTTCAAATGAATTTATACAGGAGAAATTTTAAATCAGTTAGCTAATTTAATAATTATACCATCAGAGGGGTGGCATGAGAAATACAAACCACAAGCCGATCCAAGGGTATTCTTGGTCAGTCAGGAAGTACAAATTGTTTATTCAAAAAAAGAACTGGACTTTGATCCGATTATTTCGCCGCCTGATAAGCCTGCAACAGGTCTTCTTTAATATCCTCCAGGTGCTCAATACCAGCCGATATTCTTAACACTCCCGGTTCCACACCAGAGGCTTTTTGTTCCTCAATCGATAATTGTTCGTGTGTAGTTGAACTCGGATGAATAATAAGTGTTTTTAGATCGCCCACGTTGGCCAAATGACTGATCAATTTCACGTTGTTCACCAATTTATCAGCTGCTTCTTTACCTGCTTTTATTTTAAAGGTAAACACACCGCCAAAACCTTTTTTTAGATATTTGCGGGCCATGTCGTGATAGGGACTATCTTCCAAACCCGGATAGCTCACATGCTCAACCCAATCCTGGGTTTGCAACCAACGGGCAAGTGCCAGTGCATTATCAGTTATTCTTTCCATGCGAAGGGATAATGTTTCCAAGCCCTGCAACAACAGGAATGAATTAAAAGGACTCATGGCATTGCCATAGTCGCGAAGTCCTTCAACCCTGGCACGAATAATAAAGGCAATATTTCCAAACGGCCCGTCGGCACCAAAAGTTTCCCAGAATTTTAATCCGTGATATCCTTCTGATGGCTCAGTAAACATGGGAAATTTACCATTGGCCCAGTTGAAGTTTCCGGCATCAACAATCACACCACCTATGCTGTTACCATGGCCGCCAATCCATTTGGTAGCCGATTCCACAACAATATTGGCACCATGTTCAATCGGGCGAAATAAGTACCCGGCCGCACCAAATGTATTATCCACGATAAATGGAATACCATTTCGTTGAGCTATTTTGGCCAATCCATCAAAATCAGGTACATTAAACCTGGGATTACCGATTGTTTCAACGTAAATGGCCTTGGTTTTTTCGTCGATTTGTTTTTCAAAATCGGCCGGATCATCGCCTTCAACAAATTTAACACCAATTCCCAATCGTTTAAACTGCACCTTAAACTGATTGTAAGTACCTCCGTATAAGTAAGATGTTGAAACCAGGTTATCTCCGCTTTCCATGATATTGGTAAGTGCCAGGAACTGTGCCGATTGGCCCGATGAAGTAGCAAGGCCTGCTATACCTCCTTCCAGGGCTGCTATACGTTTTTCAAAAACATCATTGGTAGGGTTCATGATGCGGGTATAGATATTTCCGAATTCTTTCAACCCGAACAAATTCGCCGCGTGTTCTGAGTCTTTAAACACATAAGAAGTGGTTTGGTATATTGGAACAGCTCTTGACAATGTATTTTCATCTACTTCCTGTCCTGCATGGAGTTGCAATGTTTCAAATCGATAATTTTCTGACATAATCTATATTTTTTTTTGACATTTAAATTTGAGTAAAAATAAACGAACAGAAAAATAATTTTTAACGAATACAAAAAATATAACCCTACATTCTCCCCTTTCATTACCAGAAACTTAAAAAAAAGGCATCCTGTGCATTGCATTCGTTTTTAGGCTTCAGGCTCATGGGCATTGGTTATGCTCAACCATTTTTAGTTATGCTTAAGTTGCTTATTAATAAGCGTCTATTTGGCTTTTTAAAAAATTCAACTTTCATGGTTATCGCAAAAAATCCCTAAACCATCGGCCTGAATCCTTCACAATGCGTTCCTGTGTATCAAAATCAACATACACCAACCCAAATCCGGGATCGTATCCATCGGCCCATTCAAAATTATCGGTAAAAGTCCAAACAAAATAACCGTCTATCGGTATGCCATCATTACGCATCTTTTGTAATTCCTTTAAAACATTCTGGTGATATGCCTGTCGTTTATCATCTTTCACTCGTCCGTTCACCACTTCATCATCAAAACATACACCACTTTCTGAAATGATTAGATTGGGAATATCAGGGTATGACCAGTATTGTTCAACAACCTGTCGAATGCCTTCGGGGTAGTATTCAAACCCCATTTCGTTGGTGGGCACCTCTCTTTTTTCAGCCGGAACTTCATTGGCAAATACAAAAGGCGGGAAAAGTGAGAACCTGGCAACGGTGCGGTAATAATACTGTATACCGATAAAATCATAATCAAATACCAATCTCTCCTCATCACCGGGGCAATAGTATTTTTCAATATAGTTGAGCAATGGAAATTCATCCGTTGGATAGCCCATACCGAGTAGTGGCTCAATAAAAAACCGATTAAGCAGTGCGTCAACCTTATTAGCTGCTTGTTTATGACGATAGGCTCCATTTTTGGGTGCCACGTACGACGAGAATTGTGTAGTACCAATATTGGCGTTTGGCAGATTGGTTTTCGCTATGCGTCCACCTTCACCCTGACATAAGGCTGCATGATGAGCGGCTTTCAGAAATGTTTTAAATCCGCGACGGCCAGGAGCATGATAACCCAAAAAATAACCGAGGCCAACAAAACTCATTGGTTCATTTAATATGATCCAGTTATTTACTTTATGGCCATATTCACGGGTGCAGAAATCCACATATTCGCCAAACCAATCAACGATTTCACGATTCTCCCAACCGCCTTTATCCTCCAGAAACTGGGGCAGGTCCCAATGATAAAGGGTTACCCAGGGTTCGATATTTTGTTTCAGACATTCATCAATAACGCGATGGTAAAAGTCAATTCCTTTTTGATTGCGTTGACCAATACCACTGGGTATGATGCGCGACCAGGACAATGAAAATCGAAATATGGGGAAATTGAGTGATGCCAATAATTTGATGTCCTCGACATAGCGATTGTAAAAATCACTCGCAATGTTGCCATTGGTACCATCTTTCACATTGCGTGGTTGTTGGGTAAACGTATCCCAAATTGATGGCCCTTTTCCCTCAGCATCCCATGCACCTTCGGTCTGATAAGCGGCTGTGGCAACCCCCCATTTGAAATCGTTGTCAAAAGCCGTTCTGTCCAATATGAATTCCTCTTTTTTCGACGACCCAAAAATAGCCAAAGCAGGTACGAAAGGAATGGTACTTCCGGTTGTAAGCAAGTATTTTATAAGATCACGTCGGTGCATCGTTCATACATTTTAGTTATTTTTCGGCTACGGCAATCAGTGCTGAATAATCCAATACCAGCTGATTTTCTCGCTTATATCGCTGCAACATTTCGTATACTTCTTCTTTGAATCTACCATATTCAGCCGGTTTCAATTTCGATAAGAAAATTCCCACACCACTATTATGCCACATTTGAATGAATTCATTTTCATTTTTATAATAGCAATCCAATTGCTCGGTATAGATCTCTTTGCATTTCCAACCAGCCTTTTCAATAAGATTTTGCAGTCCTTCTTTGCTATAAAAATTTACTGTTTCCTCGTTTTTATTGTGCACATCTGATATCGTTGGTTCATCCGTCAAATATTCCTGCATTTTCTCCACCAGCCACTCAAAATGATATTGTTTGGCCCAGGTAGAAAAAACAAATGTACCTGGAGAACGAAGCACACGATCAATACCTTGAAGAGTGGCTTTTAGATTTTCAAAGAAGAACAATGCAAAACTACAAATTACCTTGTCGAAGGCATTATCCGGGAAAACCAAATTTTCGGCATCCATCACCATAAAATGTGCCTGTTGAAGAGCCAGGTATTCATATCTGCAATAATCGATCATTTCCTGAGCCAGGTCTATACCGATAATGGAACCTTCGGGGCCCAAATGATGAAAGGCCGGCAATACAGTTGCGCCTTTTCCGCAGGCCAGGTCCAGAATTTTATCATCGGCCTGAATACCGGCATATTCAACCAGTTTTTCTCCAAAATTCGTGAAAAATGGTGTGCCTATTTCATTGTATTTAGCAGATGCTCTGTTAAATGTATCAATAATAGATTGTTTGTAACTGCTAAGTTCCATGTGGGCTAAAATAAAAAAACCCGACATTTGCCGGGCAATTATTAACACATTTATTTTACTGTATACTACCTTGTGAAGGTATAATGATAAGATTTTGTATCCGTATCGAGCCACAAACTATATGTTCCCTGGTGCAGTTGGGTAATATCAAATTTTTTACGAATGAATTGTGAATCCGTTATTTTCTCACTGTGAATTTTTTGGGTCTCGTCGTATATGCTAATATTAACCTCTTCATTGTGCAGATTAGTGAAATATACATACAACTTTTCAGGAGTTTCATTGAATTTTGGTTTCATGAATTTTACTTCATGTTCCACTTTCAATTCGTCCCCACTTATATGAATTACTTTTTCAAGTGTTTCATACTCATCATCAAAAACAATCCTGTAACTACCATCTTCAAACTCCTTCAGATCATATATCTTACTATATGAATTATTACCTGAAATAGCTTCTTTATAGTAGTTTGTATATCCGTTCTCGCTACTAACGGATACATTTACCTTTTTACCCTGGTAGTTATTGATGGTTACTACCGCCTTTTTTGAGCCTTCAACAGGTTTTACTTTAACATCTCCGATAGTGCGGGCGCTAATTGTATTAACCCCGGCTATCAGTCCTAACATCAGAAACACACGTAGTGTCCGTTTAATTCCATTTTTCTTCATAACTATACGATTTAATGAATTATAAATCTGTTACAAAGCTAGATATAACTTTTGTTTGGTTGATTAATGGAAAATAAACTTTACTTTAATAAAATTTGAAATATAAGGCCCGTACTTAAAATTTGTGTGAATATTGCGGCAACATTGGTAAGTATTGTTTTTGTTATTTTTACATTGGAATGATAAAAAGCGGAATAACAGCTACTTAACCATTAAAAATTGAAACGAAAAAAAGGGTATTTTAAAAATACCCTTCGATAAACAGGGGGTTAAATAAAATTTGAATGGATGTTTGTTAATTTAACTGTCCCTGCTTATAATTATAGATATCCTGGTAAAAAACCAGGTTTTCATTTTCGTCAACACCGCATAAATTGTAGGTTATATAAATTTTTACAGGATTTCTAAGATTAATAAATTCCCTCGAATTGCTTAAAAGCCTGGTTTTGTGGTGCGGGTCTTCATCCTGTGTAAGTTGCAAAAGATCATCGGCAAAATGCATCGGGTTTTGTACTCTTACACAACCGTGTGAATAAGCCCGGTATTGATGATTAAACTGTGCTTTGCTGGGTGTATCATGCAAATATACACTGTATGGATTGTCGAATAAAAATTTAATTTTTCCCAGGGCATTACCATCGAATGATTCCTGACGGAATTTATAATTAAAATTCCGGTAAGTGACATTGTTAAAATCAATTTGGTCAACATCCACTTCATTAAAATCGTGATCGATTAATTTAAACCCATTTCTGGACAAATAGGTTGAATCCCTTTGAATTTTAGGGATTAACTCATTCATTGCGATTTTTTTCGGAACGGTCCAATATGGATTGGTTACGATGGTGGAGATATCACTTTCCAGCATTGGTGTGGGGGATGTTTTTTTCCCTACTATTACATTGTAATTTTTTACTATGCTGTTATTGTTAATGAGCTTAAGCGAAAAAGAAGGTATATTAACAAAAACACAGGTGTTTTGCATACCAGGTTTCTTACGGTAGAAATCAAGGTTATTGGCCACCCTGTCAAAAAGCTCGTAAGTGCTTTTATTTAATTGGTTTATCGTTTTTTTGGTTAACAATCCGTTTGGTTTAATGGAATGAATTTGCTGATATTTTTTAAGTGCATTCCTGTAAATAGTATCATTTTTAATGTTGGCGGAATCGAGCAATCCCTGGTGATACAATACAATAGTGATTGATTTTTTAGCCGAATCTTCGTTATTTATCGGAAATGTAAGTCCATTTGTTGATTGATCCAGTCCTGTATTTTGAATAAATTTTTTATTGGCTGCCTGCAATCTCTGGTATTCAATAAATTGAGGTTGTACTGATAAGACCATCCGTTTAAAATCGCCCTGAATGGCCAGGTGTAATTTTTCGATTAAATAATGACTTTCCGCTGCCGATAATTGTAAAGTGTCAAAATGCACCTTACCCCATTTTAGATTGATAAGAAAGCGCAGACTCATTTCTGTCATTAAATATTCATATTCAAAACGATTTTCAATAATTTTTTTATAGTCCTGCGATTCTTTCAATTGCTCCATGCTAATCTTTAATCCTGATACGGCATATAAATCTTTTCTGAACCCATAATATTCAGCATGGTTTAACAATTGCATTAAAATTTGTGCCCTATTATTTATTTCCGTTTCAAAGGTCCATACCGGTTTATAATTGACTTCGTAATAAAAGGCTGATACCAAATGTTTTATTTTTCCGAAACCGGTTGAATCATTCATAATTGGCGAGAACTGTTGATTAAGAAGCAATTGCGTTTCGGGCAGGAAGAAATCGTTATATTCCTCTTTATTCAAAGGGTTCTGATAACTACTTAGCAACAATATCCCAAAAAATAGCGCGGCAACTGCAATTTTTTGAAATCCCTTTTTATAAATCTCTTTTTTTCTAAATTTTTGTGGTGACATGCGTATCCTTTCAATTCGTTTATCAGGATATACGCAACCAGTTTTCAGAAGTATGCGAGTATTACACCAATCGCGGACTTTATTTGATGAATTTTTAAACTACTGGGAATCAATAACTTTTACTGAATAGGCCATACAGCAATGAATACAGAAATACCTTTATTGGGTATTTATTAGTGAAAGTTATAAAGTTAGAAATCATTCACAGGGTACGATACAGATCCTGCAATCTGTTCCAGACTTCTGTAATTTCTTCCTGTTTCACTTCTTCAATGATAATTCTGTTTTTCTTTTCTGTTTTTAGGACGTAGCGGGTTGTTTCTGTTTCCAAAATATTACATTTTTAGTGTTGGAGATATACTAATTTAATGAAATTTCTCTTACATAGTATTTAAAACGCTGAATTTTGCATTATTTGGCGTTTTAATATCTATTTCACAAAGAATTTAAGCGGATAGGAAGCGTAGTTAACCTCTCTCCCTTCACTATTCCAGCCCCAAATTCCCCAATAATATACTGTATTTGAATTCAAAGGTTTCGGAATGGCCTTAAAATTTTCAATAAAGAAATCTGCATTTTCATCATCAGGGTATTTACCGTCTGAATAAAACACTTCTCCTTCCCGGGATTCAATATCATCTGCTTCCAGCCCTGAATGCCATATCCAGGTAATATCTCCGGGATTTAATATATTCATATTATCCGCTGAGATAACAGGGGGGTTTTTAAAAATGGCCGCAACCACAAAAGGAGCATTGGTGGGGTCCCATTTCAAAAAAGGTTCATTGGTTAGGGTATCGCAAATACTATCAACATTAAACAGGCTATCGCCAAATACAACAATACTATCTCCGTTGTGGGTATATTGGTAAGGATCAACATCAATTTTAATGGCCCGTGGAAAAATAAGATCCGGGTCTAAAAACTGAATCAGTATTTGGTCTTCACACGAAACCAACAGCAAGGCTAACAACAGAAATTGAATTTTTTTCACCATGGATTATTTAATCTTCTAAGATCGTAAAGATAATAAGCCTCTTTAAAAAATAACCTGTACACCCAGATTTACCATGATTTTTTCATTGAGTACTGATTTTGTTGATCGTATGGCTGATCCGGACACATTTCCCTTAAATTCGGTGATTTCAATTTGATGTGATAAATACCTTAATTCCAGGCTTATCGCCTTAGACAAATCAAGAAAATAACGGGTTCCTATATATGGCTGGTTTACCAAATCCCCGGTTTTAAACGAAAAGCCCAATGTATTTCCTATGTATGTGCTAAACATTCTGTTTTGTGGTTCAATAATCCAGAACTTAAGGGTTGGTCCGGCATATCCGTCAATATAAAAACTGTCAATAATGGCATCATTTTCATTAGGCAGCAAATTAAATTTATCTGAATATTCAGAGGTAGAAACTGATAATTCAGCGCCGATAGAAAAACGTCTAAAAAAATTAACCGAAGAAATATGCTGTAAATAACTCATACTTAAAAACCACCCTTTATAATCAGCACCAATATGCAAAGGTTTTAATGGAGGTACCAGTTTCAAATTAAGATTATGTCGCGGAAAATCAGGGATATATTGTGCATAGTTAAGCCGTATATCCATAAGATCACCATCATATTCGGCAAATTTTAATGTTTTTAGCAGCGGATTATATCCTGATTTTGAAAAAAACACTTTAATACTATCATTTGGATTCTGTGTGGTGATATCGGCTTTAAACATACCCAGGTACAGGCAATTCCAATAGTCTTCACTATCATAATAGCATCCCAGTGTTTTTTGGTTATACACCTGATCCTCATGTTTAATCGTTACATTTACATCTTCCAGAGGCATATTGCCAACCCTTACCCGGCCTTTTAAAAGGATGCGGTATCCGGGATATAATCTGACATTAATATCTTCTAAAAGCCTACCGGCAGGAATAGAATGTGTAATTGTATGCGTGCGCAAACCGCTTTTCATGAACTCCATGGTTATTTCCTGATCAGCCAGTGAAACGGGGACGGCCAGCGAAAAATTACCGTTATGGATTTCATATTGTTTAATTAATGTATTGGTTGTAATTTTTACCTGCGCCGTATCGATGGGTTGATTTTGTATATTCATGATACGGCCCTTAACGATCAATGTATCCCCGCTTGCAAAAGTGTTTGCGGTACATAAAAGGCTTACAGTGAGTAAAAATACTGCCAGGATATTATGTTGAAAATTTTTCATGTATCAATTAAACTGTCATTAACCACTTTAAAGTAAGCATAATTAACGATTTTAACAAATCCTATATATAATCTTAAAACCGCAAATTTTTCTGTTCTCTGGTTAGGACTTCTATTCTGCCCGTCCTCAACCTCACCCGTAGCAAAGTTGAAGGGCGGCGTATTATAGAGCAATGCCATTGAACCTGCGGTTTTTGGTATTCTTTTCTTACGAAAATTCAAAACAATGGTTATATCATAAGCTGAAATAGTGCATAAATGCTATAATTATAAATAAATATAATCAAACCTTGTTTATAATTCACATTTTTAATTATCTTTGTGGCTCGAAAAAAATGCGGTAATTAAAAAGATTTAAGAATACGATGGCAAATCACAAATCGGCATTAAAACGAATTCGTCAGAACGAAACACGCAGATTGCATAACAGGTATTATGCAAAAACCATGCGTAATGCGGTGAAACATTTAAGAAATCTGGAAGATAAAAGCGAAGCAACAGAATTATTGCCCCAAGTAACAGCAATGGTTGATAAGCTGGCCAAAAAGAATATTATTCACAAGAACAAAGCCGGTAATTTAAAATCAAGTCTTGCCAAACACGTTAATAGTCTGTAAAAAAAATATTCCTTAACTTGGAGCCTTCTCATAACCTGGGAAGGCTTTTTTTGTTTATGGATAAAAAACTCAGCATTAAAAACTGGTCGAGTGATGACCGCCCCCGCGAAAAACTGCTACAGAAGGGCACAGCGGCCCTATCCGATGCCGAATTAATTGCAATATTATTGGGATCGGGCAGCCGTGACGAATCAGCTGTTGAACTTGCCAGGCGATTATTGAATAGTGCTGCCAATAATCTCAATGAATTGGGCAGGCAAACCGTGCATGACCTTCAAAAACACAAGGGAATTGGCGAAGCAAAAGCATTAACCATTGTGGCAGCACTGGAAATTGGCCGCAGAAGAAAAATATCTGAAGTGCTGGAAAAAGAGCAAATTAGTACAAGCAATGATGTTTTTGAACTCATGCAATCTGTACTGGCCGATTTACCCTACGAAGAGTTTTGGATACTACTTCTCAACCGTGCCAACCGGATTATTGAAAAAATTAAGCTAAGCCAGGGCGGTATTTCCGGTACAGTAACGGATGTAAGGTTAATTTTAAAATTTGCCATTGATAAACTGGCTTCTGCCATCATCCTTTGTCATAATCATCCGTCGGGAAATATTCAGCCAAGTCATTCCGACCGCAACATAACCCATAAATTAAAAGAAGCCTGCATACACATGGATATAAACCTGATCGATCATATTATAATCGGTGAAAACAAATATTATAGTTTTGCAGATGAGGGAATCCTGTAATTTGGTTATATCTGTAAACCGTACTTGAAAACAATAATTAATTGGCCATACAATTTTTAGCAAATAAAGACATCAACTACCAACGCTGGAACAATTGCATCCAAAAGTCATATAATGGCAATGTGTTTGGTTATACCTGGTACCTGAATATTTTAGATGACGATTGGTATGGAATCATTGAGGACGATTATAAAACAGTAATGCCGGTGTTTGCTTATAAAAAGTACAATCGTCTTATTGGATACACACCCGAATTAGGGAGTCAGTTCGGGATTTACAGCCAGCAAATTCTTTCAACTCAAAAAACCAATGAATTTATTGACCTGCTGAATAAAAAACTATCCGCTTATCATATACACCTCAATAAATTTAATACTATCCGACGAACCGATATACAAGTAAAACATGTGCCGGTATACGAGCTTGATTTAATAAAACCTTATAAAAAAATTTTCTATTCGTATGATTTCGATACCCGCAAAAAAATTCAGCAGGCCGAAAAAAATAATATCTCGATATTAAATGGCCTGCGCCCGAGCGAATTCATCAACTTTCTTTACAAAGAAGAAAAAAATCTTAAGTTTGAAGTGGAGACCATCCGCATTGCCCGCCTGCGGTTGCTAATTTCAACAGCCCTGCGTTATCGTATGGGGCAAATGATGGGTGCCTATACACGCGAGAATACATTATGCGCCGTGGCTTTTTTGGTATGGGGTAAAAACAAAATTCACCTTAAATTTCTGGCTTCCAACCAAATAGGCATTGATGAAAAAGCCATTTATTTATTATTAGATCATTATGTTAAAGGAAAATCAGAAAAAAATTTAATTTTGAGCATGGAACCAGGTGCATTTATCAAACACCCGGACCTATTTAAAGAATTTGGAACCATTGAAGCCAAAAGTCAGGTAATCATCAAGAAAAAAAATAACTGGTTCCGATTAAAAAGATAGAAATGTTAAGAATATTAGGCGACCATAATTCAATCATCAATAACTTTCTGTTGCAAATGCGCGATGTAAATTTGCAGCAGGACAGAATGCGCTTCAGACGAAACCTTGAGCGTATTGGTGAAATATTTGCCTACGAAATTAGCAAAGCGCTTACTTATAAAAATTATGAGGTAACCACCCCTTTAGGAGTGGCCAGGGTACCGGTTTACGAGGAAAACATTGTACTGGCCACCCTGCTTAGGTCAGGCTTACCCTTTCAGCAAGGTATATTGAATTATTTCGATCAGGCCGAAAGTGCATTCATATCGGCTTATCGCAGATTTGAAGAAGGAGATGAGTTTAAAATTTCCTTTGGCAATATTACCTCTCCTGATATTAATAATAAAACCTTAATACTGAGTGATCCCATGCTGGCCTCAGGTTCATCAATGTACATGGCATACAAAGCGTTGCTCGACAAAGGAAAACCGCAACACACGCATATTGTATCCATTATTGCCAGTGAAGAAGGGGTGAATTACCTGAAAAAACATTTATCAACCAAAAATTCAACTATTTGGACGGTTGCGATCGATAACGAATTAACCGTAAAATCATACATCGTACCAGGCCTGGGTGATGCCGGAGACCTGGCTTATGGGCACAAAGCTTAGTTGTTGTCAAAAACATGAACCGTCAATTCATCCTTACATACATGTAACAATTCGCTTACCTTTTTACGATACACGGGGTGTATAAAATCAGGTAACAATTCATTCAACGGAACGAGGGTAAATTTTCTTTCATGCAGGCGGGGATGTGGTATGGTTAAATTATTTTTTTCAATAATATCATCATTGTAAAAAAGTATATCAATATCGATTTTTCGGGAAGTATAGCCTTCTTCAGGATTGCGTATACGTCCCATAGCTGATTCGATTTGCTTGGTAGTATGAAGAAGGTCAACTGCACTTAACGCTGACTGACAGATAATTACCTGGTTCAGAAAGTTAAATTCCGTTATAAAACCCCAGGGTTCTGTCTCATATAATTGTGAGTGACGGGTAATGTTCCCGACTTTTTCACGAATATGTTCCACAGCATCTTTTATGTATTGTGTGCGGTTATATAGATTACTGCCAAGCAGCAGCACAACGGTATTCATCATATTTAGTTTAATTAAAAAGGTGTAAAGATACATCGTTGGTTTCTATTTCTAAAGTTCTTATTTTAGGCTTGACCAAGTTGTTACCGAATTGCTGTAGGTCTAAAACCTATTCCTGTTCATGTTGCCGCCTTCCTGCTTAGCAGCAGCGTAATTATGATGCCGGGACAAGGGATACATTCTGTTCAGTATAACTATTAGACCAGCAGGTTTTGCGTGTTACGAAATTTTAAAACATTTTTGGTCGAATGAATGTTTCCATCAAAACAAAAATGAAACAGATGAATATAAATTAAAATGCGTATCGGATTATTAACCCAAGTATTAAAAAACTAAAAATGAACACCACAAATTCCCCTCTTCAGAGGGGTTTAGGGGTGTGTTATTATAAAAACCTGTTCATTTTTTAGTTTTTGGGTACAAAATCCAATACCCATATAAATTAAATAACCCATGAGAAGCTTTTTAAAATATGTTTTAGCCAGTATGGTTGGCGTGCTTGTAGCATCGAGTGTACTCCTGTTGATAGGTGTTGCCATGATCGGTTCGGCACTATCAAAATCCGATAAAGCTATTGAAGTTAAAGATAACAGCATTTTGTATCTGAAACTGAATTACGAGATAAAGGACCGTACCTCCAAAGACCCTTTTGAGTATTACGATTTCCGACAATTAAAAATGAAACCCCAACTGGGATTAAATGATATACTGCTGTATATTGAGAAAGCCGGTACCGATGAAAATATCAAGGGTATTTTTCTTGATCTTTCCGCTGTTCCGGCAGGAATGTCTCAACTGGAAGAAATCAGAAGAGCGCTGGATGAATTCAGGCGCAACAATAAATTTGTGATAGCACATGCCGATTCCTATTCCTATAAAAGTTATTACCTGGCATCAGTAGCAGATAAAGTTTTTTTAACACCAACCGGGCTTATTGAATTTACCGGATTAAGTGCAGAAATTCTGTATTTCAAAAAAGCCTTGGAAAAGCTGGGTGTTGAGGCAACCATTTTCAGAACAGGAAAATACAAAAGTGCTGTTGAGCCATTGATGCAGGAGGAGATGAGCGAAGCAAACAGGGAACAGATATCCGCCTTTCTAAACGGTACCTGGAAACACAGTTTGGATAAAATAGCCGCTAACAGAGCATCAACAGTTGATAAACTGGATTACCTGGCTGATAATTTATCGATTAATAACACCCAGGCCTGCCTGGAAGAAAATTTGGTGGACAGCCTGATCTATGCTGACCAGGTGATCGATTATCTTAAATCGCTGGTGAATTTTCCTCCGGAAAAGGACCTGAATATGCTCAGGCTTCACAGCTATGCCAATACCCCTAAACCCCGTTCAGGTAAAGGGCTGGCAAAAGATCAACTGGCTGTTATTTACGCTGAAGGAGACATTATGACCGGTGAGGGCAATGAAGGTACTATCGGCGCAGACCGGTTGGCCGCTGCCATCCGAAAAGCAAGAAAGGACAGTGCAGTTAAGGCCATTGTTTTCCGTGTAAATTCACCCGGTGGCAGTGCGCTGGCTTCGGAAATAATTTTAAGAGAAATGGACCTGGCACGTAAAGAAAAACCTGTGATTGCCTCTATGGGCAATATGGCCGCATCGGGTGGTTACTATATTTCGTGTATGGCTGATACAATCATTTGTAATGCAACTACTTTAACCGGTTCTATAGGCGTATTTGGCGCGCTCATTAACATACGGGAATTTATGAATGAAAAAGCCGGCATTCATGTTGACGTTGTAAAAACCAATGAACATGCCGATCTGTTTTCACCATTCAGGGAGATGGAATCATCCGAAAAACAGGTTATTCAAAGTGCCATTGATACCATATACACAACCTTTCTTAACCATGTATCAGCAGGAAGAAATTTACCGGTGAGTACCGTTGAAAGCCTGGCACAGGGACGTATTTGGCTGGGTGAAGATGCCGTTGATAATAACCTGGCCGATATGATTGGCGGCCTCGACCTGGCTATTGACATAGCGGCCCAAAAAGCAAACCTTGAACATTACCGTACCATTGAATTGCCGGAACAGGTTACCCCTTTGGAAGAAATTTTCAAACAAATGGGGCAGGAAATAAAAACATTTTTTATGAAAGATGAGCTGGGTGAATATTATCAGCACATTAAAACCCTTAAAAACATGACGGAGCAAAAAGGTATCCGGGCCCGACTACCTTATGACCTGGAGATAAAGTAACGCATTGCGGTCTTTGATATAACACAATAATTTGCCATGAAACCAGGTCTGATCCATAAGCTGAATAAAGCACAATTGCTCCTGCTGCCATTCAGTTTAATGTATGGTTTCGTGGTTTTAATACGCAATAAGTTGTTCGACTGGCAATGGCTGGGGTCCCGTCAATTTGAGATACCGGTTATTTCAGTGGGCAATATTTCGGTTGGCGGGACTGGTAAAACTCCGCACGTAGAGTATATTGCCAGGCTTTTTCAATTCAATATGGCCGTATTAAGCCGCGGTTATGGCCGAAGTACTAAAGGGTTTAGAATTGTCCGTGAAAATGATAAGCCCGAAAACACGGGAGATGAACCCCTGCAAATCAAATCCAAATTTCCGGATATCACTGTGGCCGTTTGTGAACAACGTGTTATTGGTGTGGAAAGGTTATTGTCGATACATAATCAGCTACAACTTATTATGTTGGATGATGCTTTTCAGCACCGGTATATCAGGCCGGGATTATCTATTGTGCTCATAAACTACCATAAATTGATCTACCACGATTATTTATTGCCTGCCGGTCGGTTGAGGGAACCTGTAAAAGGACTTAAAAGGGCGCATGTCGCAGTGGTAACAAAATGTCCCGTTGAATTATCACCGGAGGAAAAAATAAAAATTGTCAGCAGACTCAACAGGATAGCATCAATGCCCGTGTTTTTCAGCACTTTTAAATATGGCACTGCGGTAGGTGTTTTTACCAGTCAGTCGTTGACATCCATTACGAATCATCATATTTTGCTGGTTAGCGGCATTGCTGACCCGGCACCGCTTAAAAAATATCTGAATGCGGAACAAATAACCGAATTACGCTATCCCGATCATCATACATTTACACAAAGCGACGTAAATCACATTTTAAAAACCTTTAATAACATTCACAATAAAAACAAGGTATTGATTACCACCGAAAAGGATATGCAACGGTTTAAGCCATTCGAATCATTATTCACGGAAACTCGCGATAAATTCTTTTATGTACCCATTGAAGTAAATTTTTTATTTGATGATGCTGAAAAGTTTAACAAAATAGTGGTGAATTATGTGGAAGAACACAAACCGTAAAAATAATTAATGAATATCCGTAATCGCTCATAATTGAAAATGCGTGTTTAAAACATATTTTATATTCCTGTTACTGTACTTTCCTGCCCACTACACAAGTTTCCTTAAATACCTCTACATGTCCGCTTTCACTTACGAATTCAACATATACAAGATAAATTCCAATCGGGCATATCAAGTCATTTCTGTTTCTGCCGTCCCAGGTAAAGAAACCGTTATGACTCACCAGTTCATCCTGTTTTATGCGCACAACAAACTGTCCGTTGCTATTGTAAATCCAGGCATGGAGGATATAGTTCCCCTCGGGTAATGCATAGGTAAAAATAACTTCATCCTGATAGCCATCAGCGTTGGGTGTAATCAAACGCGGTTCTGCGGTAAACTTACTTTCATTATCCATGCCCGAAGTGAAATTGGCATTTTTACAACCCGGTGTGCCATAGTGGGTAGCTGCAATGCCTGACCGCCAGTTATCAGCCTGTTGCCCCGGCCAATTCGGATTTAACCTTTCCAGTGCTACCCCGTCTTCATTCTTTACCCAGTCTGAATGCCAGGAATGATCGTAATATAGGCTATCAATTCGTACCTGCTCTTGATTAATCAATGCCAATCCACCCGATTCATAAGGCATTGAGGGCATCTGTGTTGTTTCAATACGGAATCCATTACATGACTCATAGTTTTCGGAAAGAAAGGTAGTATCGGAACTCACCACAAATAGTTGATCAGGATATAGCAGATACGACGACTCACTCAGGCTCAATGGCGGCTCCTTAAACTGATTTCCGGATTCGAGCGATACGAGTGCAAGCTCTTTTAGGTCCAGGATTTTATCAGATCGGTTTATCATTTCAATATAGTCAGGGCCACCAGGTAAAGGATTAAACATCAGTTCGTTCATTATTACATCTTGTTTTTGTGTTTGCTGCGGATAACTAAATTGAAAGGTATGGCCCGATTGATTGCGATTACCCGCACAATCTGCAAATCCCTCGTCCATCTGTAGTTGATATGATTGTGCAGAGTCAAAATGAATGGTGAAATAGACATCGATATATCTTCGCATCGGAAACTCAAAATCGATCGCATGGGGTATAATTTCATCATTCACCCTTATCAAATCAAGTGAGACCGAGGTTGTATCCAGCGGTTCACTGAAATGGATACGAAGGATTGAATCGTGCGTAAACCCGATTCGTTTAGCAAAGGGTGATTTGGTATCCCGGTTCGCAGCGGAAACAGAATTTTTTTCTCCCGGTGTGCCGCCACTTTTATTTATACTTTCCTGCCAATTCAATTCACCGTCACAAGGATTATGAATATCTGTCATTTCAAGCGACCATCCGCCATTTTGTTTGTATTCACTTGCCATCCAACTTTTGTTATAGGTAGTTGCATGAATAACCATTGACAAACTATCCAAAAGCGCTATCTCGCCTTCATTATTGGCGATGGCAGGCAGATTGAACAGCAACATATTGACAGAATCCGGAAATTTATTTTGTGCCGATTCGTTGGCCAACACCACATAATTGTCCGGATCAAGATTATAAAATGGTAAATTGCTGATACTGCCATTAATAAATAATTGCCATTTATCCAGATTTACCGGGTAATTACTCCGGTTGTAAAGCTCAATATACTCTTCCTCGGGCAGTCCGTAAACAGGAACGGGATCCGCCATTATTTCGGTGATTAATACATCATTGGGTTGGGCTACTACCCATTGAATGGTGGCTTCAATGGTGGTATTGACATTTCCGCATAAATCAATGATTTCAGTAATGGATAACTGATAATCTTTCCCTTTTTCAATGGCAGATTGAAAGGATACATTCAGCGTAGTATCATTTATCCAGCGCATATATTTCGGTTGGCCAAGGTCCGGATTTAACGTGAAATTACCAGTGTTAAGCGCTGATTTTTGGATGGGTTCAGAAAACACAAGCTGTACTTGCTTACTATCCAATATATTGTATCGGTTAAGCATTGGTTTTTCGGCATCCTGGTTGAATCTGTGGACGGAATTGATGCGTCCGGGTGTACCACCTGACGAATGCTTGCTGGATGACCAATTTATCGCCGGATGACATTGATTCAGGGGGTCTATTATTTCAAGCGACCATCCGCCATTTTGTTTCTCGGTATTTGCATGAATTGCCGGGTGATATACAAATGCATTAATCACAACACCCTTTTCATTCTTAATATTTATGGAATCACCGTCATTGGATAAGCTATATTTGGAAGTAAACAACGGCATGGTACTAATCGAATCTCCAAACAGTTCTGTACCGGCATCCTGGCATACGATCATATATTCACCGGGAGCTATGATTTTATCAGGTAAAATCCATTTTTCCTCACCCACATTCAATTCCCATTGATATAAACATTGCGAATGTGGGGATGTATTCAAAACCTCAATATATTCAACATCAGGTAAACCAACCACAGGAGTCGGATCATACATAACTTCTGAAATAATGAGATCATTCATATCCGGTTGATAATAATTCAATTCCAGGATGGTGTCAGTTAGAAAATTACCGGATAAATCTTCAATGCCATTCAAATGAATATCTAATGGGTTTTCATACCCGATCTCAGGGTTTATCCATAACCTGCATTCCTGGTTTGAGATGGTTTCAATATGTTTAACAATACCGGGAATACCGCCGAAAATATTATTGTGAATAAAACCGGCAGCATTACAGGGTTCATTAAATTTAATTTTAATCAGCGTGTCCGTTAAAAAATATGCCGCTTCAATGGCAGGTGGCACGGTATCGGATACAAATGCTCCGGTTATCGAGAGATTATCGAACCACAATGCCCGATCATAAGATTGGGTGTAGGCATAGTAAATACCAAATGAAGTTGTAGCCATTGATTGTTGATCTGTTACCTGTCCCAGTTTTGTTAGCTGCGTGCTATCACCTTCAATATTTATAAATAATTCCCAAAGTCCCTGAACAGACCGGTGAATTTCAATATATGGTGCCAATTCGGTGCCAATGCTATCCTGCCAGTTCAGATCCGTATCAATGCGTGTTGACAATATTCCGTTCTTCACGCTCCACAGTTTAAGCTCATCATCATTACCGGTAAAGTTTACGCCTACACAATATGCATTTTGTATCAAATCGGGTGTCAGGTGATGAACGGAAGCATCAGAAACCGGAAATACACACCAGTTGTTCGATGCAGACGGATTTTGCCCATGTCTGACACGAAATGACCAGATAGTTGATAACGAATCCGGTATTAATGGTTTATGTTTCAATGCAATTTGGTCGTGGCCGGCATCCTGGTTGTCGAAAATATGCTGTAATGAGAACAGACCTGAAATTGCCTGATTTTCTGTTATATCCCAATTATTTGGTGTGGATTGCACCCATTGCCCGGATAAATTCTCTTCAAAATTTTCAACGATCTGTGCCTGTATATGAACTGTTAGGGCAAAAAGAAGCACCGGATATTTTAGAAAACCAAAATAAATTGCGAATTTTGTGCTCCTAAACGCAAATTCCATTTGATCTTAGGGTTTTGAATGTGATTAAGGATATTAATATTCAACTAAAATAAACAAAAAAATGAAAGTAGCAATTGTCGGAGTCAGTGGCGCAGTGGGTCAGGAATTTTTGAGCATTTTGGAGCAGCGCAATTTTCATATCGATGAACTGGTATTATTCGGATCAGCACGCAGTGCAGGTAAAGAATATACATTCAGGGGAAAAACACTGAAGGTGAAGGAACTGGCACACAACGATGATTTTAGAGGGATAGACATTGCACTTACATCTGCCGGGGGAGGCACTTCCATTGATTATGCCTCAACCATTACCAGGCATGGTACCTTAATGATCGATAATTCCAGTGCCTTCCGAATGGAAAACGATGTGCCATTGGTTGTGCCGGAAGTGAATGCCGAGGATGCCAAAAACAGGCCCCGAAATATCATTGCCAATCCCAATTGCACAACCATACAAATGGTGGTAGCCTTAAAACCCATTGAGGATTTGTCGCATATTACCAAAATTTATCTGTCCACCTATCAGTCGGCAAGCGGTGCAGGTGCCGCCGCCATGCACGAACTGGAAGAACAAACCCGGCAATGGGCGAACAATGAGACATTGAGCGTAGATAAATTTCCGCATCAACTGGCCTTTAACGTGCTTCCACAGGTTGATAAATTTATGGAGAACGATTACACCAAAGAGGAAATGAAAACTTTCTACGAGACACAAAAAATTATGCATTCCGATGTGCTGGTAAGCACCACATGTGTTCGTGTACCCGTTCTTCGCGCACACTCCGAAGCTATTTGGTGTGAAACCGAGCGTGCATTAACAGTTGAAGAAGTAAAAGAAGCATTTAAAAAGGCCAAAGGCATCACGGTGGAGGATGATTCCCGGGCTGCTAAATACCCGATGCCATTGTATGTTGCCAACCAGGATAATGTTTTTGTTGGGCGTATCCGTAAGGATCTGGCCAACCCGAATGGTATTGCCTTTTGGTGCGTGGGCGACCAGTTACGCAAAGGAGCAGCGTTAAATGCCATTCAGATTGCCGAATATGTGGTGGAAAATAAGTTATTATGAGCGATATAATGCCAGTTGATTCGATTTATGGCAATTAATTACCAACCAGGTTTATGCAGCAACTTGCCAAAATACTCATTGCCATAGGTATTATTACCATCATTATCGGGGTAATTATGTATCTTGGCGGAAATAAGTTAAACTGGCTCTTCCGGCTGCCTGGCGATATTCGCATTGAAAAAGAGAATTTTCGTTTCTATTTTCCCGTCACGTCTATGATTATTATCAGTATCGTACTAACACTCATAATACAGTTACTGAAGCGTTTTTTTTAATCTTATAGGTTAATACCGAATCAGTATTGTACCCAACACCAATTACACCTATAAAAAAGCCAATGGTCAATAATATTTTTAAATTTCGCATGAGCTGTCTATATTCGTGCATATTATGAAAAATGAGTATCGGGTTATTAACCTAAGTATTATAAAACTAAAAATGAACACCACAAATTCCCCTCTTCAGAGGGGTTTAGGGGTGTGTTATAATAAAAACCTGTTCATTTTTTAGTTTTTGGGTACAATATCCGATACCTATATTATGAAATAAAACAACATGATCATCGAATCAAGGGCATTCGCGCGTGCCGGGTTATTAGGAAATCCTTCTGACGGTTACTTTGGAAAAACAATATCAGTTATCATCCGTAATTTTGGCGCACGGATATCGTTATACGAAACACCTGAGCTGGAAATAGAAGAACAGGAAGTGGACCGCAATAAATTCCGAAATGTTTACCAATTGCTCGATAGTGTAAAGCAAACAGGATATTACGGCGGCTCCAGGCTGGTGAAAGCAACCATTAAGAAATTCACTGAATACTGCGAGCATAACCAAATTAAGCTGGGCAATAAGAATTTTACCGTCCGTTATCAGTCGTCTATTCCCCGGCAGGTTGGACTGGCCGGTTCAAGTGCCATTGTAACAGCCACCATGCGTGCACTGATGCGGTTTTATAACATTCAAATTCCCAATGAAATCTTACCGGGTCTGTGCCTGGAAGTAGAAACACAGGAACTGGGTATCAATGCCGGTTTACAAGACCGGGTAATTCAGGCTTATGAAGGATGTGTGTATATGGATTTTGACAAAAACTATTTCAACAAACACGGCTACGGCAAATATATACCGCTGGACCCAAATAAGCTGCCAAAATTATACCTGGCCTATAAAACACAATTGAGCAAAGTATCCGGACAAGTTTTGAATAACATCCGCGAACGTTACGAAGCCGGCGATTCTGAAACCATCGATACCCTGCATGAAATTGCCTCGCTCGCCGATGAAGGTAAAAAAGCCATTGAAAACGGTAATTATGCATCATTGAACAAGCTCATTAATAAGAATTTCGATTTACGCTGCAAGATTATGAACATATCCGAAAGCAACCATGAGCTGGTTATGACAGCCAGGAACTGCGGAGCCTCGGCCAAATTTTCCGGTTCCGGCGGCGCAATCATCGGTATTTATGAAGATGATGAAATGCTGCAAAAACTAATCGTCAACCTGAAGAAAATTAATGCAAGAGTTATAAAACCTTATATGATATAAATGTTATGGTAAAAAAAGCTGTTATTCCCGCCGCAGGATTTGGGACCCGGTTCCTTCCGGCCACCAAAGCCCAACCAAAAGAAATGTTACCAATTATCGATACACCAACCATTCAGTACGTAGTGCAGGAATGTGTGGACTCCGGAATTGAAGATATCCTCATTATCACCGGTCGCGGTAAACGAAGCATCGAGGATCATTTCGACCGCAATACCGAACTGGAATCACGCATCAAAGAAAAAGAAGACGAAACATTGTACAATCAAATCCGACACATTGAGGATATGGCAAACATTCACTACATCCGTCAAAAAGAATTAAACGGACTGGGTGATGCCATTTACTATGCGAAGGATCATTGCGGACATGAACCTTTTGCAGTGCTGCTGGGCGATACAATCATCAATTCGGTTATACCGGTTACCCAGCAAATGATTGATACCTTCGAGCAATACCACCAAACCATTATAGCCGTTGAAACAGTACCGCGCGATAAGGTATCGCGATATGGAATTGTTGGCGGAGAAAAGATCAGCGACCACCTGATGCAGCTAAACGAACTGGTTGAAAAGCCCGATGTCGATAAATCCCCTTCAAACTGGGCTATTGCCGGCCGTTATATCCTGACTCCCGAAATATTTGATGCCATTGAAAAAACACCCCGCGGGAAAGGGAATGAGATACAATTAACCGATGCATTGCGTTTGCTTATGAAGCATGAAAACCTGATGGCATTATCGATTGAAGGCCAACGTTACGACATTGGTAACAAGCTCGATTATCTTAAAACCACCGTTGAATTTGCCTTGCGACGGAAAGAATTTGCCGGCCCTTTTGCTGATTTTCTTAAAGAAACAGTTAATAATATGAAGTAAATATGCCATTTTTATGATTATCGGTTTTTATATTATTAACCTAAGTATTAAAAAACTAAAAATGAACACCACAAATTCCCCTCTTCAGAGGGGTTTAGGGGTGTGTTATAATAAAAACCTGTTCATTTTTTAGTTTTTGGGTACAAAATCCGATATCCATATTGGGATATTTTTCCACGGATAACACATGAATGCCGGATTATAACGTTTGAAACAATAATATTTCTATATTTAATTTGTTTTTATCAAAAATATGTTTACTTTCATATCACCCTAATTTACTTAGAATATATTTCATTCATGCAGTATTTAAATAACAGCAAACCCAAAAATGGCTGGATGTTCCGTATTTACAAGATAAATATTGCCATCAGCCAGTATCTGACAGGTAAGATTTCCGGAAGACATAACCAGGAAATGTGGACCTATTTTTCCAAAAACCCTGAAATGTTCGATGAACTGGTAATCCGTGTTAAAATGGAAAAAGCGCTCCGGGCTGGTAAGATCGATGAAATAATGGAAAACTGGGATAATTTCATTGAGATAATGAATAAAAATAATGACCAGACAAAATTCGATGAACAGGTTGATGAGCATTTACTGGGTGCATCGAAGGTTTTCAGGGATATATCCAACAAATTACAGGATTTCAAAGTTAAAACCGGAAGTGATAAATTTCCCTGGGCCGGATATGTCGATCCTGAAATTCCTACACTTCAGGAATCATATAAAAATCAACTAAACATTATAAAGGAAAAAACGAACACCCAAAAAATTCTGTCGTTTTACCGGAAATATGCAGCCGCCGCTATTATATTGTTTGTATTGTGCATGGGTACCACATTATATTTTTTCTTTCCCCGGCCAGACAATGACCAAATTTATAATCAGTATTACAAAGAATATCCGTTCAGGGCCAAATCAGCCAATTACGAATTTTCTGACTTTATAGTGCACTACCAGGACAAACAGTATACCAAATCGAGACAGGCATTGAATGAGGTGAATATTTCAAGACCTTATTATCAGATGGTGAAGGATTTTTACATGGGCATCTCATTTTTAGGGAGCCGGGACTTTAATGAAGCCGTCCGGTATTTACAATATGTAATCGATTCGCCCTATGATTCGGGTTTCAAAGACCATGCACTGTGGTATCAGGGACTCGCTTTTTTAAAAATGGATGAGGAAGAGGAAGCAGCGATATGTTTCAGAATACTTAAACAAAGAGAAATACCTAATAAAACACAGGTGAAAAAAGTAATGCGAAAAATTCGTTAATTCCTCAGCTTACGCCTGTAAAAATACAAACCTGTTATTAGCAATATGATCGCCGGCCCCAAATAAAAATACCAGGAAATGCCTTTTTGCTCTATGGCCGATGCATTACCAATGATGATATGTCCTGCCCATTTATGCGGACTGGCCTGATTGGGTTTGGCACGGGAAATATATTTCAGTTTGGCCTTATTTAAAGCACTGGCTTTGTCATACCCTTTTGAAAGATATTTGTAAAACAGGGGATAAATAACCTTGTCAACATCACTGTATGATTGCCAAATAGAAAAAACAACCGATTTGCTTCCGGCAGCAATAAAACTTCTTCCCAGCGACATAATCCCTTCTCCTTTAACAAAAGCACCACCCCCGGAATGACAGGAGCTAAGCACCACCATTTTTAGCGGCAGGTAAATATTGCTGATCTCATAATCATACAGTATGGAGGTGTCATTCAATGCCGGATAAAACATCAGTCCTGTAAATTGACGGGAAGTATCCATGATACCATGTGCAGCTATATGGGCCAAATTATATCGGGCCATATTTTGGGAGAGTTCGGAAACGGTTGCCTGCTCACCCATGTAAAGCCGGCTATCAAAATAGCTGGATATATCTTCGATTTCCGCTTTAGTATCGCCATATATCGGAGAAAATGCTGATTCCGCCGGATACTTCGGTGCAACACCCAACAATTTATTCTCGCCTTGTACAGACCGGTTTACACTTTGATAATAGTGGGTTAAGCTGTATGAATAGCTTATTATGTGCTTTTTAAGCATATAAGGCCATTTATTCATGTTTGTATGATCGGTCTTTTCATAGAGCAGCGACTCGAAGGATAGGTAGCCTAATTTTTCATCGGGAATGATGATTAACTTTTCTTTTAAATGATCCTTCAGTGGTTTAACCAAATCGGCATACAACGCAAAGGCCACTTTTTTATAGGAATCCCTGATTAAAAAATCAAGGGACATTAAATCCCTGTAAGTTTGCATGTGATGAAAAAACGAACTGTCAATGGTTGTTTCGGATAAATGAATGTTTTGTTTATCAATTATAAAAGCATATAACAGGGAATCCTTTACCGAAAAGGAAACAATGGATGTTTTATCAGGGAGGGTTGACTGAAGAGAATCCATATCAATGGCGCCATACTCATATTTCAACCGGTAATAGTGCGGGTATTTTTTTTCAATGAGAGCGATGAGTGAATCCTGGCGTAAGTACAGGTCAAACAATTGCCTGTTGGCATAGGAAATAATCTGTGAATCGGCCTCAGCATTGTTTTGTCGGTTCATGATGGTTTTACGGTATGAAGCTATTTGTATGGCAATATTCTCCTCTTTTTGACGGACCTCGGGCGGTAAAACCTTCTCCATGGCCCGTTGCTCGTTAATTTGGGCTGTAAGGGTTATATATTTCATTTTATTGGATAGTACCAGCGCCTTTCGTTTATATTGCGCATGCCCGGTAATATTAAATAGCTCAATGGCTACCTGGCAGTTTAGCTCAAGTATCTCCCGTTCCTTCATACCCAGGTTAAGTTTGCTTTCCTGAAACTGGTAGCTGCGCCTGAGAAAATGTATGGCCTTTAAAGCCAGTTGCAGCGTCTGATCAGCAGCCTGTAAATAGTTGAGGGGGTTGTTTTGTTCGGATTTTTTTACCAGTGCCAACGACTTGTTGCGCAGCAGGTCCAGGTAATACTGATCGACCAGTCGGTTTTCCAATGCGGGGTTTTGGAAATAATTCCCGGATGATGGCATCAATGCTTGTTGATAGTAATACAGGGCCGAATCCGGGTTGTTTCTGTAAAAGAAATAGTCGCCAATGGTGGCATTGCAATTCTTTAATAAGTAATGCTCATTGGGTAAGGATTGCTGGTATATGCTTAAGGCTTTATTTAAATAGCTTAATCCTTCCGCATGACCAGCATTCGTACTTAACAGCCTTCCGATTTCCTCATACACCATAGCCACCTCATAATGCATTTCCCCATATTTTTGCCGGCTGATTTTAAGCGAATATTTTAGAAGTTCTAATGCTTCCTGTTTTTTATCAATTTGTCTGTATGCTTTTGCACATTGAAATAGTGTGTAATCAAGGTAACCAAATTTATTAGTTGGACTGTTGATTATTTTGGTAAATTTTTTTATTGCCCTTTGATAATCTCCTTTTTTATAATATGCCATTCCAATTTCGTGAATAACAAATAAGGAATCACTAAGATTATCTTCATACTTTAAGGAATTTTCCAGTAATAGTATCCCTTTTTTGTACTCACCAATATAAATGTAAGTTAGGGCAATATTATAATATATATAACGGTATATATATTGTTCAGATTTCTGTAATTCCTTTGCGATAACTTCTGCTTCTTTTAACCTATCAAGAGATAAATAATAATCACCTATATGAAAAGCGCTCATACCGAGATAAATATTAATTAAAAGCAATTGGTTTTTATCTTTTATATCTTCTGAAAAATAATATATAAGTGCATTATTTAATGTGTCAACAGCTAAAAGATATTCCGAATTATTATACGCTTCTATTCCTGCATCAAGCATATTAGCCAATGTATCATTTGGCCTGGCAGAAATAATCAACACCTGTGAAACTAATCCAAACATGGATAATATAAGACCTTTGTGCATAACTGTTTTTACATGTTTATAACAAAACTAGAAATTCTCTCGTAATGCCCTTATATTATATTTAATTTTCTC
>JAAAOM010000017.1 GCA_009908855.1 Bacteroidota bacterium
ACTACGCTCAGGGTGACCACCTTACAAGGCATTTTCGAAAATTGCTTTTTTCAATTATGAGCGATTGCAGATATTCATTAAGAATAATAACATAAATATTCTTAAAGGCGTATAAGTTAATTTATTTAGTAATAATACACTAGATGTGAAATGACACTAACGCCGAGATTCGATGGTTGAAGTTTCTTCAACTTTTGGTGCCTCCGGCATATCAACGGGATAATTGGTTGCATTGTGGAAATAATTACTAAGTGTTTTAATAGCCACTACTGTAAAGAGTTCAGTAAATTGCTCGCGGGTATACCCAGCCTCAAAAAACTGATTTACATACTCATTTTCAGGATGACCATGGGTTATGGTAATTTCGCGAGCCAATTGTGTTATTGCTTTCAGCTTCGAGTCGTTAATATTTCCCGTTCTCATATCAACGGTATCCTGTTCACTATAACCGAGACTTTGTGCTTCGTTTGTATGGGCAGCCAGGCAATAATTGCATTGGTTAACCTGAGAAACAGCCAGCAAGGCAGCTTTTAACTGCGCATTGGTGAATGCTCCATTTTCCAGCATCTCATTCATATTGTTAAATGACTTTAAAGAGGTTGCCGAATTAGCCAGGGCTTTAAATATATTGGGAATCATGCCAAACTGCTGTTCAATTTTTTCAAATATCTCTTGTATTTCTCCGCCAGCCTGTTCCTTTTCAATTAATTGAATATAATTCATAAACATCTCCTTTTAAGCGTTTTACAATCGGTTTCAATTAAAAAACGATAATAGAAGGGCTATTGTTCAATGTTTATGTTTATCATTTTTGCTGTTATGCTATTCCTAATTTCCGAAATAGTTTAAATTAATTTATAAAAACCATTTCGGAAATCAAACCTCTACAAAACATCTTGGTATTGTTCGTGTTATTCATTCAAATGTGAATTTTCAATACTTTAACACTTAATGAAATGCCTAATACCGAACGAAACAAAAAAAACGCAATAGCCTACTATAAAACCGCTTTCGAGGGTAATCCGCGCGAAGCAGTGAACAGGTACGGTGGCAAAACATACATCCAGCATAATCCTTTGGTTGGTGATGGCCAGGAGGCGTTTATCGAGTACTTTGAGCGTATGGCCAACGAATATCCCAATAAAAGAATAGAATTTGTCAGATCAGTGGCAGAAGGCAATCTGGTAGCCCTTCATACACGACAGGTCTGGCCGGATGGAGATGAATATGTAACCATGGATTTCTTTCGATGTGATGAAAACGGAAAAATTGTGGAACACTGGGATGCCATTCAAAGAATTCCTGATAGTTCTGCCAATGACAATAAAATGTATTAGCCCGACTATACCAAAAAAGTAGTCAGACCAATCAATAATGTCCTCTATGCAATACTGTTAAAGTTCCGAATCCTCCAAATCTTCCTCAATCCAGTCCAGCTCATTTAAAAGCTTAAAAATTTCGTTTTGTACGAGTTTTTTAAATTTCGGCTTGTCGCAATCGTATTGTGCATACGACAATAAAATTAAATGTTCTACACTCTTGTTAAATTCATCAATTCTCTCTTCTAATGTTAAATCCATATCCCATAATTTTAAATGAAAAGAATGATCAGGGTTGGGCTTTGATTAAAAATCCTGCGCACTATTATTTCATGCAATTCAAAAATAAAAGAACTAACATCTAAAAAATGGTAATATGGTTTAAAAATCTTGTATAATCGTTCAAAAACGCAGGTTTTATGGTGCTTTAAGACCTATACTGCTTTGGAGTTTGATTGAAGTATTTCTTGAACATTTTGGTGAAATAGGTAGGATCAGAAAATCCAACATCGTAGGCTATTTTTGAAATGGTGTCGGCTGAATTTCGCATTATTTTGACGGCTGACCGCAATCGCACTATCATTATAAACTCACTGGCAGAAAGATTTACCAATTTTTTAAATTTTACATGTAACAGGGATCGGCTTACATGCATTTGATCAACTAATTCAGCCACACCAAAATGGTGATCATTCAGGTTTTCTCGTATTAACCGGTAGGCTTTTTCCAAAAATTCCTGGTCTGGTTTAGTACGACTAACATCCCGAGGTATAATCTCCTCTGTACTATTGGCAAAATGTTTATGGAGCTTTTCACGTTGAGCAATTATGTTCTCAATCCTCGCCAGCAATATTTTCATGTTAAACGGCTTTGTAACATAAGCATCAGCGCCGAAATGATAACCTTCAATTTGGTGTTCTTCAGCAACTTTCGCAGTTAATAGTATAACCGGGATATGACTTGTATCTGTTTGGTGTTTAATTTGTTTACAGAATTCAATGCCATCAACCCGGGGCATCATTACATCGGAAATAATCAGATCGGGTTGCTTCTCAGTTGCCAGCTGAAATCCTGCTTCGCCATCATAAGCACTGAGTGTTTCATATTTGTCAGATAATTCGTGTCTGAGGTAGTTAACAATGTCCCTGTTGTCATCGATAACAAGCAGCTTATATCTGGTTGTTGACGAACGATGTTTCATGGTTGAAGCAAGTATATCGTCATTTCTCTCCTTAAAATTGAGCGATGTAACATTGTTTACAAATTGGTTGTCAACACCAATTGGTAATGTTATAATAAACGAAGTACCTTTATTTACCTGACTCTCAACTTTGATATTGCCTTTATGCAAATGAATATATTCACGCACAATGGTTAAACCAATACCTGCACCGTTTTCAGAATCGGGTTCACGATAAAAAGGTTCGAATATCTGGCTAAGATGTTCTTGCGGTATTCCCTTGCCGGAATCTTTTACCTCAATGTTAAACATATTGTCCTGAACAATTAAAATCACCTCAACTGATCCATTCCCTGGAGTAAAATTAATGGCGTTGGATATAAGGTTTGTTAACGCTCTTTCCAATTTTTCTTTATCGAATAGAAATTTAAATTCAGTCCATTCAGACCGGAAATTGAGATTAATTTGTCTGCTTTCCGCCAAATCAGCAAATGATAGCATTACATTCTTCGTGAAAGATACTACATCGTTCATGGTGGGGTATAACTTTAACTCTTTCACATCAATTTTCCGTAAATCCATCACCTGTTCCACCAGATTTTGAATGTTTTTGGCATTTTGTTGTATATGTTGCAGGTATTTCCTTTTGTATGCATCTGTTTCTGTATCCAGTAGTTTCTCGACAGGTGCTGTAATAAGCGACAGGGGCGTTCGAATGTCATGGGAAACATGCGTATAAAAATCCATTTTCATATTGTTCATGTCCCTTTCGAGATCGCTCAATTCAACAATCTGATTTTTCTGATATTCTATCATTCGATTTTGCTCAATTACTTTTTGCCGTTCTTCATGATGGCTGCGGATGGTAAAACTGGCAATAATGAAGGTAAAGACCAGGTTTACAACCAATGAACAGTATCGGTTTAACCATGAATCAACCCAGGTTGGTAACATGATTATTTTCTCAGGGTTATGCAATTCGAACAATGCCAGTATGGTAAGATTAATGAGTGAAAACCCAAAAAGATACCACCTTATTTTTCCAGGGATTACCGATATAAATATGATAATTACAAACCAAAAAATAATTGCACCACCACTTATACCTTCATCAGTTATATAGGTGACATTCAAAATTGGAATAGTGGGCAGTATAACCAGCCAATAATGTCGGGGGTTGATAACATCTTTGCGTACCAGAAAAAAAAGTATGAGGAATACGATTCCCCCTAGTAATGTTAAAACCTTGTTTATAATATAGGCATTGGACATGATGTTTTGCGGAGTGCCCAATACCACCAGAATAAATGCAAGAAATATACAAAATAATCCAACTGCTTTTTTTTCAATACCATATTTTTCAGAATCCCCTAACCATTTATCAATTAAACGGATGTTATGTTCCTTATTTATCTTCCCTTTCATACACCGAAAATTTATAACCAATATTAGCTGCCTGCCTTATGGCAGCAATTAACCTTTCTTCTCAATCTGACATTGAAATACAAAATTTCTCATAAAATACTAAATTTCCAATGTTTGTAATAATAGGAGTCAATGCAACTCACCTCCATTAACAGTTTTGCATATTTTAAATTATATCATGTGTGCCCCGCTGTTCACACAGGGCACAATCAATTCATAAAAGTTAGTGCCGGAAAAGGTAGTATACGATAAATCAATCGTTAATTGACAAAAGTCAAAAGAAGAAATAGCGTAACGCTGCAAAATGCATGTTAATTCTTACACTCAACCATCTCATTTAATGTAGTGCCATGGCCATAAATCATCCGGTTACAACAGTATTTCCGGTTATTTAGGCAGATACATCACAATCTCTACCTTTCGGTGTTCCTGAAGTTCTTCTTCGGATAATTCATCCCAATCTTTTCCTTTCTGCAAGGATTGTGTCTCACCAAATGAGAAGGTTCGGATCCGATTTTCACCAATACCATAACCGGCCAGATAGTCTTTGACGGCCTGCGCCCGATTTCTGGATAACCGTTCGTTATATGCCGCATCTCCCATTGGATCAGTATATCCTTTAATGGTTACATATAGTCTTTGATCATTTTTCAGTTCTTCAATTACCTTGTCTTCCAGTATTGTTTTAGCCTCCGGACGAACTTCATACTTGTTTAGGTCGAAATTAACGACCACAACCTCAAACACGGGGTCGGTAATGATCTTTTTCTCCTCTTCTACAATATTAGAGCTTAAGGATGAAGTATCTACATTCAAGGTAATGGTCGATGGATCAAAGTTTTCTTTTACATGGGCCAAATCGGTTTGAATGTTTACTTTTTGTGATTCGTCAAGTTTCAATTTTACCTTTAGTTTTTGGGTATTCGGCACGTAATACTTACGTCCATCCACATCCAGGGTAGACATTACATATTTTGCGCCGGACTGTGCAGCCATTTTTTTTGCCGGTATAAGACTGAACAGGATGCTGTCTCCGGGAGTAATGTCCAGCTCTTTTGATAACACAGAAATATCTATTAATTCAGCATTCGGATCACCGGATTGTGCAGCCATTTTTGCCAATGCTTGCTCATAATCAGCCTGGTTGAGTGCATCAGTGCCAAGGTTATATCTAACCCCTTTTGTCATGGGTACCACAATTTCAACTTCTTCAGTGGTGCCGGGATAATATTTGGTAAGTGACAGAATGTAAAAAGTACCGGGGATAATGATCAGCTCGGTAGCTGATATTTCCCGATTTACATCGCTAAACATTTCTGTATTCACCAGAATCGGAAATCCTTCCCATTCTTTTTCCACTTTCTTTTCAATAACAGCTGCTGTATCAACGCGTACACCTCCTACCTTGCGTGGATTAAATGTTTCTTTAAAATGATTGATATCTGTTTTGATGTTAAAATTCGCTTCAATATCCAATGGCAACATGATGAAGAAAGCCCTGCCATTTACATTTACAGTTTCATTGTTCATAGCCAGGGTCGATGGTTCTTCGTTTTTTTCATCCTTTTTCCGGCTATTGTCTTTAACAAATTGGATGGTATATATTTCACCCTCGGTTAACAGCAACTCTTTGGCCAGGGCTGTCAGATCAATGGTACTGCTTTTTGCGTCCTCGTATTCCCCGGCCATGTCTTTAAGTTCACTTTTGTATATACTGCTGATTGGTTCCATACCGGCTGTAAACTGATATTTCATACCGGGTTGCAATGGAATTTCTGTTTGTTCTTTTGGTTTGGGTGCTAAAAATTGTTTCTCACGTTGATCCGTGCTGAGTTTATCGTTTTTAAGAATATTTTCAGCCAATGGATTTTCATGTTGTATTACCATTTTATATGGTTCTTCAGGCTCAAAACTGAAGTTGAACCCCGTTTTATCTTCTGATGTAATGTTGTATTCCTCGCCATCACTCAGGTATAAATTAATTTTATCATCCTCAATAAAAGGACGGGGTTTAAACTGATAAGCCGGATATTTCTTTTTAATATCAACCAAATGCAGTCGGTATATATCTTCCTTACCCAATCCGCCCGGACGATCAGAACAAAAGTAGCCTGTAAAACCGGTTGGTGAAAAGGTTAATGCGTAATCATTATAGGTTGTATTAACCTGCCTTCCCAAATTGTGTGGTTTGGCATTGCGTTGATTCAGGTTGAAGGAATACAGATCATAACCACCTATGCTATTATGCCCTTCAGAGCTGAAATACAAGATAGAATCGTTCAATACGAATGGGTACATTTCATTACCGGAAGTATTGATATCACCCAGGTTAATTGGTGTTCCCCACTTATTACCTGCTAAATGGGATATATAAATATCAAATCCACCTGAACCACCAGCAGCATCAGAGACAAAATACATTTTCGTTCCATCGCTGTTTAACGCAGGTTGCCCAACATTGTATCCGCTGATAACCAGTTTTTTGGCATTTATGGCTGCATTGTTATTGGCAGGTACGGACGCTACATAAGTTTCGGGACTTGAAAAATCAGCAGTGCTGCGGGTAAAGTATAGTTTATCATTGTTGGATATAAACAATGCACTTTCATTACCATCAGTATTCAAATTGTGGTTGTACACGCTCAGTCGGCCCAATTGGCCATCGTCCAGATAACCGGCTGTGTAAACATCATAATCATCCGTTCCGTTGCTTCCCAATAAATTGGTTCGGTTGGATGCAAAAATCACCTGGTTGTTATATACAATCGGACTAATATCAGATGCCGGGGTGTTTAATATCAATTCGTTATCAACTACAACAATTGTAGTGTCATAGTACATTTTGGCCCGCACTTCCTTTGATGTAGTGTAATCATAAATTTCACTGCGCACAATTTCATTGTATTTACTCAGCCATTTTTCATACCCGGTTATATTCCTGTTATCGAGCAATAATAGTGCATAGTTTAACCGGTGTTTGTTAGTTACCTGTAAATCGGAGTTAAATACGATACGATAGCACTCAACGGCTTTATCGTATTGTTTTAATGCTGTAAATGCTTCGGCCTTCCGAAGGACGGAATAGTAATTATTATCCTTTTTAAAGGCCATGTTATAATAAACAATGGCTTTTTTATATTCATTTCTGCTAAAATAATAGTCACCTTTATTTATAAATACATTTTGTTGATCATACGTACTTACCGCCGTTTGCGCGTATCCTGTCAGGTTTAATGTGCCAGCCAATAATATTACCAGTAATGCTCTCATTTTATAAAATGTTTTGATTAAAATTATTCATTTTATTGGAGATACGAAAAATGTTTTTGTAAATTTATTCAAACATCACATACTACCTAACTTCTAATAATGTTTCAAAATGTTATTGCACAAGGTTACCTGAACTATTAAAAAAAACTGAATCATCTAAACACCAGTTAATTATGAAACCATTTATTATAACATCCATCATGCTAATTATTACCGGAACACTGAATGCTCAATTACAGGTTAATGCCGGAAATGATACAGTTATTTGTGTTGGTCTACAGGGTGTTGACACAACGCGTATAGGTGGTCATCCAACCGTATCAGGCGGTGTTGAACCCTACCGGTATACCTGGTCTGCCAAATATTCCATAGGTTCAAATACCTATCATGCTTCCAATTATCTAAATGATACCAACCTTGCCAATCCTCACATTATTAATGATCCTGTTGGGAAGCAACTGAATTTTCATCTAAAAGTTACAGACTATAATGACCAGCAAGGATTTGACAGCATAGTTGTGCGGTTTTCCAGATATATGTATACACTGGAGGACTATATGGCTAATATTAATGCAGGTGATACCATTATGCTTGGTAATAATATTGATGGCGGTATCGAACCACTGCGATTTGCCTGGTATCCAAATTATAATATTTCAGATACCACCATCCACAATCCTATGGCATGGCCCGATATAAATATCGATTACAAGGTATATGCAATAGACTCGGTTGGCTGTAAATCGGCAACAGATATATTTGAGGTAACTGTTAATCCGGTTGATATTGAGATTCCCAAATCTGACAAAGCATTATCCATTGTTTCTCCAAATCCTATTGATGGCAGCTCCATAATAAGCTTACGAACAAATATTGAATCTGCTTTGCAAATAACTATTATAAATGACAAAGGACAATTCATTTGGAGAGACGATTTACGGAATAGTTCATATCCAATAGGCCAAATCATTCAGTCTAAAGGCTTGTTCCGTTATTTCATTACTGATGGGCAGGAAATAATAAGTTATGGTCAATTTACCAGTCATTAGACCATATTATTTATTGAGTATGAACATTAAAATGTAAATAAATATGAAAATCATTCTTACCGGGTCAACCGGAATGGTAGGCGAAGGTGTTTTATACGTTTGTCTGGAGCATCCAATGATTGAGAAAGTGCTGGTTTTGAACAGAAGGCCATGTGAATTTGAACATCCCAAACTGAAAGAAGTTTTACATCCTGATTTTTCTGATCTCACAGCCATTCAGGATCAGCTCTCAGGCTATGATGCCTGCTTTTTCTGCGCCGGTGTTTCATCGGTAGGTATGAAAACAGAAGAGTTCCGACACATCACTTATGATCTTACGATCGGTTTCGCTGAAACTTTGAAATCAGCAAATCCGCAGTTGATTTTTTGTTATATATCCGGTTCGGGCACGCGAAGCGATGAAAAGGGGATGATGTGGGCACGCGTGAAAGGCAAAACCGAAAACGATCTGGTTAAATTGATGCATAAAGCCTATAATTTCAGACCGGCATTTATTAAACCCCGAAAATATGCAAAGAATATTTTGAGCTGGTATAAATACGTGGGTTGGATGTATTATATCGGCCACCCTTTGTTTCCAAATTATTTCTGCACTTCTGATGAGATTGGCCATGCAATGATTAACGCGGTAGTCAAAGATTATTCGCATAATATACTGGAAGTGAGAGATATTAAGAAACTTGCGAGGAATTAACTCATTAATCCAATCTCAACCAATATTTTAAAGAAAAACAATCACTACTTCGTGTTATACCGGTAAATTAATCAGTTACACAACCTTCGGATGCACTTGAAACCGTCTGTATATACTTTTTTAACATGCCCGTGGTGGCTTTGTAAGGTGGTTTTTTCCAGTTTTTTCGGCGTTTTTCAATTTCTTCCTGACTTAATTTCACTTCCAGGCGATTATTCACCGCATCAATGGTAATAATATCATCATCCTGAATAAGTCCGATCGCACCCCCTTCAAAAGCTTCCGGGGTAATATGGCCAACCACGAAACCATGTGAACCACCGGAGAAACGACCATCCGTTATCAAGGCTACATCTTTTCCCAGTCCGGCACCCATAACCGCTCCGGTTGGTTTTAACATTTCAGGCATCCCAGGTGCTCCCTTGGGGCCTGAATTACGTATCACAATTACATCACCCTTTTTAACTTCCGTCGCGATACCCTGTATCGCTTCATACTCATCTTCAAAAATTTTGGCAGGACCGGTGAATGAGTCTCCTTCCTTACCGGTAATTTTTGCCACAGCCCCTTGCTCTGCAAGGTTACCATATAAAATACGAATATGGCCACTTTTCTTAATCGGATCAGCGATAGTACGTATGATCTTTTGCCCTTTTTTTAGATCCGCAATTTCCTCCAGGTTCTCTCCCAATGTTTTTCCGGTTACCGTTAGTTGATTGCCATCCAGCAGACCTTCTTTTAGTAAAAATTTCATTACACCGGGTACACCACCCATGTTATGCAAATCTTCCATTAAATACCTGCCGCTGGGCTTAAGGTCGGCCAGGTAAGGGGTATTGTTACTGATTCGTTGAAAATCATCAAGGGTCAGGTTTATTTCAACTGACTTGGCCATGGCCAGGAGATGAATAACGGCATTGGTAGAGCCTCCCAACGACATGATTAATTTGATGGCATTCTCAAACGAAGCTTTGGTCATAATATCGCGGGGTTTAATATCCTTTTCCAGCAGGTTTTTTATGGCCTTACCTATCTGCCCGCATTCAAGTCCTTTTTCCTTACTTAATGCCGGATTGGATGAAGAAAAAGGCAAACTCATACCCATACACTCAATAGCCGAAGCCATGGTATTGGCAGTATACATTCCACCGCAGGCACCTGCACCGGGAATGCTGTTTTTTATTATTCCTTTGTAGTCTTCATCCGTAATTTGATTCCTGATTTTTGAACCATAGGCTTCAAATGCTGATACAATATTTAAATCCTCTCCTTTCCACTTTCCTTTTTTAACGGTTCCGCCATAAAGTAAAATAGCAGGACGGTTTAATCGGCCCAAAGCTATCATGGCACCCGGCATATTTTTATCGCAGCCAACCAACGGAATTACGGCATCATAAAATTGTGCACTGACAACAGTTTCAATCGAATCGGCAATTATTTCACGGGATGGCAACGAATATTTCATTCCCGGTGTGCCATTCGTAATCCCATCGCTTACGCCAATGGTATGGAAAATAAGTCCATAAAGTCCTTCCTGTTCATCAACACCCCTTTTCACATCACTGGCCAGGCTGTTTAAATGCATGTTGCAGGGGTTTCCCTGGTAACCCGTGCTTACAATGCCAACCTGCGCTTTTTTCAAATCATCATCATCCATGCCAATGGCATATAGCATGGCCTGTGCCGCAGGTAAGCTATCATCCTGTGTGATTTTACGGCTGTAGTTGTTTAGTTCCTTTTTCATATGGTGATCTGTTATTGTTAAATTAATTGGGGCAATTTAATAATTTTATGAAAGTTTTGGCCTTGTTTGTACTTTAGCCAAATCAATCATGTCTTAATGCTTCGACCGGGTCTATTCGGGCAGCACGTTGTGCCGGGTAGAAACCGGCTATCATACTTACCAGCAATGAAAACAGCAAAGCTGCGAGCACCAAATAAAGCGGAAAAGAAAAAAATGAAATGTCATCTGGTATTTCTCCAAATCGTCCACTTTTGAGAACCAATTCAGCTATCTGCGTTATACCCCACCCAAGCGGTATACCGAAAACACCACCAATAATGCCTACTACTCCCGACTCTAAAATAAATATTGCTTTAATCTCCGATTCCTTGGCACCTATGGATTTCATGATTCCAATCTCCTGCGTCCTCTCATAAATGGACATCACCATTGTATTGACCAGGCCCAGGGTGGCAATAAACAAGGCCATGGCACCAATGGTACCAAAAATGCTGTTTAAAACAGTAAAGGCTTTTTTGCGAGGTTATCTGTGGGTTCATCTGCCAATATGACCGATGGGTTATTTGCCAGCGCCCTGGCAATAGCCACACGTTGTGATTCACCACCCGATAACTCAGAGGGCAAATGATCAACACGGTCACCCAATCCCACTTTTTCCATCAATCCCATGGCCATGGATTTTCTTTGATTCCTCGGTACACCACCTATTGCCAAAGCGATCATGATATTGGATAATGCTGTTTAGGTTCGTATTAGATTAAAGGACTGGAATATGATGCCTACACTTTTTTTACGGTATTCAGCCAATTGGGGACGAGTTATGGTAGATAAGTTTTTATCATCATAAATTATTTTGCCATAGCTTGGACGATCCAATCCGCCTAAAATATTAAGCAGGGTTGACTTACCGCTACCTGATTTCCCGATAAAGGAAATAAACTCCCCGGATTCAATGTTTAAATCTACGTTTTGTAAGGCATGTACGATAGAATGCCCTCGTTTATATTCTTTAGAGAGAGAATGAATGCTGAACATTTGTTTTGCGAACTAACCTGAATGAACCAAATGTAAGAAATATTAGACTACATTAAATAAGGTATTATGAAAAAATGTGAGAAATAGCCACAAAAGCGCCAATTCACATTCAGGTTAAAAAACAAAGTTTTCAAAATTAGATGAGGTGATTTGGTGCTTTTATGGCTTAATTGGGATTGTATTCCAACTTATTTTAGAATGGCAAATCCACTGCCTCTTCTTTTTTGGGTATCAGCATGAAGTCGCGCAGCACCACTTCTGTGATAAATTTCTTCTCCCCTTTAGCGGTTTCGTAAGTACGACTGCTTAGTTTACCATTCAATGCCAGGCGCGAGCCTTTTTCCAATTTATTCATTACATTATCAGCCTGTCTGCCCCAGGCAATAACATGGTGCCAGGTGGTATTATTTACCCACTCACCTTGTTGGTTTTTATAACCTTCATTGGTGGCCATTGAAAAGCGCACGCGTTTTTTGTTGTTGTCAAATTCTTTAAACTCCGGGGCGCTGCCCAAATTTCCGATTAATTGTACCTGATTTACTAAATTTTTCATGACTCAAAGTTTTTAATGATTAATAAAAGTTTTGAGCAAAGTAAAGGCGGCCTCATACAGTTAGTTGTATAATAAATGTTTACAGTCGTTTAATAGTTGTTTGTTGTCGTTTGTAAACGTTTATATGATTATATGTCAATTTATTAATGACATATTCAAATTATAAATGAATTAATTACTTCGTTTTGCAGCTATGAAACGAGGCAAGCTGCGTACCGTTTCAGTATTAAATTGCAACAAAGCCGGGACGGTGCACTGCAGCCCGCACACCACATCACCTTGCCTTGTTTTATAGATGCTGTGATGGTGCGTTTTTATGCGGTCATAGGATTGATTCTTATCTTTCCGCCAATTGCTCTTAATACTTTCAATATTGTTTCAAATTGTGGTTTTGATCCATCAGATAAAGCTTTGTATAAACTTGGCCTGCTTAGTCCGGTCTCCTCAGCAATCTTAGTCATTCCAATGGCTTTTGCAATATGACCAATTGCTGTAATGATATCTGAATTATCTCCCTCCTCCAAAACAGCATTGAGATATTCTGCAATCATTTCGTTATTATCTAAATAATCTGCTATGTCAAATTTTGAAGTTTCCATATCTCTAAATCTTTAATTTTTTTAGTATCTCTTTTGCTTTTATAATGTCCTTTTGTTGGGTTGATTTGTTCCCACCAATAAGTAAAATAATTATTTTACCATCTTTTTCTTTGAAATAAATTCTATAACCTTTAGCATAATTTATTTTTAATTCTCGAATACCATCACCTACAGGTTTGCAATCTCCAAAATGTTCATCATTTTCAAGTTTTTGAATCCGAAATAATATTTTTGCTTTAGCTCTTAAGTCTTCCTCAGCCATTTGTCAAACTCGACTGTTTTCTCAATAAAAAACATTTATTTTTGTATTCATTCGGATACAAAGTTGCGGAATATTTTGTGGTGGGGAAAAGGTTTTAACGGATTTTATCTTTCCTGAAAATTTTTCTAAATATGTTTTCAAATGCACCATAAACGTTTTATATAATTACATATCATATATTTTTGCGGATTAATTATATTAATATGCCTGAACGCCCTTTTTTTAATAACAGTATTACCCTTGCAATAATGGCTTGTATATTATGGTCTTCTGCTTTTGCAGGGATTAAAATCGGGTTGAAATACACGACGCCCTTGCAATTCGCCGGATTGCGGTTTATGCTGGCGGGACTTATGCTATTACCCTTATGCCATAATTTTCGCATTGAATTCAACAAAGCCCTTAAAAACAAAAGACGGATATTAATTATCAGTTTGTTCCAGACTGCCATAATGTATACATTATTTTACCAGGGTATCAGTCGTGTACCTGCAGCGGTAACGGCGGTAATTATTGGTGGCGGCCCTTTATTTGTTGCACTAATGGCTCATTTTATTACCGGTCAGTCGGAACGAATGACACCTAAAAAAGCCATTGCGCTTATTACCGGCTTTTTGGGAATTGTAATACTGTCTTTTGTAAAAGAAAGTGATATCAACAATCCTCATTCGGTGACGATGGGTATTCTGATGCTTATTTGTGCAAGTTTATCTGGTAGCTATGGTAATATTCTTGTATCTCAAAAAAGAATTGGTATGTCGCCGCTTTTACTGAATGCGATACAGATTTTCACGGGCGGACTCATCATATTTATTGTGTCCCTTTTTGCTGAAGGTGCACAATTCACCCCAAAACCTTACCCCTACTATATATCACTGGTATATTTAAGTTTTTTATCAGCGGGAGCATTTACCCTTTGGTTTACGATTTTAAGCCGTCCTGAAGTAAAGGTTTCTGAAATTAACGTATGGAAATTTATAATACCCGTGCTGGGAGCTATTCTGAGTTGGTTGTTAATACCTGAAGAATATCCTGCCTGGTACACATTTGTTGGCATGCTGCTAATTGGTATGGCTGTGCTAATCATGTACGGCAAATTTCAAATTCCGCTAAGTCATGTGAAAACATTTAAAAACTTCATTCCCAAAAAGTAACTTCCAATAAAGGTTTACGTAATATTAGCATTTTACACCCAAAAAAAAGATTATGAAAATCATATTAAGAAATTTTATATTAACTGTACTTCCCGTCGTTGTTGCTATGGCTGTTTTATCCATTAGCCTGTCATGTTCAGAAACGGACAATCCCATCTCTGACGCCCAAAAACTGGCTGCATTACGGAAAGTAACCATCACCATGAATGGAATGGATTACGAATTTATATTTCCCGAAGGCGCTTTGGATGGCGAATCTTTTGAGGAACTCATGAAAAAAGACTCATCCAAATATGCAGATCGCTCGAATTACACCATTGCGTTTACAATTAATTCAGAAGCTGACAACACGGCTGATGGCGCCCGTGATGCTAAATTTGATGGTATGTTTATTGATCTGATTTTTGATACCATCACCTCCTCACCGGTACGAACCGAAGCAGGTGCCTTTGAAATTGAAGCTAATTCCACCCGTGAAGTACCCGCCACCGGCAGTATCAATCTGGAAACCCATAACCAGGCCGGGCTGTATATTTTTCGTCAAACCGTTGATGGCAATGACCTGAAAACTACTTTTTCTCCTGTTTTATTGTACAATATCGGCACCCTGGAAGATGAGCTGGCACTATCTTCAGTTACACTCAATATCCCCACACGTGCCTCAGATGAAACCAAAGCTTTCCTGAGGGATTTGCTGGAATCGGGAATATTGGAAGAATAATTATTGAAAAGACTTTCTATATCGGTAAGCATATTCATCGTTTCAACAGATTTTTCATTAATTTAGTGTCCTTTTAATAAATCAGGGCAAAAGCGGAAACGATGAACATTGACGAACTAAATAAGCACAGCACAAAAAGTCTGATTGGCAATATTGGCATAAAATTTACCGGATTTGAAAATAAGACCATAACTGCCACTATGCCGGTTGATGAACGCACCATTCAGCCATTTGGCTATCTGCATGGCGGGGCTATGCTGGCGTTGATCGAAACACTTGGTAGTGCAGGCTCTGTGGTTTTACTAAACGATCCTGAAATGGCGGTATTTGGAGCTTCTGTAAGTGCCAATCACCTGCGCAGCATGCGGCAGGGAACAGTAACCGGAATTGCCACGCCCACCCATCTGGGTCGATCCACCCACACCTGGGAAGTAAAATTGTATGATGAAGAAAAAAATGTAATCAGTACCGGACTGGTTATGAACATCATCAAACCGATTGAAAAAAATTAAGCGCTGTTATAAAATCATGATCCATTCCCGTCAAGGAATAGTAAACCTGGCACATATATGTCAATTAAAAGGCATGAAACAGATAGTCCTGTCACCCGGTTCGCGAAATGCCCCCATCATTAAAGCATTTACCCAACATGGTCATATACAATGCCATTCGGTGGTTGATGAACGTTCAGCTGCCTATATAGCCCTGGGAATGGCTCTTAAATCAGGCAATCCAACAGGTATTGCCTGCACTTCAGGTACGGCGGTATTGAATTATGCACCTGCCATCGCAGAGGCTTATTACCAAGGCATACCACTTATTGTAATTACAGCAGACAGGCCGGAGGAACTGATTGATCAGGGGGACGGACAATCCATCCGGCAACAAAATGTATTTGCTAATTTTGTGAAAGCCGGTTACCATCTCCCCGCCAAAACAGACACAAACAAGAACTTATGGCATTTCAATAAATTGGTGTGTGAAGCTTTGGATATTGCACTTGCAGATAAACCGGGCCCGGTACATATTAATGTTCCCTTGCATGAACCTCTGTACGATGAGCTGCCTGCACAGCAATCGGATATCCATCTGTTTTCCTTATCAAAGGCTGAACCCAGGCAATATCAATTACCTGAAAACATGGCCGTTCAATGGCAAAACAGCCAACAAAAAATGGTTATTATTGGTTATCAGCATCCCTCTGAAAAACTGCATGAACAACTTGTTAAGCTCATGGCTGATCAATCGGTTGTTATTATTGCTGAAAACCTGGCCAATCAATCTCATAAGAATTTTATTTCATCGGTTGAACGGCTTTTTTGTGTATTGGAAAACACCCCCCTGTTGCCTGATCACATTATTTGTTTAGGCGGTGATGTATTATCGAAACAGGCCAAAAGAGTACTCAGGCAAAATCCGCCAAAACATAATTGGAATGTTGCCAGCTATTATAATCCCAAGGATACATTTCAATCCTTAACCCAAATAATACAGACAGCCCCTGTTGATTTTGTTGATAAACTCACCGAGTTGCCAACCCGAAACAGTAGTTACCAACAAGAAATACTGAAACTGGACCGGAAACTCTATTCAAAACAGCACCGCATAGTACAGGAATCTGAATTTTCGGATCTGAAAGTTTTTGATTTGTTAATGAATCATTTACCAATCCCATGCAATTTGCATCTGGGTAATAGTTCACCGGTACGATACGCGCAGTTATTTCAGTTACAGGAGGGAATTACATACTACTCCAATCGTGGAGTATCCGGCATTGACGGGCCTTTATCAACAGCCATTGGGGTGGCACTGGAAAGCACAGCCATGAACATTCTTATTATCGGAGACATTTCTTTTTTGTATGATTCTAATGCTCTATGGTATACTAAATTCCCTTCCAACTTAAAGGTAATTGTGATTAACAATGGCGGAGGTGATATTTTCAGGATTATTGACTCCGATAAGCAATTACAGGAGACAGAACCCTTTTTTACCACTCCGCAATCGGTCAGTCTAAAACTACTTACTGAAGCTTGCAGGTTGAAGTATGCTTTCGCAAATACAATGGATGAATTGAACAGACTGATACCAAAATTGTTTGACACCAAAGAAAATATATCAGTGTTAGAAATAAATACCAGTCTTCAGCCTAATAGTCTGGTATTGCAACAATTGTATTATCAGTTTAAAACATATAAACATGAGTAAAAAAACAGATTGGAAAACATTAAAAGAATTCGATGAAATATTATTCGAATATTGGGGTGGAATTGCCAAAATTACCATTAACCGCCCGCGATACCGAAATGCTTTTACCCCTGATACCACAAAGGAATTATGTGAAGCCATGACCCATTGCCGGGAGAATCCGGATGTACGGGTTGTTGTCCTGACAGGTGCCGGTGATAAAGCCTTTTGCAGCGGTGGTGATCAAAATGTAAAATCACATGCGGGTTATATAGGTAAGGATGGTGTACCCAGACTTAATATCCTGGACTTTCAGAAACAAATACGGTCATTGCCCAAGCCGGTGGTTGCTATGGTAAACGGTTACGCCATTGGTGGCGGACATGTATTGCATGTGGTTTGTGATCTTACCATTGCATCGGAAAATGCCATATTTGGCCAAACTGGTCCGAAAGTAGGCAGTTTTGATGCCGGCTTCGGTTCGTCTTATCTGGCCCGTCATGTAGGGCAAAAGAAAGCACGGGAGATATGGTTTTTATGCCGGCAATATTCGGCCCGTGAAGCCCTGGAAATGGGGTTGGTAAACACGGTAGTCCCTTTTGATAAGCTGGAAGAAACAACCATTGAATGGTGCCGGCAAATGATGAAACACAGTCCGATAGCCCTTCGAATGATTAAAACCGGCTTAAATGCCGAACTGGATGGCCAGGCCGGATTACAGGAATTTGCCGGCAACGCAACCATGTTGTATTACATGACTGAAGAGGCACAGGAAGGAAAAAACGCTTTCCTTGAAAAAAGAAACCCCGATTACACAAAATATCCAAACTTGCCTTAAATTAGGCATATAAATAAACGATATTGAATACTAAAACCAAAGCCATATTGAAAGCCCTGCGTTTAAGAACGCTGCCGCTGGCCGTGTCGGGTACTTTACTGGGTAGCTTTTTGGCATCCTTTTATGGTCAGTTTCACTGGGATATTTTTGCACTAACAACCATTACGGCAGTAAGTCTGCAAATTCTGTCTAATCTTGCCAATGACTATGGCGATGGCATAAAAGGTACGGATAACCACCATCGTATCGGTCCCAAACGAGCCATGCAAAGCGGGGAAATAAAAGTGTGGGAGATGAAAACAGCCATTGCGGTATCTGTTATTATTTCACTGGTATCAGGAATATGGCTGATTATTAAAGGAACACAAAATGTTGAAAGCACCTATTTATGGCTATTTGTTGTGTTGGGATTAGGCGCGATAATTTCAGCTTTAAAATACACCATCGGAAATAAACCTTATGGGTACATTGGATTAGGCGATTTTTTTGTATTTCTCTGGTTTGGAATCATTGGTGTAGGGGGCACATTCTTTTTACATGCCAATGCATTCGATATTGATATTTTATTACCTGCCGCAAGCATGGGATTATTCTGTGTGGGCGTTTTGAATATCAACAACATGCGGGATCGTATTTCAGATGACCTGGCCGGCAAAAAAACTTTGGTAGTGCGTATTGGTGAAAAGGCAGCTAAGCTGTATCAAATTTCACTTATTTTGTTGGCCATTGCTACCAGTAGTATTTTTATTTTCAGGCATTATAAAGGAGCTGTGCAATTGTTATTTTTACTTCCTATTCCTTTTATGTTGCGCAATTTATATCGTTTGGTGAATATTCAGGAACCCGTCTTATTCGACCCGTTTTTAAAGCGCTTATCCATAGAGACATTCTTCTTTTCAGTGCACATGGGAGTAGGGTTAATACTCACCAATTATGTTCAAATCTGATTACGAAAAAAAAACTTTCTATTTTAAACAGCCTGCCGGCACTTCAAGGGGGACATTACACCGTAAGAATTCCTGGTTTATTCATCTATGGGATGATGCTAATCCGCTACATAAGGGTATCGGTGAATGCTCTATTCTTCCCGGCCTGAGTCCGGATGATACGGATCGGTTAGAATCAGAAATACAACAGGTATGTGAACAAATCAATCGTTATCAGAATTTTGAATTTACAAATGCCCATCAATTCCCTGCCCTGAATTTCGCGCTGGATATGGCCGGAAAAGACCTTGCGATGGACTCGGATCATGTGCTATTCCCTTCTTCGTTTACACGCGGAGATAAAGGTATTCCCATCAATGGGCTCATTTGGATGGGAGATTTCTCATTTATGACCCGACAGGTTACCGATAAACTAAATAATGGTTTCCGATGCCTGAAAATGAAAGTTGGTGCCATTGATTTTGAAGAAGAATTAAATATACTCAGGAAATTGCGCCATCAATTCCCGGCCGGAGAACTGGAACTGCGTCTTGACGCCAATGGAGCTTTTAGCGTTACAAATGCATTGGAAAAACTGAAAAAATTGTCTGAATTTAATATCCATTCCATTGAGCAACCCATTCAACCCCGGCAACCGGAGAAAATGAATGAATTATGTCAGCTATCCCCTATCCCTATTGCTCTGGACGAAGAATTAATATTCGTTTATGGTGATAAAAAAAGAAAATTGCTGGAAGAAATCCAACCCCGGATCATTATTTTAAAACCAAGTTTACTGGGTGGTTTTGATCACTGTGAAGAATGGATTGATTTGGCCCATGAGATGAACATAGACTGGTGGATAACCTCAGCCCTTGAATCAAATGTAGGATTGAACGCCATTGCTCAATGGACCTGTTTATTGAATAAAGAAGGTTATCATGGACTGGGCACTGGCCAATTATTTACCAACAACACCGAAAGTCCGTTATATTTGAAGGGAGAATATTTGTATTTCAATCCAAATAAGTCATAAATCAGTATGTTCAACTGTATTTCGCTAAATGGAGAAACCTGCAATAAACAACAATTGTACAACCTGGTTTCAGAAAAAGTTTACGCCCCATCTGTTCCGGACTGGGAAAAAGATGTATATAGATTTATCGGTGAGCTGATAGATAAAAAACCATATATTACCGCATATTCTTCCGGTACTACCGGTGCTCCCAAACTCATCAAACTTTCCAAACAGGCTTTAATCAATTCCGCTAAAAGAACCGAAAAATATTTTCACCTTCAACCAGGTGACCATGCATTATTATGTTTACCGGCCAGGTTCATCGCAGGCAAAATGATGATTGTCCGTGCCTTTGTTACCGGTTTGAATCTCTGGCTGAGCTGGCCCACCGCCTCTCCACTTAAAAATATTACCCAATCCATCGATTTTGCTGCTCTGACTCCTCATCAATTAACACAATCGTTAGCTGATATGAACCTGGACAAACCAATTATAAAAAAAATAATTATTGGCGGAGCACCCGTTAATCATAACCTTTTCGGGAAAATTCAACAACTCCCTTCAGGTGTTTTTGAAACCTACGGAATGACAGAAACCTGTTCGCATATAGCCATTAAATCTTTAAACGGGCCCGATGTTTCCGATTGGTTTCAGCTACTGGATGGATTTGAAATTGACCAGGATGACAGAAAATGTCTGACCATACATTTTACACAGGATACAGACCAAAAATCCATTCAAACAAATGACCTGGTTGATATTCGTAACCGTTCCTTTAAATGGATTGGTCGATTCGACAATATCATAAATTCAGGTGGCATTAAACATTCTCCTGAACTAATTGAGCAAAAATTAATTGATTCGATACAATACCCCTTTGCAATTAGTGCCATGAATGATAATAATTTAGGAGAAAAACTCATTTTAGTTATTGAAATGCCTAAACCAAACAATTCAGCACTTGTTACTATTAATAATTTACTGATTAACAGGTTGGGTCATCTGGAACGACCAAAAGAGATAGCGGTAATGGATTCTTTTCCCCGTACAGATAGCGGAAAATTAAAAAGGAAAGAATTACAAAATTTGCTTAATCAGACGAGTAATGTTTATTTTGTAACGCTAAATTAATAGATTTTGAATGGGGTTGAATACGAAGTGCGCATATAAGGGAGGAATACATCATTTACCCGTTTCTCAGATTCTGCAGGCATTTTTGACGACAGCAGTTCGGTTAAACCTGCCTGTTGTGTTTTATCAGTGCCCGAACAATAAACAGATTCAGGCTATTATAGGTAATCAGTTGGTATCCAATTACCGACTTACCATAGAAAAAACCACTCCGGGCTTTGTTTTTAGTCCTTTTAACAATTTTAGTAATAATGAAAGTTATTTTGTCCCGGCTGACATACTATATAGCATTGATAATCAAGAAAATTCGATTCAGGTTAAAAACAACCACAACAAAACTGATCAAATATTCAGTGAATTATCCGGGCATTTGAATGATTCGAAAAAACAAATTGATTTACCAGGTTTTTTTGATGGTTGCGAACCAAAAAATGAAATTATTGCTTATCCCAATTATGCCAATAGTGTAGACAGGGCATTGAAAGAAATACAGAATGGATCCTTTAAAAAAGTGGTTCTGGGCCAAAAAAAAGATATACCAATACCTCATGCTATTGATCCGATAGATGTATTTCTGCGATTGTGCAGTAAATATCAACGGGCATTTGTATCATTGGTTTCACTCCCCGAGGTAGGCACATGGCTGGGATCAAGCCCGGAAACGCTTTTAAAAATTGATGGTGAAAAACTTCAGACAGTTGCGCTTGCAGGTACTAAAACACTCGACCAGGCTGAGAAAGATGACGTTTGGACAAATAAAGAATATGAAGAACAGGAATTTGTTGTCCAAAATATTCACGATTCCTTTGTAGCGGCTGATATAAGTAACTATTTCACCAACGGACCCGAAACTGTTCAGGCCGGAAGTTTAATTCACCTGAAAACCGTTTTTGAAGCTAATATTCATAAAAATCAATTGTATAAGGCCACCAGTCTGTTGGAACAAATTCATCCAACATCTGCTGTTTGCGGTACACCAAAATCGGATGCCCATCAGTTTATTAAAGAAAACGAACCGTTTTCACGGGAATTTTATGCAGGTTATCTGGGAACTACCAATATTAATTCCACTTTAGACCTATATGTAAACCTACGCTGTGCGAGATTTTTTCACGACCACATTTCTTTATTCGCTGGTTCAGGAATTACCGCAGGTTCCAAACCCGAACTGGAAAACCAGGAAATTCAACTTAAATTTCTGACCATTGAAAAGGTTATAAAGGAGCTTTTTCACTCCGATTCTGAAATACTTACCAATTCGTGGCATCAAAATGAATAATAGTTGTTGGCAGCAGGAAATATAGGGGAATTCGGGTTTGAATCGTTAAGTTTTACTTTTTCGCCCGGCTATGTGCTATGAGCGCTTGTTATAAGGCGTTGTTGATTTCTTTATTAATCAAATCTATCATTTCTTCAACTGGCAAAATTAGTGGAACTACAGATGCTTCGTCGTAATCAAAAATATTTTCATAATCGCCTTTTTGAATCCAATCATGAAGCTCATTGTATAATCTGCCGTATTTTTTATCAATTTTTCCGGTTTTGATGAATAATCTGGAAAATTCTCCTTTTGTTGATGAATGTGATTTAACGATGATTTCGTTGTTTACTAGTAAAGCATTTACAGCATAAAACACTGAGTAGTATAATCTATTTACAGCCGAATTCCAAAATCCATTCTCGGTTATAATACTTTTGCTGCATCTAAAGTTTTATATGCTGAATCAATTCGATATTTTACATACTCAATTCTTTCCTCTTGTCTCATAGTTGAATACCGTCACTTGTTACATTATGATAAAATGGAGATATCCTTTGTTTAGTATTCCAATCCTCTTTTGAGTATACAAAGATCGAAAA
>JAAAOM010000051.1 GCA_009908855.1 Bacteroidota bacterium
CCGGTCGCTCAACGAAGTGATTGATGAATTGCTCGATGGTAACTATATGCCCTCATTTTGTACCGCCTGCTACCGTAAAGGAAGAACCGGTGAGCATTTTATGGAATTTTCGGTACCCGGTTTTATCAAGCGTTTTTGCTCACCCAATGCCATGTTAACATTGGCCGAATATTTGTCGGATTATGCGTCTGATGACACAAAAACAAAAGGATGGGAGGCCATTGAGAAAAACATTGTTGAACTGGAAAAACACCAGCCTGTAAGCGAATTGCGAAATCGTTTAAATAAGATCAAAGAAGGACAGAGGGATATTTATTTTTAAGAAAATGACTGAGATTATAAGACATGAGATTACAGCCGGAAAACTTATAAAAGCATTACTGGCAACCGGTGAGGCAAGAGAAAGTCTGTTTGCACAGGCGGCTGAAACGAAAAAACAGGAAGTGGGAAATATCGTTTATTTTCGCGGATTAATTGAATATTCTAATATCTGCCGAAAAGACTGTCTTTATTGCGGTATTCGCAGGAGCAATGTTAATCTCAGTCGGTATATATTAAGTGATGATGAGGTGTTGGAAGCGGCTCGGTTTGCTTATGATAACGGTTATGGTTCACTGGTTTTACAAAGTGGCGAAAACAGTTCTGCCCGGTTCATCCATCAAGTTACCAAATTAGTCAGGGAAATTAAAGCATTGTCGGGTAATAAATTGGGTGTTACCTTGTCCTGCGGTGAACAGACTCCCGAAACCTATCGGAAATGGTTTGAAGCCGGGGCACATCGTTATTTATTACGCATTGAGACATCCAACCCTGATTTGTATGAGTTTATACATCCACCTGATAATCAGCATTCTTTTAAAAAAAGAATAGCCTGCCTGCAGTCATTAAAAGAGCAGGGGTACCAGGTTGGAACGGGTGTGATGGTTGGTCTACCCAATCAGACATATAGCGATTTGGCAGATGACCTGTTATTTATGAAAGAATTTGATATCGATATGGTGGGTATGGGGCCTTACATTGAGCATCAACAAACACCATTATCCCGGTTTAATGGCGAATTATTGCCTTTGAAAGACCGGTTTGACCTGACTCTAAAAATGATTGCCCTGTTGCGTATTTTAATGCCGGATAATAATATTGCTGCAGCAACAGCCATGCAGGCCATCGATAAAATGGGGCGGGAAAAAGCCGTAATGGCGGGAGCCAATGTTATTATGCCCAACATAACACCGGGTGTTTTCAGGAATAGCTATAAACTGTACGACAATAAACCATGCACGGACGATGTTGCCGAAGATTGCAAAAGCTGTCTGGAGATGCGCGTTGCTTTAACCGATCATACCATTGGCTACAACCAATGGGGTGATTCAAGACATTTTAACGTCCGGGTAAATAACCTATAAGTTTAGGGGATAACAATTGCCCCGAATTAAATACCCAATCGGACTCCCGGATACAAAGACATCAGCTTCCTTTTGAAAACTGCCATACACCAATTTCCGGACCGGAATTGAAATACCATAACCATCCGTTAAACGGTAATCGCCAGCCTTTTAAAAAACTGGCACCTGGTACAAAATTTTGCCGGCCATAAATATCCCAATACTACCGAAAGATACCGGCAGACGGGGATAGAAAAGTATCATTAAACAACTTTGTTGCAGAATCAATCAGAGAGAGAATATTTAAAGAAACAGGGAATCGAATTTGATCATAGATAATCAATATGGGCGTTATTTTTCACAAACGGCCCGATGGCCCGGTTGTATATGCCTTGTAAGTAGGCGATGGCCATGCCATAATTGGTTATGGGAATTTTTTTATCCGTTGCCGATTTTAACCGGTTGTGCAGTTGTTTTTGGGTAACCATGCAACCTCCGCATTGCACAACCAGGGCGTAATCTTCAATGGCTCTTGATAAATCATTTAACCCTGCCACCACGTCAAAATGCAGTTTTTTACCAGTAAACTGGCTCATCCACCGGGGTATTTTCACCCGGCCAATATCATCACAGGAAACATGGTGGGTGCATGACTCAAGCAACAAAACGCGGTCATTGTTCTGAAGGGTGGATATGGATGGCGTACCCTCTAGGTAAGCTGCAAAATCGCCTTTATAATGTGCCAGCATAATACTAAAGCTGGTTAGCATAACATCTTTGGGAATGGATGCATCGGCTTTGGTGAATACCTGACTGTCGGTGATAACCAATTTGGGTTGAATGGCGGTTTTTTGCAGGAAGACATCCACTTCCCGTTCTTTCAAAACGATGGCCACACAATCGTTGTCCAGGATATCCCGGATGGCCTGTACCTGGGGCAGGATTATTCTTCCTTCGGGGGCTTCAATGTCAATGGGTGTAATAAGCAGAACAATATCGCCATAGCTTAATATTCCTCCCAACAGCGAAGGCTTGATGTAAACATTTTCAGGGATGGATTTTTTAAGAGCCTGGATGAATGACGATTTATTTTTATGGGTAATGGCCGAATATCCTATGATCGTGGCATAACCCCTATCAATAAGATTTTTCCTTAATTGATCGCTGAGTACTTCCACATCTTCTTTGTTGTGGACGATAATTACCGGTATTTCATGTTGACTGAAAATTTCGAGTAATTGTATTTCAAACTGGTCGAATTGATTTTGGGTCATGACCAGAATTGCCAGATCAACCTGTTTAACAATTTGTTCAGTTTTTTTCACCCTTGCAGCCCCCAATATACCCTCATCATCAATACCGGCAGTGTCGATCAGCACACAAGGGCCGATCTGCGGTATTTCAATGGATTTTTTTACCGGATCGGTAGTTGTGCCGGCATAATCCGATACAATGGCAATATCCTGTCCCGTCAGGCTGTTTATAATAGCACTTTTCCCCACATTACGTTTGCCAAAGATACCGATATGTGGTTTGTTCTCTTTTCCGCGTTTCACAAGATTATCTTTTTTATGTGTTGATAATTTATCCGTTCTTATTACCGATCAATGTATTTGGTAGCTGTTAACCCATTGTTATTTTATATGGTATTCACGAGCGCTCCCGCTAAATGCGGGTTCGGCTGTTGCCTTATGTTCATTTTTGTTTATAATCATATTCGGCGAAACTCCCGAAGGGTGCTCACGAATACAATGAGATTCGGTTTTATAATGCGTAACCTTCATTAAGGAAAACTTTGGATATTAAATTCATTTTTATCTCCTTTTTATGTTGTGACATTTAATCCATTTACATGAATGGTGAAGGTTTCATCTAATCCAAATCTTTGAGTGTAAAACCTTCCTGTAATAATTTTTCCGGATGAAGCAGCTCCTTTATTTTCTGTTCGTCAATAAATTTTAAACGTTTGTTGGCTTCGTAGATTGTACAGGTATTGCTTTTCATATAATGCGCCAGTTCCGAGGCTTTTTCATATCCGATAAATGGCAGCAAAGCCGTTGTAATCGACGGACTTGTTAACAGTTTTTGCAGCGATTGTTCGGTGTGTACCACAAGGCCCCTGATAAGTTTGTTCTGAATGCTTTGATTAGCGGCTGTTAGCAGCTGTAATGAATCAAGCAGGGTGTCTCCAATGATGGGTAAATAGGCATTCAGCTCCAGACATCCTTGTGCTGAAAGCCCTGTTATTAGCTGATCGTTGGCATATACTTTGTGACAGGCGCTAATCACAAATTCGGGGATTACCGGATTAATCTTGCCCGGCATAATGCTGCTTCCTGTTTGTTGTGCCGGAATAGAGATTTGTTTGGTGCTATTCATATCAGAAGATAATAACCTCAAATCACCCGACATTTTTTCCAGATTCACCGCATGTGTCTTAATAATACCGTGAGTTTCAACCAGCTCATCCTGGTTACAGGTGGCATCACTTAAATTTTCTGCCCTGGATATGGGTAAAGCGCTTAAATGTTGTAATTGCTTTATCACTTCATAAATAAAGTAACGTGGTACGGTTAAACCGGTTCCGATGGCACTACCGCCCATATTAACGGATTTCATTCGTTCCGCACATTTTGATATACGCCACCAGTCGCGCGACAATGCGTCATTATAAGTACTGAATAGCCGGCCGAAGGAAGTAGGTACGGCTTCCTGCATTTGCGTGTAACCAATTCGCATGGAGGCATGATGTGTTTTTTCCAGTTGCTCCAGTTCATAGCGCAATGAATTGATAGCATTTTCCAATTGTGTTAGTAACTGCATGGCCGCAATGTGCAGCGATGTTGGTATTACGTCGTTGGTTGACTGATAAATATTGGCATGCTCAATTGGATGAATAATATGGTAGTCCCCGGGGTTTCCACCCAACTTTATCAGGCTGACGTTGGTAATTATTTCATTCACATTTAAATTGATACTTGTTCCGGCGCCGCCACATACTGCCGGTACAATAAAATGATTAAAATACTGCCCCTGGCTTACTTCATAAGCCGCTTCGGTAAGTACCTGTAAATGATCAGGGCTTATGGATTGCCGAAGCGATTTTTCGGGATACTTGTGATGGGCCGCTTCAATATATTTTTTAAACGTAATATAACAGGCTTGTTTAACAAGACCTATTGATCGGTACCAGGCTTCTGAAAATCGTGAACCATGCGGAAAATTCTCGCGTGCACGGGTGGCATGTATACCATATAACGCATCTGTCGGTACTTGCATTTCTCCGATAGCATCGGTTTCAAATCTGGTTTTGTTCATATCATGAGCATTGTTTAAAGTAAAAACCGTGCATAAAATTTAAATGTTATTGATTAATTGAATAACATCATCCCTGGTTTTGCCAATTCTTCCTCATAACCAATCTTTTTATTAGGAATTTCCTGTTAAAAAGCAAATATATAATGTATCATCCGAACACATCATGGCAATAATAAATTATTATATTTGTGCTAACAAAAAACCTTAAAAAGTAAAGTATGAAGCTACTAAAAATTGCCTTTTATGTTATGATATCTGCCGGATTTATGGTGGTATACTCATGCCAGACCGCACAGCAAAAAGATCAGCAGACACAGGATGATGAAATTGATATGCAGGAAATGGATGAAACGGAAGTGAAAAGCGAAGTAGAAGAAATAGTATATCCATTGCCATCACCTTTTGAGCTTACAAACATGCTAAATGAAATGGGCGCCCGTTATGAAGGCGAAGTATTGAATGCCCCTGAGAATGCCGATAAATACATCACAGAAAAGGATAAGGCCGTTAATTTAGGTGTGTTTGCCGCTGATCTGGGTTATACTGTAAATTATAACAAAAAGCAGGAAGCCAATGTATTTTTAAAGGCAACCAAAACATTAGTGGATGATTTAGGGATTACGGTCGATTATAGTTATTTATTACAGGATGAGAATAAGGAAGTTGCACGGGACAAAGACTCCCTGGTGAATATTATTACAAAAACTTATTATGATACCTATACATTCCTGAATGAAAATAATTCGCCTGAGCTTGCCGCATTAATGGTTGCCGGATTCTGGACAGAAAGCATGTATATTGCAACCCACATCTCTGAATATACTTATGATAATACCGAGATCGTTAAACTGATGTTTGAACAAAGATCGTCGCTTGAAAAACTTCTGGGTTTACTTGACGACTATAAAAAAAGCGACCATGTGGCTGCAATGTTGCCTGAGCTGAAAAAAATTCAGGAAGCCTACATTCAGGCAGGAACCAGTTTGACCAAAGAACAATTGGATATTATTAAAAAATCCATAGCCAATGCCCGTAAAAGCATAGTTTCATAGATAAATAATCATTTTTCTGAATCGAATAAGCTGTTTCGGTTTGAGTTTCTTATATTGATTTATTTTAAATGCAATAATGTCGGGAAACCCAACAGAAACAGCTTATTTGTTTTCATCCTTTTTGATGTATGAATGAATCGATTGTAAAATCTTTAATGCGTCTGTTTGCACTGGTAGCTGATGTGAACAAATACGGCTATTCGGGTAATGAGCGTGAAGTAGTTATCGATTACCTCCACCGACAATTTAGCAGCGAATTTGTGCAGATATATATCGAGTATTTTGATGAGCACTTATTACGCTATCATCCTGAATACATGTATCAAAATGAGCATGAAACCAAAAAACAAACATCATATAACGAAGCCAAACTAAAAGAAAACTGCGAAGAAATTAACAACGAGCTTGAGCTTGAACAAAAGGTAATTGTACTTATTTACCTGCTTGACTTTATTAATCGCGGGGATCAGTTAACACCCAACGAACTCAAATTTGTTACCACTGTTTCCGATGCATTATTAATTCCAAAAGACGATTTTCGGGAGATCAGAAAATTTACCTTTGGAGAACATGACTTAATCGAACGAAAGGATAAACTGCTATACATTGATGCCAATGCTGATTTCAGTCATGATCAGATCAAACACTTTTACAACGAACGATTAAAAGGTCAAATTAAGGTGTATCAGCTATCCGCTACCAATACCATGATATTTAGGTACGACGGAGGTACCAGTCTGTTTTTGAATGGCCATTTAATTAAGCCCAACCGTACTTATATCTGGTCGGTAGGCTCGGTAGTAAAAAACTCACGTGTAGGGGCCTTTTATTACAGCAAGATGTTTAGCATTTTGAGTCAGGCATCCGGTAAATCGCGGTTCGTTTTTGAAGCCATGGACATTGAATATTCATTTGGTGGCGGTCCAAATGGTATTAAACCGTTCGCTTTCTCCGAGTATTCAGCTCAAATGATTGGTATTATAGGTGGTAGCGGTTGTGGTAAATCGACCCTCCTGAATGTACTTAATGGAAACCTGAAACCCAAAAAAGGACATATTAAAATAAATGGTTACGACATCCATGAAAACGCCGAAGAATTACGCGGTGTAATTGGTTATGTCCCTCAGGATGACATGCTTATCAAAGAGTTGACAGTATATGAGAATTTATATTTCAATGCCCGGCTAAGTTTTAAAGATTATACCAAGGAACAATTGCGGGAAGTGGTGGAGGAAGCACTGGTGAATTTCGACCTGCTGGAAGCGCGTGATCTCAGTGTTGGGAGCCCTCAGCGAACAATTTTAAGCGGTGGACAACGGAAAAGATTAAACATCGCACTGGAATTGTTGCGTGAACCCTCAGTTCTTTTTGTCGACGAGCCTACATCGGGTTTATCATCCTCCGATTCGGAGAAAGTAATGAGCTTACTGAAAAGACAAACTTTTAAGGGTAAACTGGTGATTACCATCCTGCACCAGCCATCATCCGACATTTTTAAGCTGATTGATAAACTGATGGTTATGGATCAGGGGGGACGGGTGATTTACATGGGTAATCCGGTGGAGGCGATTACCTACTTTAAACAGGCTTCGCGTTTTGCGGATGCTGATGAAAGCGAATGCAAGACATGCGGCAATGTTAATACCGAACAAATTCTGAGAATAGTCGAATCCAGGGTAGTGGATGTGTTTGGTAAACTTACGCGAAAAAGAAAAACTTCTCCCGAAGAATGGTATAAACTTTACATTGATAAAATAGACGGAGGTATACGAAAACTTCATCGTACACACGACTTTAAAGTACCGGTGAGCAATTTTAAAGTACCCAGCCGTTGGGAGCAAATGCGTGTTTATCTGAAACGGGATTTACTGGCTAAGCTCACCAACAGTCAGTATTTATTGTTGAATTTGTCGGTAGCACCTTTACTGGCTGCAATTCTGGCATTTTTTACCAAGCACTTTGTCACGCAATCCAATCACAAAACACTCTATGTATTTAGCGAAAATCCAAATATTCCCGCCTATCTGTTTATGGCTGTGATTGTTTCGCTTTTTTTGGGTTTAATTGTAAGCGCGGAAGAAATTTTCAGAGACCGTAAACTATTGAAACGAGAGTCGTTTATCCATTTAAGCCGCTTTTCATACCTCAATGCCAAGGTGGCTGTAATGTTTATTATTTCTGCCATTCAGGCTTATTTGTTTGTAGTTGTCGGTAATACTATCCTTGAAATTGAAGGTATGGGATTCCGTTACTGGCTTATTTTATTTACAGCCTCATGCTGGGCCAATTTAATAGGTTTAAATATTTCATCCGGATTTAATTCGGTGGTAACCATTTATATTTTAATCCCGCTCATACTGGTTCCGCAATTATTATTCAGCGGGGTGGTGGTTGATTTTAACCACATGCATAAAAATATTAAATCAGATAAATATGTACCGGTAATTGGTGATGTGATTACTTCCCGCTGGGCGTATGAAGCATTAATGGTGGAGCAGTTCGTTTATAATAAATACGAAAAGCATTTTTATCAATTCGAAAAGAAACTAAATAATTCGATATTTAACCGGGCCTATCGCATTCCTGAAATGCGCAACCTGGCAAAAGAGGTTGAATACAGATTGTCAAATGATATTGAATCACCGCAGAATGAAATTGATCTTGAAATTTTGAAGAATGAAATTCTAAAACTAACCGACGATTTAGCCATTACATTTAACGACATTGATAAATTACAAGTACATCAATATGATACAGGTGTTTATAGTAAGCTGAATAGTTACCTTAAAAGTGCGGATAAAAAATCCGGACATTTATACCGCTATTATGTTAATAGAAAAGAAGACAAATATAACCAACTGGTTGAGCGCTACGGAGGTACAAGTGAAGTACATCAGTTTAAACAGGATTATTACAATAAGCAGGTTGCGTCGGTTGTAACCAGCGGACAGCGCTTTTTGGAATTCATAAAAGGTGAAGATGAGTTTATCCGCTTAAAAGACCAGGTTTACCGTGATCCGCGAAACCCATTCGGACGGGCGCATTACTATGCACCCAACAAAATGATTTACAAGTGGCGCATATTAACCATGTATTACAACTTATTTGTTATTTGGCTTTTTACGGGGTTGTTTTATGCTGTGTTGTATTACGATTTGTTAAGCAAACTCATGGATTACTTTCAACGCATTCGCCTTAACCGGCTAAATAAGCAGTTCAGGAAGATATTGAGCCAGGTTACGCAGTAATTGATTTATATAATTATAAATGCTTTCATTCCATGCATTATTTGCAACGAAAACAACCTTTATTCGTCGCAAATCAAAATTAATCGTTGCTTATTTTGCATGAAATAAACACGTTAATCGTTGCTCTATCGTTTTTATTTATGTCCTGATACTTTTTTTATTTGCGTTTGCGGATATTCATACTCCTATTTATGTTTCTCCGTTACAAATAGAAGCTGAATTTGCGTCTTCGTGTGAAGTTGCGACGGCCAGAGAAAGGAATAAACCACTGATTTTAATATATGCCAGTGCAATATCAAAAAAAAAGGAGATTATGGCAACCTCCCTTTTTTCATGTAATTTTATTTCCTGAAGTGGGTATCAGTACATTTCCATATACTTATTCTCCAACTCATATAATAAATCTTCAAAGTCACTCAGGGCAGCATCAAACATGTCAGAGAAATAAACACTTGCCTCTACTTCCGAATCATCCGGGAAAATCAGATTTACAGCAGGGTCCCAATAGGTATCGTTATCGCATAAAGTAACGCCGCTTTCCCAATCATAATAACAATACTCGTCTTCATATTCTTTGGCAATAAATTCTGCTGTTGCAATGGTACCGCTGCCATCAGCATATACCAGGGCCAGTGTGCTATAATTATTCATGGTTGTTACCAGTTGATCAATTTCTTCCTGTTCGGATAGGTCATCATCCATGATCTCCCATATTTCATCGCCCAATTTTTTTACATCAACTTCACCAGTAAGCTTGAAATTCATGATTTGGAAATGGCTATTGGCGTTTTGAAATATTTCCTCCAAATGAATTTCAATAGATTGATAATAACTGTACTCATCTTCGTACTCTATTATTTCCACGTTGTCATCAATATTGCTCATACTCCAGTCACCGCTTACGCTTCCGTGAAATTCGATGATGGTTTCCGTGCTGTTGGTAACGGTATAAGTTAAATCTGCCGCGTTATTATTGATATGGTTAAATATCGTGCTAAATGTAAAATCACCGAGAACGTAGGTAATATCAATATCCGAAGGCAAACCACTATTCAACATAATGGCCGAATAGGAGAGTGAGGAAACTTCATGGCTATTGTATTCCAATGACACATCCAGCGAGGTGGGGATTTCCAATGTTTCGGTAATTTCATCTTCAAGGTCTGTCCACATCGGATCGGTAACTGTTGTTGTACTTACATTATCAAAAGTAATGGAGGTATTATTTTCTGTACTCTGCTGATCAGCCGGGAACTTAAAAATAATGGCATCTGCCGGCGACCCCGTATAATCCCATTCTGAAGTGGTATGGTTCCAGGTATAGGTTCCGGCTACTTCTAAAAATTCGTTCATTATAGCTGGTTCAGACTGGCTTAACGTTTTGAAAGAATGGGATAAATGTTTTTTCATTTTTTCAGCATCATTACCTGACATTGTGCTGAGCGATTTGGAAATTATCGTCGGTACCGCTTCTTCTGTAAATGGAAAATCCGTTACCCATAAATAAGCCAGATGAACCATTATATCAATCCCTTCGGAATGCGATAATTGATCTAATTCAGCAACAAAATCAACTGCCGCCTGCTCCAATTCAGGTTTACTATTTTCGGGCGGGATGGTTGTGTCAGCCGGAGAAGAATCATCATCATCATCATCATTGGGATATAAATCATCATCAGAATCAGAATCTGGATCAGGGTCGGAAATGATATTGGTATCAGATATTTCCCCTTCATTGTCAGGCTCAATATTATCTTTTTTTTCGCAGGCGTTGAATATAAATCCTGCCATTAATGCGTTAAATAAAAGGACTTTTAATTTTCTCATATTGTTGTAAATTATTGACTCAATAAATTGTTAATAATGAATTGCGATGTTAACGGTATCAAACTAATATCAAATATAAGATTCTAAATAAAACTATGAAATCATATTATGGGTTCAATTCTTAAAAAGTGATAAATAGCTTATTAAATGAGGTTAAACAGTAATATAAAGTGATTAAAATTTTAATCAGGTGGTTAATTTACCAACAAATGCTAAATTAATTCTAAATAAAATAAGTACGAATATTAAATCCCGTTCTGTTGAAAATAGGGCTTACTGCGTTGAAGAATTAAGAATTTCAGTACATTTGTTAATATTTATAGTAGCGCAACATAACGCGTAAAATTAAAACTCAATACCTGATTTTATTGGACAAAAGAAATTTAATTTCTGAAAGTGTTATACCATATTCATTCACTACAAATACACAAGTGGAATAATCGCCACATGGGTATCATGAAATTCCTGAACTATTCATGGTTGTTATTGATTTATTTCTTTTCTTCATTTCAACCAATAAGCGGTCAGCTGTATGAATTGAAGGGTAAGGTTTTCAATGCTGACAATAATGAAGCACTGATTGGTGCAAATATTCAAATAAAAGGACATAAAGGTACCATCACCAATGAGCATGGTTCATTTTTAATTCAGTTACCAAAAGGAACTTATGTGGTACGAATATCTTATCTTGGGTTTCAGCCTCTGCATGACACCCTTCAATTATATGGACCAACTGAAAAAAAATATGCGTTAAAGGAGGGTTCGGTTGTTACCGATGAAGTTGTCATTCAGTCCACAAGCAACCGGCTGACCGAATCTGTTGAGCCGGGCATGGTGCAAATCTCCGGTAAGGATTTGGATAAACTTCCCGCTTTGCTTGGCGAACCGGATATTATGCATGCCATTAAACTCTCACCGGGTGTGCAGTCAGCCGGCGACGGCAACACGGGATTTTATGTGCGGGGAGGGAGCGCTGATCAAAATGGTATTTATCTGGATAATAGCACGGTTTATAATCCTTCGCATGTGCTGGGTTTTATCTCTGTTTTTAATGCGGATATTATTGAAAATACCTCTCTGATTAAATCGGGTATGCCGGCCAATTACGGGGGGCGATTGTCCTCTGTTATTAATATCAAAACCAAAGCAGGGAATATGCAGGATTACCACGGAAGTTTTACTGTGGGGCTAATATCATCTAAGCTGTATGTGGAAGGGCCGATTGTAAAGGAGAAGCTTTCTTTTATGGCTTCAGTGCGCAGGTCGTACCTGGATGAAATTATTAAGCCTGCTTTTCAACTGGTATCGGATACTGAAGCTGCGCTTTTCAACAACAGTCAATACCATTTTTACGATATCAATGCCAAATTGAATTTTCAGATCAACACGAATAATTATTTATCAGCACATTTTTACCAGGGCACGGATAAATATAGCCTTCGGCGCACGAACTTTGGGTTCAGTAACGGGTTTGACTGGGGCAATACCATTTTTGGGCTTAATTCATACCACAACCTGAAAAATAAATGGTTCCTAAAAAATACCCTTTACATAACACGCTACAATTTTAATTTCGCGGCTTCGCAAAACGATATTCGTGCTTCGGTTTTCTCAGGGATACATGAATATGCCATAAAAAGCACCTTATCGGGGAAAATTGGGGACTTCGCTGATAGCAAAACTGGTTTCGAGGTGTTGTATCGCGAATTTTTCCCAAATAATGTAAATGCAACAGCCAGCGATGTGGAACTTGATTTTGGTACCAATACAATCTATAAATCCCTGGAATCATCCCTTTTTTTAAATACAACGATACCGGTGGCGATAGACTGGACTGTCTCAGCCGGAATAAGATACACAAATTACATGCACCTGGGGCCATACACCGAATTTCTCAGTGAACAGGAGGATACCATTGTGTATAATAATCATGCGGTTGTTAAATCATATAATGTATTGGAACCACGCCTTTCAGTTAAATACTCTTTTCATCCTGATTATGCCTTAAAATTAGCCTATACAAGAAACAACCAATTCATTCATCAGGCACCAACGGCCAATGTTACCCTGCCGGTTGATGTATGGATTACCAGTTCAAAGGAAATATTACCCCAGGCCGGTGATCAGTATTCAGCAGGCTTATTTGTTGATTTTACGGATAATTTGCGTTCTTCAATCGATTTTTATTACAAGGACATGGATCATTTGGTGGAGCTAACGGCTGGCATCATTGATAATTTCAGCAATAAAAATATTGAGGATAATTTAGCCGAAGGGCGAGGCTGGTCGTATGGAGCTGAAATGTTTACTGAGTGGACCAACCCCAAACATAATTTTTCATCGTCCATCACATTGTCCCGGACATTACGGCAATTTGAGGAATTTAAACAAGGCCGTATATATCCTGCAAAATACGATCGACTTCTGGATATGAAATTGTCGTACGCATATACGCTCTCAGAAAAACTGCAGTTGAATTCGGTTTTTGTGTTTGCTTCGGGCGAGGCACTTACATTACCTAATGGATGGGCTTTGTTGCATGAAAACCTGATCATTAATTCAGGGGAGAAAAATGCCTTTCGGCTGCCACCCTATCATCGACTTGATTTATCGCTGGTTTGGAATTTAAAGGCGAAACAACAACGGGATTCGGAATTAATTTTTTCGGTTTTTAACGTATATAACCGGCCCAATCCCTTTTACATTTATTTTGTAATTGACTATATGCCCGATAATCGGTTTTCCATTCAGCCTAAACAGGTAAGTTTGTTTCCCATCCTGCCTTCCATAGCCTGGAGGTATAAATTTTGATTATATGATGAACAAATTATTGATAAAGAATCCCATTTATCTGATCAGCCTGGTGTTGGTAACATTGGCCTGTGAAAAAGAATTACCGTTGAACATACCTGAATATGAACAACTGGTGGTGGTAGAAGGGATGGTAGAGCCGGGTGAAAAGACAAGGGTTTTGTTGAGTTTAACCGCGCCTTTTTTTAATGATTACGATTCCGTTTCGATGTTGGATTACCGCTTAACAACAGCCAAAGTGGTGATGCGGTATGATTCGGTAAGTGAAGTACTGCGCCTGACAAAAAACAAAAAATACTTTCCGCCCTTTGTGTATGAATCGACTTCCAGGGGTGAAACAGGAAAAAATTATTCATTGGAGGTAACCCATGGAGGGGATACTATTTCAGCAAGCACTTATATCCCTAAACCTACATCCATCGACAGCTTATGGTACGAACAAAAACCCGACAAGGACAGCTCGTTTTACTTCCGCATTCAGTTTACCGATGATCCTGCTACCAAGGATTACTATATTCTGTTCACCCGGGTAAGAGGCAAAGAACAAAAATTTTACCCGACACGCACAGCAGCTTATGACGATGCCTTATTTTCAGGCAAGCAGGTTACTTTTAGAATGGAACGTGGTGTAACAAGTGTGCTTGACGTAAACGACATGCAAAGTTACCGGTTGGGAGATATAGTTGTTGTAAAACTTTGCACGGTAAACAAAGCGGTTTATGAGTACTGGAACTCATACCAGAATTTACTCATATCCTCGGCCAACCCTTTTTCATCGCCCAGTAATGAGCTGGAAAGCAATATTAATAACGGGATTGGAATTTTTGGCGGCTATGGGGCGACACTTGATACGGTGGTTATAATAAAAAAAGGAGATGAATAATAATCACCTCCTTTTTAACTTTTTTAATGCTGTTTACCATTAATCATAAGCTTCAGACAGGTCGCTCATTAAATCGTTGAAGTCACTTACAACTGCATCAAAGTTTTCTGTGAAATATACTTCAGCATCTACTTCTGAATCATCGGCAAAAATAAGGTTTACGGCTATATCCCAGTATGTTCCATAATCTTCACACACCTCCTCATCTTCCCAGTAATCATAGTAGCAATAAATATCCTCATATTCTTTGGCATAGAAGCTGGCTTCTGCAATTTTGCCGCTGCCATCGGCATAAATAAGAGCCAATACACCGTGTTCATTCATGGCTTTAGCTAATTCTTCCATATATTCCTGTTCAGTAATACTTTCATCTTCCTCCTGCTCATCCAGTTCACGAACTTTCCGGCCTAAACTTTGGAAATCCACTTCACCCAGTAATTTAAAGTCCATAACCTGGTAGTGCGCATTGGCTGACCTGATAAGCTCTTCAACCATTACTTCCGTGTATGAGTAAGACCCCCACTCATCTTCATATACAACCTCTTCGGTATTGTTTTCAATATTTTCTTTACTCCAGTCACCACTTACTTCACCATATAATTCCATGAGCGTCTGGCTTGCACTTGAGAAATTGAATGTAAGGTTCACATTCTTGTTTTGTGTATGGTTTAACTCTGTGCTGAATGAATAGGTGCCGATCGCCAATGTTAATGTTACATTAGTTGGCAAGCCATTATCCATGTAAGAAGCTGAAAATGTGATTGAAGAAACAGTCTCATCTTCGTATTCTAGTGTTACATCCAATGAAGTTGGAACATCACCTGGAAATATATCGCCTTCTTCAGCAACCTCTTCCCAAAGGGCTTGATCAATTGTTTTGGTTGTTAAATTGTCAATGGTAAGTGTAGCATTGTTTGTAGCGGTAAGGGTGTCCCCGGGGAATTCAAAAATAATGGCATCGGTTGGAGAAGAAGAAAAATCCCATTCTTCCGTGTCAAAGTTCCACGAGTAGGTACCGGCCACATCATTAAATTCATCCATAAGCGAAGGATCGGTCTCAGTCAACGACTTGAAAGAGCTTGAAAGGTGATTTCTTATTTCCCTTTCACTTTCTACATTCATAATATCGATAGACTTGGCTACAATGGATGGTGCATCATTTCCCTCGATAGGAAAGGAAGTACCCATGGTAACAGCCATATTGGCCATAACGTCATCTGCGGGTTCTTCAGTAAATGTTCTGAGTTCAGTAGCCATCTCGATACCACCTTCCTCAAGGTCAGCTTTTCTATCTTCTGGAGATTTTTCAGAATAATCGGGCACGTCTATACTTCCTTCGCCCCCATTTTTTTCGTCCTTGTTGCACGAGCTCAGTGCAAAAATTGCCATTAACGACAGAAACAAAAGTTTTTTAATAGTTTTCATAATGTCAATAATTAAATGATTTTATTAATAATTCGGTTAAAATTTGAGTAATCGGGCATGGCCCGTGTTTTTGTTTTCAATTTGTGAAGTTCTACGAATAGTATGGATTAAAGTTATAATTATTCTAAATAATAATTCACAATGTTTTGATGATATTTATTAATGAAATACATAAATAGTAATATATTGTTGACAAACTTATGTAAATAATGGATAAATGTACGGTTTAAATAAGCTCGGATACACTTCGTACCCTATTTGTTTTTAACAAAATAAGCTACTTTTTCAATGGAAGTAACCATGTCGTAATCTTCCACATAAATTTGTTCTCCGATGTGTAATGGTACGGTTGTAAAATTTAGTATACCGGCAATACCTGCTTCTTTTAGGTCGTTGGCCGTTTGGGTAGCTACATTGGGAGGAACGGTTAATATGGCAATTTTTATATTTTTTTCCTGTACCATTTTTTTAAGTTCAGAGATATTATAACAAGCTATCCCGTTAAATGCTTTGCCAATGGTTTTCTGATCGATATCGAAAACGGCTACAATATTGAGCCTGGAGCGTTTGCCTGTGAAGTAGGATGTGATGGCAGTTCCCAGGTTACCCATGCCTACCACGGCTATATTCAATCCCTCTTTGGCGTCAAGGATGCTCACAATAAGATCAACCAGGGCTTTTATGTCATAACCTTTTCGCTGTAAACTGCTGTAGCCAATAAACATCAAATCACGGCGTACCTGAACGGCAGTTAGGTTCAAAAGTTTTGCCAGTTGATGCGAGTAAATATGTGTCTGTCCCGAATCCAGGCATTTAATAAGCGCCCTTCGATATTCACTCAGGCGCTCAACAGTTTTTTCAGGTAATACCTTCATGTGCGATGAATCAATTCGTGCAAATATAATGGTTGTATACGTGAATTAAAATATAGTGTTATATAAATAACAATTTGTTTTCATAACTTTGCCTGCTGAATGAGGGGGGTATAACTTGTTCGAACATTAAGATTTACAAAACCATAGAAATACTAATTATGAGCGATAAATTAATTCTGTCGATGTGCGTAGGAAGCAATTGCTCAGTAAACGGGAATACACGGTTGTCGTCGAAATTAAAAAAATACCTAAAGGAATCAGGTCTCAGCCAACAGGTGAAAATTAAGTTTCAACCTTGTTCTGATTGCTGTGATGACGGCCCGGTGGTGGTTTTTGAGAATCAGCATTACTATCAACAATCGTTTGATGACCTGAAACTACTTATTAACCAAAAAATACAGGATAATTAATTGAACATATTTTGCTTTAAAGCGCTTCATCAAAATCACAACAAACCAACATCCATATTTTAACGAAGTCATAACCTAAATTGGCATTGTAAGCATTGGTATGCCTTTAGTTTGTCATTTGTTTTTTGATTATTGGAATTTATTTGTTATTTGATATTTGGCCCTTGTTATTTGACAGTTATTAAATCAAAAATCTTCAATCGGTCATAACGGGTATTTTTGATTGTTGATCAGCGATTTACGATTGAAGAAGTATGAAGAAATTCTCGTCTTCGTGTATGGCTTCGACTACGCTCAGCCGGACTGCAGGATTTGTAAATCCGGGTATTTTCAATAACAGATCCGGCATGAAAATCAACAATCAACAATCAACAATCAACAATCTTCAATCGAGCATAAGGGGGATTTTCGATTGTTGATCAGCGATTTACGATTGAAGAAGTATGAAGAAATTCTCGTCTTCGTGTATGGCTTCGACAACGCTCAGCCGGACTGATCTTGCTTTCAGCTTCTTCCTCATCCTTTCAGCTTTCAGCTTTCAACTTTCAGCAATCATCTTTCATCTTTCACCTTTCACCTTCTTCCTCTTGCTCCCTACTCAAACCCAAACTTCCTCTTGCTCCTTACTCAAACCCAAACTCCATTTCTTCTCGTTTCCGGCATTTTTTTGCCATGCTTACGGATTATCAAAACCATCGCATAAGGTAATTTACGGACTCACCACCTGCATAAGTATCCCGCATAACCAGGCACCATACGTTCCCAGCGCATAACCCAGTACAGCCAATAACACACCAACGGGTGCCAGTGAGGGATGAAAGGCCGCCGCCAAAACCGGTGCACTGGCAGCCCCTCCGATATTGGCTTTGCTGCCAATAGCAAGGAAAAAATAAGGCGCTTTAATTAACTTGGCCACAATAATCAGCACAATAACATGAAACAGCATCCAAATACCGCCCACCAGGAATAACCCCGGATTGTCAAATATTTTCAATACATTCATTTTCATGCCAATAGTGGCCACCAGAATATATATAAATACGGTTCCAATTTTTGATGCTCCGGCGCCTTCGTACTTTTTTACCCTGGTAAAGGACAAAGCAATACCGGCCGTGGTTGAAAGGATGATAAGCCAGAAGAATGATGAACTCAAACTGAATTTATTCAAAGCAGGATAGTTTTCTTTTATCAATGGTGCCAACCAATCACCGATTAAATGAGAAACACCGGTTATCCCAAAAGCCAGTCCCAATAAAACCATCAGGTCAACCAGGGTGGTTACGCGCATGTTTTTCTTTTCGAATTCAATCATTTTATTTTTTAAATGGTGAACAGCGCTGGCATCGGCCCTGAAAAACCGGTCTATTTTATCGGCCTTAGCAATGCCCAGTAGCAGCAGGGCCATCCATATTTCCGCAACAATTACATCTACAGTGATCATGATGGTAAACAACCGGTTCGAGGGATTAAAAATCTCATACATCGCCGCCTGATTGGCACCCCCGCCAATCCAACTGCCGGCAATAGTCGTCATACCGCGCCAAACAGCTTCCGGTCCCGCTCCACCCACTACATCCGGTGAAATTACCGACATAAGTAAAATGGCCAACGGACCGCCAACAATAATACTTACCGTTCCTGCCAGGAACATAATAATGGCTTTGGGGCCCAGTCTCGCTATCTCTTTCAGGTCAATGCTCAGGGTGAGCAATACTAAACTTGCCGGAAGAAGATACCTGGATGCTATGTAATACAATTTTGATTGAGAGGGGTCTATTAATCCAAAAGTGGTATATAAGGAGGGTATAAAATAACAAAGTAACAGCATGGGGATAACCTTGTAGAACTTCCTGAAAAATTTGTTTTCAAGCCCGGAGGTATAAAATATGACTGCAAGTGTAACCATTATTAGTCCGAATACTGCAGCATCACTCTGTAAAAGCGGTTCGTGTATCGTTTGTTCCATCTGTCTCAATAATTATTATTTTCAAATTTTGTTTTAGTACAGGCTATTATTAAAGTGTTTTGATACGATAAATATGTTTATTAAATACCTAATTTCCACAATCGCTTTAAATTAATAACAAAATCCATTTCGGAAATTCGATTTGGGATATGGTAAATATCACAATCATTGGATTCATTTTAAAGGTCTTATAATAACTATATTTCGGCTCAGTCTTGGGTTCCTCTTCACTGCATTATGAATCGTCTTACTTCAACATAACCGCTGCTTTTTGTGAAAAAATTGAAGTCCGTTTTTCGATTTCATTTTTCCGGTCCCAGATATAGGTGGAAAATCAGTTTTAAAAATCACCCGACACCACCTCTTTTTTATTCTAAAATAAAATAGAATAATTTTAAATAACTAAAAATTAAAATGATATACCTGCAGCAATAATTTCTCCGGAGCTTACTTATTGTCAGCGTATTATCGACATTTAAAAAATGTGTTTCAGGGTTATATGCTGGTTGGTATAACTTCAGAAACTTGTATTCTAAATAATATACACATAAATTTGCTCTCGTTTATACAAATGATAAGAATTTAAAAAATTGAAAATCAGTTTTTTATATTAGTAAATCATACATAAATTAATTATAAAGTGTTTATAATTAGTTTATAACGGCTTTTAATCTTAAATGAATACAAGGTCGATAAAAACCAGAAAAACAAAGGATAGCATGTTTTCATATTTAAGATTCAACAATTTCAATTTACTTTTAAAGGATCGAATAACATTTTGTTTCGTTCACTTTATCTATTGCTTCCCTCAACCTGTCAATGCTGTTATCCGAAGTAACAACTGATTGTCCGATTTTATAAGGGCATGGTATGTCCTTTAACCAAACAATAATTATTGAAACCCATATTATTATGAGTTTAGAAATAATTTCCATTGCTGAAGCCAGAAAGAATAAGAAAGATATAGCATATCGTCCTGTTTGCCCCGGAATGTTAGGTGTTAAAACATTTCATAATTATGCTGTAAAAGAATTAATTCCCTATATCGATTGGACGCCATTTTTTAGCGGATGGGGATTAAAAGGTAAGTATCCGGGAATTTTCAGTAAAGAAAAAGTGGGACGTGAAGCCCGTCGAATTTATGAGGAAGGCAATCGGATACTCGATCATATTATTGAAAATGAAACCATTAAGCCCAAAGGTGTTATCGGAATATTCCCTGCCAATAGTAAAGGGGATGACATATTGGTATATGAGCCTGGTACAACGCATACGGAAATTATTACAACGCTGGCTATGCTTCGGCAACAAGCGAAACATAAACACCGGGATACTTTTATGTCATTAAGCGATTTTATAGCACCCCGTGAAACAGGGGAGCCTGATTATATTGGCATGTTTGCGCTTACATCCGGGTTTGAGGCGGAACAATATGTGCAAAAACTGAAGAAAGAAAATGATGTGTACAACAGCCTAATGTTCAGGTTTATTGCTGATCGCATTACAGAGGCCTTCGCTGAACGCATGCATGAGCGTGTAAGAAAAGAATTTTGGGCCTATGCACCCGATGAAAACCTGACCAATGAGGAGCTTGTCAACGAGCAATATCAGGGTACAAGACCGGCTCCGGGATATCCCGCCTGTCCTGACCATTCACTTAAGCAACGTATTTTCGATATACTGCGGGTAGAGGAAAGGATTGGGCTTTCATTGACCCCCGAATATGTTATGAAACCGGTAAGTGCAGTATGTGGATTTTATTTGGCTCATCCTGAGTCAAATTATTTTGGCGTGGGTAAAATATGCGATGAACAACTGGCCGATTATGCCAAACGGAATGAATTGCCCTACAGCAATGCTGAAAAGCTATTGCATGCAAGTGTGGTAAATAAAAGAGAGCATTTAATTGATAAGGAAAACTAATATTGATTTAATAACAAAAAGATTGAAATTATGAGTATTGATTTAGGAAAAATTTCAGAATCTGTAATTCAGGGAAAAATTGATGATGTATCCAAATATACCCAGGATGCACTTGATGAAAAAGTTGCTCCCGCCAGTATTTTAAATGAAGGGTTATTAGCTGGTATGGACATAGTAGGTCAAAGATGGAAAAACGGCGATATGTTTATGCCCGAGGTTTTGCGTTGTGCCAAAGCCATGAGTCAGGCTATGGAAATATTACGTCCCGAACTTACCGAAGGTGAAATGGGCGGTGCCGGTACCATGGTGATTGGTACAGTTGCCGGTGATTTGCACGATATCGGAAAAGATTTGGCCGCCATGATGTTTGAAGGGGCGGGTTATAAGGTAATTAACCTGGGTATTGATCAGCCAAATGAAACATTTGTAGAGGCTGTAAAAGAACATAAACCCACTGTATTAGGCCTTTCGGCATTGTTAACCACAACCATGCCACGTATGGGTGAGGTTATTAATTCATTAAAAGAAGCCGGAATACGTGATAAAGTAGCAGTTATAATTGGTGGTGCACCGGTAACCGAAGAGTATGCCGAGGAAATCGGCGCGGATTTATACGCACCAAATGCAGGAACAGCTGTGGATATTGTAAAAAAGTATTTTGAAAACAGAAAAAATTAAATAGTTAGCATGAAGATGAATCAAACCATCCACAGAACACCTCAATTTAAGGTGCTCCGTGATGATCAGATAGAACGAATATTTTACGCTGCCTTAGATGTGCTTGAACGAACAGGAGGAACTGTTTTCCATGATGAAGCATTAGCACTTTTCAAAAGTAGTAATGCCGTGGTAAGAGGCAACAGCGTGCGCATTCCAACCTCTATGGTGGAGGAAGCACTGAACTTTTACCCCCGAAAAATAACCTTGAAAGGTCGAAACGGTCTACGTTCTGTACACCTGGAAAAAGACATGGTGACTTTTGGAACCGGATCAGACCTTCCGTTTACGTACGACCGTGAAACAGGGGAAAGAAGACGTACTAAATTCAACGACGTGGTTAATGCCGGTAAATTGGTTGATGCCTTGCCGAACTACGACTTTTTTATGTCACACGGTATTGTCAGCGATGCACCAAATCCGCAAACGTACGACAGGCACCAGTTTATGGCTATGCTTGAGCAGTGTACCAAGCCTATGGTAGTTACAAGTGTAAATGGAGAAGGACTGGAAGACCTCTGGAAAATGGGATGCGTAATTCAGGGAGGAGAAGAAGAATTCCGCCTGAATCCGCTCTTTGTAGCCTATATCGAACCAATTTCTCCATTGAAAAATGATCAGACAGCCGTTGAAAAACTGCTGTTTGCAGCCGAAAAGAAAATTCCGGCCATGTACACACCATGTCCCAGTTCCGGTGCTACAGCCCCGGCAACAATGGCCGGAATGTTGGTGCAGTCGCTAGCCGAGACGCTCCTGGCTACCGTACTATGCCATTTAAAGAATCCGGGTATGCCGCTCATTATGGGAGGGGTAACAACCATTCTCGATATGCGGAAGTCGACCTATTCCTACGGCGCCCCCGAATTATCGCTGGCCTCAGCTGCCAACACAGACATTGCCAAGTGGCTTAACCTGCTTATGTTCTCAACTGGTGGTTGTACGGATGCCAAAATACTCGATGAGCAGGCAGCG
>JAAAOM010000036.1 GCA_009908855.1 Bacteroidota bacterium
GCTTCGTGTGAACGTGACTTACACCTGCCGGAAAACTTTATCCAATTTCAAAGATCATCTCTGCCTTTTCCCAAGGATTTCGGCTTACGAATGTGTTACCATACAAACGGCCACATTCTCTTAGCGTACACGGATGGCAATATGCGGAGGCTTGGATTTCGAAGTACTTTCCTATCAAACCGTTGTGATTTTGATTAAATGTGCATAGGCTTAAATTATCTTCATCGCCCAGCTTACGTATATTGGGTATTACCGTCTGGTGTTTATTTAGGTCATTTCTCCTTTTTGCTTTTTATCTCCTGTTCAAGTTTTCTTAATTCCTCTATTTCCTCTTTATCAGCTTGAAGTGCTTCAAATTTCTTTCTTCGTTTGTCAAAGCTTTTGTAAATTTCGTGAACTTGCTTTTCCATCTCCGTCTTGCTGATTGAGCCAGCATGAGTTAAAATTTTCTTATCATGAAAATCAAGGATTTTATCAACATTCTCACGCCAAAAATCTATTGTGATGTCCATCCGGTTTTTAGCTCTAAGCTCAGCATTTTCAAGGAAGATAACTACTAATCGGTTTAAAGTATCAATTTCATCGTGGGTCAAGTAATTCTTTGCTATATAAATATCTTGCTTTCTTACAATTGAACCTTTCCACGATGTTAAATTCATATTTGGTCTTTCTGCATTTGCTCTTGAAACAATCAATTCGGCAGCAGTTTGTCCTGTTACAGCATAATGAAGTTTATTTTGTGTCTCGGCAAAAAACATCTGTGTCGATTTATCATCAGAGTCATAATCGCTGCTAAGAGCAAACAAGTCTTTAATTTTCTGGTAAAACCGCTTCTCCGAAGCACGAATATCCCTTATCCGTTCTAATAATTCATCGAAGTAATCAGGTCTGCCATCAGGATTTTTAAGACGGTTATCGTCCATTAAAAAACCTTTTACCATATACTCCTTCAAGTTCTTATTTGCCCATATTCTAAATTGTGTACCACGTTTACTACGAACTCGAAATCCGATTGCCAAAATCATATCGAGTGAATAAAATGTAATATTGTACTCTTTACCATCGGATGCAGTTGTCAAGTAATCCTTGACAACTGAATTTTGATGTAACTCCTCTTCTTTCAGAATGTTACTTATGTGTAGACTTATGTTTTGCTTAGAGGTGGCAAAAAGTTCAGCAAGTTGATTTTGGTTCATCCATACATTACCGTCTTTTGCATACAATGCAACTGATGCCTTACCATCAGCAGTTTTATAAATGATTATGTTTTGCTTATTATCCATTGTTTTAAAACAAGCAATAAAAATAATCATTTATATAGTCTGGAAGAAAACGAATCACCATTTTGTTTTTTTACAATATTTATTATTTTAAAAGGTGTTCATGAGCTCGCTATCGCTCGATTCTGCTATCCTCACGGAACTTAGCGAAGCGATCTCACGACCAACGGAAGTATTCACCCACCTGGTTGGCTGCCACACTGCTTACGGGCTTCGTGTGAACGTGACTTACACCTGCCGGAAAACTTTATCCAATTTCAAAGATCATCTCTGCCTTTTCCCAAGGATTTCGGCTTACGAATGTGTTGTAGCTAGTGCTTTCTATTTATCAACTAATTCATAGTTCGTACTGCGACCTCCTGACTCTTCTTGTTTTAGTATTCCTTTTTCTATCAAATCTTTAATATCACGTAATGCCGTATCTGCTGAGCATTTTGTTATCTTAGCCCATTTGGAAGTTTTTAATTTTCCAGCAAATCCATCCAATAATTTTTCCTTGAAGATGTCGTACTTTCCCTAATATAAGGTTTATTCTGTTTATCATCCCAAGTAAAATCCGGCCAATTCTCATATTCATAAATATATCTTGGCATTCAGATTAAATTAATTCCTTTGCGACAATTATACAAAATATTCTCCGCATATTTAATGAGATTATATCGTTTATTCTCCGCATGGTTGTTTTTTGCATTAGCTACAACACCCCATAAACACATTCCGTTTATACATTTATAACAAGTGTTTTTCATTTTTGGCTGACCTAAATATAACGTTTTGATTGCCAACACCAACATGCCGAAATTCGGTAGCTTGTGGCTGTGCAATATGCATTTAATGAATGTCTTTTTTAACAAAAAACCACGCTATTTTAAACAATAGCCATAATACATTATGTCGTGTTTTGTGGTTATTCTGCATCCACTTTTTCAGCAAATCGCTCTAATATAGCCATGTCATCGATTTCTTTTGACAGGGAGGATATAACATCGAAAGGGACATCGAACAGATCAAGGATCAACAAACCGTCCAGACAGTTATTGAACTTTGGGTCGAGGTTAAAACCCACAATCTTTCCATTCAGACTTAAATACTTTTTGAGTAAAACAGGAATACTAAACCCCTTGGATTCGATTTCCCTGATTAGTTTATCCGGTTTTTTTACATCATTCAGATGCTCGATTAAAATGGTTTCCGCTTCATTGGTATCTGGTCTGAATTTTTTTCGCGGTTTGAAGTATTTTGCAAAATCGGGGTTATAACAATATTTCTGTAAAAATTGAAGCATCAGGTTTCTGGAAGTTTTAGAAAAATCGTTACTTATACTTACCGGTCCAATTAAATAGCGATACCCGGGATTTTTAATCAGGAAATACAAAATACCTTTCCACAACAGAAAAAGGGGTAATGGTTTGCGTTGATATTCACTAACTACAAATGAACGCCCCAGTTCAAGTGATTTACGAAGGACGGGGGTGAATTTTTTGCTTATTTTAAACAACGACTTCAGGTAGAAACCCTGTGTACCATACTGTGCGATAATTTCTTCCCCCATGCCAATACGATATGCACCAACTATTTTTTCCGCCTGATTATCCCAAATAAATAAATGCCGGTAATAAATATCATATTCATCAAGATCGCGGTTTTTATTGGTTCCCTCACCCGCTTTTCGAAAGGTAATTTCTCGAACTCGTCCGATCTCATTGATAATACAAGGTATCTCATCGCTGGGTGTGCAGAAAACCGAAAAATTTCTTTGGTGGAAGAGCAGGGAACCATTACTCTTCAGTTTATCAATTTCGTTTTTTATATGAATCAGTTCTTCCTGTTCTTCAATTTTTTCCTCTCTGGCTACACGAAATAACTGCGGGCGAAAAAATTTCTTCACCTCGGTGGAAGATTTTAACGCATACGTTCTGGCCCTCAAATACAAACCGAAACGAAAGGTGTCTGCAAACTCTTCTTGCTCACCCACCGTTATGGGATGGCCTATTCGCACTTTAATGCTCTTGCTTTTTTTGTTAAGTATTTCGGAAGGCAATCGAGCCGTTCTTAAATGAGGATGAATAAGTCCGAGTAAATGAAAAATCCGGCTGTTATTTCCGTGAAAATAAATCGGCACCACAGGTACCTTTGCTTTATGGATAAGTTTTATTACCTGTTTTTGCCAGGTCCGATCAGTAATACCATGTGAATTGTGATAGCGTGTGGATACCTCACCCGCAGGAAACAGCCCCAATGGACATCCGCTTTTTAAATGTTCCAGGGCTTTGCGGATACCTTCAAAACCGGAAAATGCTTCCTGTTGATTTTCAAACGGATTCACCATCAAAAATTTATCCTGCAACGGTTCAATACGACTCAATAAAAAATTGACCAATAATTTGTAGTCTGCTCTTTTTTCAGCCAATATTTTCAGCAGTATGAGACCATCAAGTCCGCCATACGGATGATTGGACACTGTAATAAAAGCCCCATCGGACGGTATTCGGTTTAATTCTTCAGGGCAGACCTCAAACTTAATATCCATTGTTTGAAAAAATGAATCAAGAAAGGTTTGATAATCCTGGTTGTAGATTTTTTCGTATAACTCATTGATCTTATTAACTCTCAGAAGGAGCATCAGTAATTTGGCTCCTCCCAGCTGCCCCAGTTTGTTCATTTTAGCAGCTTTGATAATGTCCTTTGTTTCAACTAATTTTTTGGAAGATGCAGCATCCATAACTAAAAGAATTAAATTGTATTCCCCGTGTAATATTATTAAAAAATAAAATACAGGTTAACAAAAAGCATACCCCCAAACCAAATCATAACATTAATTCAAACTATAGTTAATTTATCATTAAACTTCATATAAAGTCGGATGGATTGGGAATGTTACAAAAAGGTATTCATAATTTTGTTTTCTTTGAAACCGATAATACAGCCATTGAATTATGAAAAGGAAACTATTATTTCTGTCGGTGATTACCGGCGTGCTGCTTTCAGCCGGGTTTTACCCATTCGGTTCGGGAATTATCATGCTGATCGGTTTTTTGCCCTTATTGTTTGTGGAAGATTATTTTTATGAACACAAAAAGGAATACCGTCCGGTAAAAGTTTTTTGGTATTCGGGCCTTGCCTTTGCAACATGGAATCTATTAACCATGTGGTGGGTTTACAATGCCTCACCTGCAGGCATTATTGCCATACCTGCAATTAGTGGGGTATTGATGGGGGCTGTTTTTATGGCTTTTCACATTGTACGACGTAACCTGGGTAATTCTTTCGGTTATTTTTCACTGATTCTGTTTTGGTTGAGTTTTGAGCACTTGTATTTAAAAGCTGAAATCTCAAATCCGTGGTTGACACTGGGATATGGATTTCAAAATGATCACAGGATTATTCAATGGTACGAATTCACCGGTGCACTGGGCGGAAGTTTATGGATATTGTTAGTAAATGTGCTTGTTTTTCGGGCATACAAATATTATCTGGTTGAGAATACGATTTTTCCCATCCGACGTACCTTAACTCTCATTTTGATCCCTGTTATTCTTGCACCCATCATTCTTTCGTTGGTTATGTACAACCAATATGAAGAAAAAAAAGACCCGTATGAAATCGTGGTTGTGCAACCGAATATCGACCCCTACCTGAAATTCAATGATATACCCAGCCTGGAACAAACACAACGATTGATTGATCTGGCTGATTCTTTGGCTGATGAAGATACGGATTACATAGTAGCACCGGAAACATGTATCAATAACAATATTTGGGTGCATCAATTACATCGGTCGGCAGATTTGCAAATTATTTCACAATTTCTGAAAGATTATCCGCAGGCTAAATTTGTATTGGGCATTACAGCTTATGAACGATATCAGAATGGTAAGAGATCAGCTACAGCACGTGAATTAGGAAGTTCAGGAGTCTATTTTGATAGCTTTAATTCCGCCATTCAATTGGATTCGACAAAAAACATACCCATCTACCATAAATCTCAATTGGTGGTAGGCGTTGAGAAAATGCCCTATCCCGGATTGTTAAGTTTTTTAAAACCGTTAACCTTGCAACTGGGTGGTACATTTCGCAGTCATGGATCGCAGGAAAAAAGAGCCAATTTTTATTCACCACAGGATTCATTGGGTGTTTCTCCGGTTATCTGCTGGGAGTCAGTTTATGGTGAGTATGTCAGTGATTATATTAAGAAAGGTTCCGGGTTTATTTTTATCATTACCAATGATGGTTGGTGGGGAAATACACCTGGACATGTACAGCACAATGCACTGGCACGCATACGGGCTATTGAAACGCGCAGGAGTATTGCCAGAAGTGCCAACACAGGTATTTCATCCTTTGTTAATCAACGTGGTGATATGTTACAAAAACTAAACTGGTGGAAAAGAGGGGCCCTAAAAACAGTGTTAAATGCCAACGATGAAATTACATTTTATGTAAAGCATGGTAATTACATTGCACGCATTGCCTTGTTTTTTAGCCTGTTGATGGTGCTTTATGTGGTTGCAAAAATATTGCAGAACCGGAAGGGCAAAGGTGTTTATTAATAAAATTCATATTATCTGTATGTATTTTAAGCACCATAATTCGATGAATAGCTCGAAACCTACAATAATTATTGTATTTTTAGATGAAAATAACATGCATTTCAGTTCATTGACTGATGCGTTTTCTATAAAATAAGTCATTAATTAAAAAAAACGGGGCTATGCATTTTAAACATTTGAGGTTTTCAGCATGTGTTCTTATAATATTTATTACCATTAATATTCTATCTTCAACCCATGCCCAACCTCATTCAATTGCGTTCTTTTCATCGCATAACAACATAACACCGGAAGGCTATCTGTATGACAAACCTCTGATGGATACTTTACGCGGATTAGGTTATAAGGTTGATCATAAGTATACCACAAACAAAAACATGAGTGTTGAAATGCTTAATAAATATAACCTTATAATAATTGGACGTGGTAGCCGAAGCGGTGATTTTACGGATACTGGTTTTTGGGAAAAAATTAAAACCCCGGTGCTATGTTTATCCGGTTATATGTTATTTCCAAACCATTTAAATCTTATCTGCAAAGGAAAGTTACAGGGCCCTAACGGAGATTTATTAAACAAAGATGTTTCCACAGTACAATATATAAATATAGTAGCACCAAATGACCCCATATTTCACAACATCTCAAATCAGGATATGAAAATACCATATAACACCTGGATATATGATTATATTGATTATGATAGTGCAACATTTATTGCTAAAAACCAGGGCAAATTGTTAGCTACATATACTGCGCCAGATGAAAGCCCTGTTAATAAAAAGGTTGCAATGGCCCGATGGTTACCCGGTGTTAGAGTTTATAAAAATGGTGTCACGCCCAAAGGCTATCGTACATACATGCAAATGGGCACAGATAATGATGGTGAACCTGTAATTTTAAATCACATGCAATTTACACCTGAATCATTTCTGATCTTCACAAATGAAATCAAATATTTGATATCATTGTATCTAAATGCTGGTTGTTCGATAAAAAAAACGTCTTCTAAGATAAAAACCAGTAAATAAATTTCTGACTGTCTCTCACTACCTGATTATTGAATAACATGCAGGAGCTGTATATGGCAGGATTAATTTTTAATGTAATAATGTGTTTGTTGTTATTGGCAAAATAATATACCGTAAGAATTCAAGTAAACAATATTATTGGCACTTTTAATTCTCCATTCATTTATTTTATATTTTAATACCCATAAACAATACATCATCCACCTGATCCAGGTCTTCTTTCCAAAGGTTAAAGGTACTCTTTACATAATTGTACTGCTCTTCCATCGGCTTTTGATGAATATCGCGCAATAAGTTTTTAAGACGTACCATTTTGAATTTTTTGCCCATGGGCCCGCCAAACTGGTCAGGATAGCCATCGGAGAACATATAAATGATATCACCTTTGCTCAACTGAATACTACCCTCATCAAACACTTTTTGGTCTTTGTTGTACTGCCCGCCAATAGAACTCCGACTTCCACGGATATATTCCTGTTCTCCATTCTTATAAATAATTATAGGGCGCATAGCAGATGCATAACGGACTATACTGGTTTCAGTATCAATCTCGCAAACAACGATATCCATACCGTCGTTGGGTTTTTCATTATCCAGATTTTGGTTGAGGGTACCTGATAATTCGGAATCAAGCAATTGCAAGGTTTTAGCAGGTGAATCCATATCAGGCCGCATACATATATCTTTAATTAGTGTGGTACCGATCATGGACATAAATGCTCCTGGTACGCCGTGCCCGGTAGAGTCGGCACAAACAATCACAAATTTGTTATTCTTAACCCGGTCGAACCAATAAAAATCACCACTTACAATATCGCGTGGCTGATAAAAAACAAAACTGCCGGTGAAATTATCCTGTAACTTCCGTATGGATGGCAAAATACTTTCCTGTATGCGTTGGGCATAATTTATACTGTCGGTTATATCCCTGTTTTTGAGTTCAATTTCTTCCTTTTGCTCTACCACTTCCCGGGTGCGCTCATCCAGGCTTTTTTGCAGGAATTCCTGTAATTGTTTTTGTCGACGTTCTCTGATTTTAATAATCGTCAATACAATGGCTATCAGAATCACAGCCATAAGGGATATAAACCACCATTTTTTCCAGATGGGTTTTTCAATAATTAGTTTAAATGTTGCAGGTGTTGTATTGCTTATACCTTCGCTATTATAAGTTTTAAGTAAGAAGGTATATTCTCCGTCTTCTACGCGCGGATAAACAACATACTCCAGTTCGGTAATATCACTCCATTCAAGGTCGTATCCTTCAAGTTTGTATTGATAGGTTACTTCTTCCGGTTCACGCAGATTGATACCCAGAAAATCGATTCTTAATTTATATGCATTGTATGGTAAATAAATAGGATTATGATGATCATACACCTCATCGGAAACGGTTACCCGTTCAATATTGGCAAAAGGAGGTGTATCGTTTTTTATTTCATTTTTAGGGTTGTATACGATCAAACCATCGGTTGTGCCAAAGTTCACATGACCGGACGACATAACATTCATAGCATTTAAATTAACCGCTCCATTCATATTGTCTTCCTGATCAAAAACCTTTATCAGAAAATTTTCCGGGTTTACGCGCGACAATCCAAAACGATGTCCTACCCATAACATCCCATTATGGTCGGTTATCAGTCCATAGCAATAATCATTTTTTAATCCGGTTTCTCCGGTTATATTGACAAGGCTGTCGCCTAAAAATCCTATAAGTCCGTTACCATCGGTTGCTGCCCAGATATTTCCCAGGTTGTCGTGTGTAAGTGAACGTATTTGCAATTCTACATTGGCTGTTTGTTTATAAATCTCAAAGGTTTTATTTTTTAACCGATATAATCCATTCGACCGTGTGGCCACTAACAATCCTCCGTCTTTTGCCGGTAATAATTGCTTAATATCATTGTAAGGCAATCCTTCGCGGGTAGTATAATGGATATGTGTTTCGGATTGCAGGTTTATATGAAAAATACCATTTTGCGTTGCCAGGTAAACAGAATCTCCCCGGACGGTAATATGATTTATAAAATTACCCATAGAACTTGGCGCCCGGAAAACAGACCTAAAACTGTTGTTGGCATATTGGTAGAGCCCTCCGCCTTCTGTGCCGATCCAAAGGATATCATCCTTCGTCTGATAATTCAAACTTGTGATTTGTACATTGGGCAATCCGTTGGAAGTTAAAAATACTTCGCTTTCGTTAATGTTGTTAACCCCGAAACGCATTAACCGGCCCTTACCTCCCAGCCACACAATACTGTCCTGACTGGAAACAGCAGTAATGTTATCCTGAAAATTCAATTTCTCAGAATTGTATATTAACAAAGCTTCGTCCTGTAATTGTGCAATGCCCTCTTCATAGGTAGCAAGCCAAATATTGTCCTCAAAATCCATGAAGACTTGTTTAATGTAATTTGTTTTTAAGCCATTATCAGTTGTGAAATGAGATTGCAAGGTCAGGTCATATCCAACCTGATTCACGCTGGTTTTGTAAACCCCGTTAAATGTACTTACCCAAAGTTCATTTTTAATATCGGCCATGATGTGTTGTACATTGGCATTCTCCAGTCCGACCTCAACTCCTATTTTTTTGAGCACATAAATGTCATTGGCAAAATTCATGCGGTAAATACCTGCATCCTCTGTTCCGCACCAAACACCGAGTGAATCTTCTGCAATGGTAAATGTTTGTACATTGATATAGGCCAATTCTTCCGGGGCAAATGTTTCCCGAAACGGATCGGTACTTGATTTTTTGGTGTACACAAATAATCCTTCCTGCGCACCTACCAATAGTTTATTCTTAAAATTTACCATAGATGATATGGTTTTCCCGGGGGCAACAGATTCTTCTTTGGTAACGTTGCCATTGGCATCAACCATAATAATACCTTGTATAAGTGATGCAATATAAATATTGCCATTCATTTCGGTAATTCCTTTAATGGCACTGGTTATTTCAAATTCATGATCCAGTGCATGAATTTGAATGCCGTCGTAAAAGGCTACCTGGCCATCATTGAATCCAAACCATAATCGCTCCTGTGAGTCTTTGAAAATTACATTCACCAGGGAGGTTGAAATACTGTCGGTATTTACATTTTCAAAATCCAACCCATTAAACTTACATAGTCCTTCACCTGTGGCTATCCACAAATAGCCATTTTTATCCTGGTTAATGGTGTATGTAAAAGGATGACATATACCTTCCTGCTGCCCGTAATTCCGAAACGTATAATTCTGTGCACTTAATGTATGTGAACCGCAAAACAATAAAACAAATAACAGGGTCAGGGAGGCTATAACGTTTGTAGGTTTCATGTGCTTATGGTTATGTTTATGTTATTTGGCTTTTTTTACACCTATGTTGTATTTATATTTTGGCACCCCGCCAATGGGAATTGTGAAGAATGGCAATAATTCACCATATTGATTTCGTACATTTACAACCACGTTGTTATTCTTCACCGGTGGATTTTTTCTTTTGATAAACTGAATATCCAGGGAAGTATTTTTTTCTTCATCCATGATTTTAAATTCATCCTCCACCCACGAGTCCTCACCTGAAACTTTGCTCATCTGCCCCTGACGGGCAACTGACACAGTGCGTATAAAACCATCGTTATCCCAATCAAAATTAGACAGCTTGATGGTCAGGGTTCTATCATCTACATAGGGATAAATGTGTGAAACTTCGTTCGGATCATTGTGCATACGGAATGAGTACTCGTAGGCGAAAGCATTACCACCTTCAATGGGCAGGTTTTTGTCCATGGCTGTACTTAAATAGTACTGATACATGTTGCCATCATCGCCGGTAACCCCTTCACATATAATTTTAAACACATGTCCTTTAAATTTATCAACATATTCGCCTTCAGTTGGGTTAAAAGGTCCGAATGTATACCAATTATTGTCGTACCGGGGGTTAACCCCGAATATTTTTGTGCCGAGTAAATTCCCGCTTTTATAGTTTCCTTTGGGGTCGGTTTCCTGCGCATCATCATGCGTGTAACATTGGTTACCTCCATAAACCGAGTAAGTCATTTTGGTGTCCCAGTCTACATTAACCTCATCCACAGCGCCGCCCACATCCGGGTCGAAAACACGTATAAAAATAGGGCTGTTAAATTCCTCCGGGATCAGGAAAAAGAAAGTTTGTGAATAATCGTCATCCCCCCAGGATGTTTCGGCTTTGGGGCCGAAAGTCATCAGGTAAGGTATGTTTTCATCTCCTGCCGGTACCGGTTGAGCCAATACCAAATTGTTAAAAAACAGCCATGTTAGTATTATAATTGCACTTGTCTGTACACGCTTCATCTTTATACTTTTGTTGTTAATATATTTAAAATTAATAAGGTACCAAAAAAATATTCTTTCACCCATGAATGGAATATTATTCCAATACAACAATTTTCCGTTTCACGCAATGTTTTTGAAGTTCTTCTATGTCTTCAGCGCCATTGGTTACACCTAATTCGATTATATATTCACCAGGCCGGGTAAAGGTATGTTCTGCTTCTATACCTTCATACCTTTCAACAAGCTCCATTTCCCAATAGTAGTTTTGTGGCGTTAAGTTTTTCAAATACGTGTTTTCACCATTCATGGTTACAGGTTCGTTTACTTTCACGCTATCAGGGGCTGTAATAAATGCCTGCTCAATAGGTTCGAGGGGAAACTGATAGGTTGCCTGATTAAATGAAACCTCTCCTGTGAGGGTATCAATTACATTAAGTTTGATCTCATAATTTCCGGGGCCTTCAAAACAATGTTCGGCTTCAGCGCCTCTGATTTTTGTACCATCGCCCAAATCCCATTCATATTGCAGGGAGGTTGTATCCAGGTCCATTGTCCCTTGTTCAAAAAACACAAAGCAATAATCATTTTCCTGTTGTTCCGGGCAATCGGTAAAGGAGGGATATGGCGAATAAAACTGATAAATGTCATCTGTTCCTCTGCGGTTTGTTGTATAAAACCCGGTGTCTATTTCACTGTTGGCTATAAATCCAAAATCATCGGCATACGAATTAAAAGCGCCTTCCGGCAAAACGGGTTCTGTCCATTCACCATTTATATGATCAACATAATAGATGTCAACATCACTGCGGTCGTGATGCCCGTTGGATGCAAAATAGAGCCTTCCGCTTTCATGCAGAAAAGGAGAAACTTCATTACCGGGTGTGTTAATTGGTGGGCCAAGGTTCTCTGCCCTTCCCCAAGTGCGATTCCGACGTTCAACCTTCCAGATGTCAAGGCCTCCTTCTCCTCCGGGCATATTGGAGCAAAAAAACAAGGTTTCTCCATCATCTGTTAAAAACGGAAAACCCGTGTTGCTGGTTAATCGGTTGTATTTAAATGGCTGAATATTGGTCCAGCTACCGTCCGCCCATTCAGCCGAAAATATACCATAAGTTGTATCACCACGCAGGCTGTTGCCAAATGCATTATCGGCATCAATGGAACGGGTGAAATAAATGGTATTGCCATCGGGTGAGAATGTTACCGGCCCTTCATTGAAATTTGTATTTAAGGATCGGGCAAATAAGCGGCTGTTGCTCCATTTTAAATCTCCTTTATTTTTGGAAACATGTATATCAATTAAGTTTTCATTGTCGGGCGTGGTGTATGTTACAAAAACCTGGGTGCTCAAATCGGTACAAAAAACCAGGTCATTTTTATAGAAAACCGGCGAAAATTCGTTGAAATTAGATGTACTAAAGGATGTCCGTCGTACCTGGAAATATTCCTGAGCCGTGGTTATACCACTTAATACAATGAATATGAATATGATAAGGTTCTTTTTCATGGCTCTTAAAAACTTCTCGGACTTGCTGTTTTAATTTTATAACTAAACTGATATTGCAAAAACACTTCCAGTGAACCATTGCTATAATTGGCAAAATCACCTAAATTAAAATCGTATCCAATTCCAATATCGGTTTGGGGATTGGCCCTGAACATGACCAATGAGCTGAATGAGCTGAAATTAAATCCATCATTCGGATTCAGTTTTTGAACCGCTCCCACCATATATTTTTCAAGGAACAACAGATTCAGGTTATAAAACTGGCTGAATCGCTCGGTTTTATCAATCCCGAACATAACCGATGGTTGCACCGCCATAAATGGAGCCACTTTGATCGATCCACCGGCTGTAATTAAATAACTAAGCTGTGAAATGTCATAATCAATTTTCTCATTGGTATAATCGTAATGGAAAAATTCGGGTAAAGAGAAGCCCAAAAAATAATTGCTGGAATATATCATTATTCCGGCTCCCATATTGGGTATCAGGTAGCTATCTTCATTGCCCTGCAACAAAGGGTCTTCCGTTTGTTCGGCAAAAGCCGACTGGTCTTCGTTGTAGGTATTTAATCCGCCACGTATGCCAAACGATACATGCAGGTTGTTGGCATGAATGCGATAGGCATAACTAACGTATGAATTTGTTTTACTTTTTATCCCTTCTGTTTCACTGCCGACCAACAAACCCACAGCCACATTTTCTTTCGGCATGGGTGCATGAAAAGCAAAATGCTGATTGGTAGGTGCGCCGGGAATACCCAACCATTGGTTACGAAAATTCCAGGATATGGTAAATACATCATTATGTCCGGTAGCAGCCGGGTTAAAACTGATTGGCGATTGCCTGAAATAGCTCCCGGCATCGATAAATTGTCCTTTTACCGACAACGTGCAGGCAACAATCAGGGTTATAATGTAACAGGTTCTTTTCATTTATCTTTTCAATTCAACAAAACCCTTTTTAGGTGGCTCGTCCGAATTACTAAATTTTACAATATAATAGTAGGTCCCGGCTGGTAATGGATCACCATCCATGTTTTTACCTTCCCAATAATTATTGTTCGCGCCGTACTTTTCATCCTGGTGAACCAATTTACCGTACCGGTTGAATATAATCACTTCAATGGTACCACCATCATTGGGTTGTATCACTAACTGCTCATTAAATTTATCTCCATTAGGGGTAAACCCTTTGGGAATAACAAGATCATTTACTGTTATCACCACGGTATCCGAAACAACCTGGCAAACTCCATTTTCAACTGTCCATTTAAAAACATTCTTGTTCTTCTGCATGTTGGAAACTCGTGATACATGGCTGGTGGAATCTTCAAATACACCGGCACCGCTTAAAACTGTCCAGAAACCATTGCCTGCATTGGGTGCAGACGCCTCTAACAGGGTATTAAACATGAAATCCAGTTCCTGATTTTTTCCGGCTTCCGGTTCCTCCGGTTGTTCATATAAAATTACATAAACTGAATCGCTGTGCTGGCAAACACCGTTTATTTCCGTCCAGATAAATACGCCGCTACCATATTGATCAGCTTCTGATATTAGGTTTTCTTCCCTCTGCTGACTTTGTGTGAGCTCATCAAACGAGGTTGACCATCGGCCAAAGGATGGAGCCGGTAAATCCAATTCGGCATTCAGCTCATATTGCAACCCGCAAAATTCGGATGTATCTTGTCCCGCATTTGCAGCAGGTAATGCACTCACTTTTATAATGTGGGTGTTCATGTAATTCGTATCGTTGGCCTCACAACCATAGCGGTCTGTTAACAATTGTAATTCCAATGCACGATTTTCCGGAGGTGATACAATCAACGAATCACTATTGCCAATGTTCTCAGCCGTGTAGGTGTCCGTTCCATCGGTCATAATTACATTCCACGGTTGATTTCCAGAAAAATGCCACTGCACAGCGGTTGATTCATTTTCGCAAATTGAGTCGTAAGACGCTTTGATATCTCCCCAGGGCAAGGGATTAATTCTAATTAACACCGGCGCTGCAGTATCCACACATTCGTTGCTTAATCCTGACTGCACAATTCTTCTATAATACATGGAGTCTGTCAGTGCGGGAGTAAAATAAGATGAGTCGTTTGGGGCATCGGCAGCAGGCTGCCAATTTTCAGAATCGTCACTTTGTTCCCAAATATATCTCCGATCGTTTACCAATCCTCCAACAGGTGATTTGCCATCAATCTCAAGGGTAGTATTAAAGCAGGCTGAATCAATCAAACCATTGTTGTAAGTATTGTTTGTAATGGCAGGGAATACAGTTATTCTGAATGTATCGGAATAGGTAGTGCAAATACCTGAAACCACCGCTCTTCGGAAATAGGTGGAATCGAACAACGATGTAGCCTGGTAAGATAACCCGATTGCTTCGGGTATTTCAGTAAAATTACCACCCTGTGCTACATTTTGGTTTTCCCAGAAGTATGAAAAGCTGTTCACACCTCCGGTGGCTGTTTCACCTGAGAATAATTCCGGACTTTGGCCTGCACATAAGCTATCCGCAAAATCCTGAACGATATTATTGATATATGGAATCACTTCCAGGGTTATTTCATTGGATGTATCCCTGCAGGCAGCATTAAGACCAGAAAGAACCACTCTTTTGAAATGGGTGGTATCGGCAAAAATATCATCAGGGGTAAATGATTTCTCATCTGAATCAGGAATCTCGGAATAACCCGATATGTTCGTTCGCCAGAGCCATTGATAGTTGAATTCTGCATTTCCGCCGGCTGGGAATGTTCCCAGGATACTATCGGGCTTATTTCCTGCACAAATAGTGCTTTCATCGGTAATGCTGTTACTTGAAATTGACGGCAGCACGAAAATACTATGCTCGTTTGATGTATCCATACAGGCATGTTCAATGCCGGATTTAACAATTCTTTTATAATGCATTGAATCGGTTAGTGAGCCGGGAACAAAAAAAGTTACATTGCTGGCCGAAACGGATGTGTAGCCCGAAGAATTGGTGCCTTGCAACCATTCGTATTCGTAATATGCCGGATCACCACCTGTTGGTGAAGTGAGTCTTATGGTATCTGCCACATCGCTCTCGCAAATAGTTTGGGTAGTTTCAATTAAATTATTATTACCAATATCCGGCAGTACAATAATACTTACCGTATCGCTGTAATCCTGGCATACCCGACCGACACTGGTAATCAATCGCCTGATATAAGTGGTGTCATTTAACGTACCTGCATTATAAGGATTATTGCTTAATTCCTCGGTTTCTTCATTCCATTGGTTCAGGGTGTTTGACCATTGCCATTGATAAGTGAAATTCCCATCACCGCCGGTTGCTATGGTTGTTCCGGTAATCAATTCAGTTGTGCCACCGGTGCATATTGTGTCATGGTCGGCAATGTTGTTATCTTCAATTTTGGGATAAACAAAAAGCTCCAGGTTTTTACTGGTATCAGCACTTCCATTATAGGCAACCACCACACGGCGATAATAAACGGTTGAAGTCACAACAGGTGGCTGGTATTCCAGTGAATCAGCCTGAACACCAACGTTGGTCCAATTCTCCTGATCAAAGCTTTCTTGCCAATAATAATCAAAATCACCGTTGCCGCCTTTGGGTACACTACCGGTTAACGGATCAGGCAATTGGCCTTCACATAGGGTGTCACTGCCATCCACGGCATTGAAGTAATAGCCGTTCAGGGGTGTTTTCAAAACAAACTTTAACAAGCCATTAGAGCCTGCCCTTCCGTAGTATGGCGGATTACAATTTGACACAATACCACCACCGTTTAAAAATTCTGTTAACCCGGTAGGTTCACTATGGCTGGATATCCAAATAATGCCACCCCCACCGGATCCTCCGCTACCAGTACAATCTCCGTCTGCCAGTCCACCCAGCCCGCCTTTCACTTCGACATGTACATTTTCGCCGAATTTATTGATATCCATAAAAATAGCTCCACCGGCACCTGCTCCTCCTCCACCTGCTGTAGCGGTTTCAGTTACTGATTCCCCATTGGATAAAATAGCATTGCCGTTGGTAATAATAGAGTCGGCCACTATCAGCACGATTCCGCCACCATCACCACCAGCAGTAGCTTCCCGGTTATCAGAAAGGTTTTGCGTAGAAGTTCCTCCGCCGCCACCCATAAGTACGAAATCACCATCACGTAAATTATAGATGCCACTGATATCAGTTCCAACACCACCGGCAGCCAATATTTCTGAAGGGTCGTTGTTATCATACTGACTACCACCAGCACCGCCGCTACCTACATGGCCACCGCCACCGCCACCGCTGTATAATCCATTACCACCGCCACCGCCATTTCCCCAATGACCACGGCCACGCCGGAAATTAAAATTATCGTCAAGCACTGAAAAATATCCTTCTCCCTTCAGTGCTGCCCGGTTCGTGTCAACCAAATCATAATATAATGTATCACCCGGATTAATGCCGCCTGTATAATTGGTTTGATCGGGATCAGCGCCCCTAAACCCGCTGGCTGATGCATCAATATTATCATTCAACACCAACTTTTCTAACGTAAACAAGGCAATTATACCGCCGGTTTCACCGTCCCAGGGTTGGGCGTTAATTTCATCATCAACAACAATATCCGCTTCCGATTCTTTTACTCTAACCAGTTGTATACGTTCACCGCTTGTGAAATTTCCCATGATCTCAGCCGTGAACACAATCCTTTTTTCTGCCGGGATAATCTGATCAACTGATAATAACTCATAAGTACCGGCATTGTTAGCCTCATAAGTTAATGCCGGTATGGCATCGCTCACATTGAAGCTATCCGCCGTAGCCCCTGTCATTTGAATAAGCATAACAAGATCACCTCTGGAAAAGCCATCCACACTATAAGCCGGATCATACTTAATGTCATCGTTAAAAACACTGTCGACCTTTAAGTAATGATTGACAACTCCTCCCACTGAGATTTGGTTATATCCCGTTGACAGAAACAGACAAACTATACAGGTTATAAGTAGTATTCGTTTCAAAATCGCGATTTATGCGTATATGTATTACTAAAACAGCGAGCAAAATACAAAAAATGCATAAATTTTTATACGGAAATAATTGTAATAAGGTTAAAAGATTTAAACAATTCGCTGATATTAAGAAAAATCCCGCTCATCATTTTTAACTGGTAAACGCACAATAAAACGTGTTCCTACGCCTACTTCAGAGGTATATTCAATTGCACCGCCATTGCTTTCGATAATACTTTTTGTGATGGCTAAACCTAACCCCATACCACTAGATTTTGTGGTAAAGTTGGGTAAAAATAATTGGTCTCTTAACTCCTCGGGGATTCCTTTCCCATTATCCGCTATTGTGAGTACATAAAAACCAGTATCCTCCATTAAATGAATATGTATTTTCCCATCCCTGTCCTTTGGAATGGACTGTATGCCATTTTTAACAATATTGTTCAATGCCCTGGTTATTTGTTCCTTATCTGCTAAAATTAGGGCTTTTTGCATTTCAAGTTCAACATTAAAGGTTACGGAGGAATCATTTTCAAAAAGATGTACCATATTATGAATTTTATTCACAAGATTCACCTCTTCTTTCCTGGCCACAGGCATTTTCGCAAAATTGGAGAATGCAGTGGCAATGGCTGATAAATTTTCTATCTGTTCAATTAACGAGTCTGTGAAGTTTTTAATGTATTCATCAAAGTTTTCTTCATGCAATTTCCAACTTCGTTGCAAATGCTGAATACTTAATTTCATGGGTGTTAATGGGTTCTTAATTTCATGTGCTATCTGTTTGGCCATTTCACGCCAGGCACTTTCCCGTTCACTTTTTGCCAGTAAATCGGCACTCCTTTCAAGCTCGGCAACCATGCGATTGTATTCTGTTACCAATTGGCCCACTTCATCCTGTGCTTCATAATAAATGGGTTCGTTTTGTTCCTTTAAATCCAGTTCTTTCATTTTGCGTTGTACAGTAGCCAGCGGTAAGGTTATTTGCCGCGAAACCAATACAGCTGCTCCAATGGTTAATAAAATAAGAATGACATAAATATTTAAAAGGGCTACTATCAGATTGGTTATCTCGGTGCGCAAACTATCTTCCTGGGTGAAATATGGAAGGTTTAGATATGCCAGTAACTCATTTTCGGCATTCATGAATGGCACATAAGCGGATAAAAACCGCAAATCACCAATATGTTCACGGTGTATAAAAATAGCTTGTTGATTCAATACCAGTTGTTTATAGGCTTTCGGATCAATGATCTTACCGGTGAGGCCTGCTTCAAAAACCTCTTTACGGGAGGAAGCCATCAATTCGCCGTTGGGGTAATATAAATTGATGTCGGTATAAAATACATCAGAGAATTTTTGCAGTAATTGATCCAGCGTACCATATTTATCAGAATACCAGGTTTCATCCAACGATTCTTCCATGGCCAGTTTATGATCCAACTCAATATATACCGAATTGATCTTTTCCTGAAGCATATCGTAATGTTTTTCGCGGTATTGCTGAATGGCAAAATATACTGAACCGGTCCCGATTAATAGCAATGAAATAAGTAATATGGATATAATGGTTAGTTGTACTTTGCTTTGCAGGGTGAAATGAAAATATTTTTTGACACTCAATTGACGGGAAACTAAAAAACTTAACAGCAACATCAGATAAAAGAATATAAAAACGTAACTGAATGAAATTAAGTGATCCAAAACATTTGGGGCCTTGCTGCTCACAATAATCACATTTTCATTGTCAACCCTGTATTGAAGATGACGGTAACCATCTCTTTTATAATAGCGATATCTGTGATCGGTATTATGTTTCGTTAATGTTAAGCTGTAGGGATAATCACCGGATTGAGACAATAATTTGCCTTTGTAGTATTTGGCATACGAATAGCTCTCAAGGATGGATTCTTTGGATTGGCCACCGCGCAATAACAACTCAGGGTAACCGACTTCGGCGGTGGTTAGCTTCGACATTAATTCAATATACATACATTGCGCAGTTCCATCATCATTATAACAAAACTCACCAATGTAATTAATCCTTCCGTTTATAATATCAAGAAAGTAAAATGCCGACTGACTGCTTAACCGCACACCTTTACCCGAAATCACATTATTAAAATACGTGTAACAATGTACCCAATTATCAAGTGCTATACTATCCTCGGGTGAACAAAGTGTTATTTGCAGGTCGTATTGATTCCAGTAACCACTGAAATAGGTCTTTTTGAGATAATCATAAATATCCTCCATGCTATATGAGAAATCAAACACCTGTTCCTGAAGTAAAGAATCATTTGCCAATTGGTCATCAATATCACCTAACAGCGATTCAGCAACCGGATCGTGCTCATAAGCCAAATTATTGGTGATGAGCTGTTTGGTCCTGCGTTCTTTAATAATTTGGTTCCGGTTTAAATCCTCCACCACAATCAATGTTAATAATAACACTACCACCGAAGCAATGGGCAAATCAAATAGGTTTAACCCACGGTAACTGACATAATACAGCGCTACCAAAAAAATGAGAAACAGTAAAATATTTCCCCACGAAATTTCTAAATTGATTTTGATCAATGTAAATGTGAGTAGTAATAATAATACACATACGATTAACAGAAAGCGTTTATCATTTGATGTAAATAAGTGTGCGATTAGTTTGTGTAGCAGCAACACCATGCCTATTCCCTGTAATAAAATGATAAACCAGCCTACAAAACTGAAGGTATTTAAGCCCTGCACCTTATAAGCTTCAAATGAAATGTTGGAGTTGTTTATAACCGTATACAGCGAATAGTAAAAGAAATAAATGATTACAGACAATATAACCCCATAAATAAAAAAAGCAACACGTGTATATCCCGGTAAATTGAATTTAAAATACTTATACAATAATACCAGCCCCACAAACAGCACTATTGATAACATCAAAAAATCGCCCAACGAGGGCAGCCGGAATGAATCAGCAAATAAGGACGGGCTGAACAGATCGGACGAATAAATAAGAAACGGAATTTTTATCCGCTGTATGGTAATTTTAAATAAAACAAGAAATGCCATTACCGATAGGATGGTCAGATTCCGACGCCTGCCCTCATAATGGTCGCATATATTATAAAGTCCATATAACAGCGATAATAATGCCAGTACATAACACAAAATACCCAGCCATTTTTTTAATTCGTTGCGTTTATTAATGTCCGCCAACTCAACATATCCGATGGTTTTTCCTGATGCATTGGCAATAGCAAAATTACCGGCAGACTGCTCCGGTTCAATGGTTGCCTCTCGTGGTAAATTAAACGGACTTGTATAGGTGTTGGATAAAAATTTATTCTCATAAGGAAATTGATATTTTAATAAAACGAATCCAATAACTATTTTATCACCCTCACGGGCAGGGATAACATATTGCCAGCTATTATTCAGCCGAACAATAGTGTCAGCCGAAATATCCTGCCAATTGGTATTGGTCAGTTGAAATGATATATCCGTCCACCATTTTAAGGTATCCTGCTGATACAATATATAATTGACAGGCTTGTTGCCATTCTGGTACTGATAAAAAAGTTGCTCAATATTCGATTCGTTTAAAATGTGCTGCTGCTCAGACCTAACCCTGCTTTCGAGTTTCTGAAGTGTTTTTTCAAATCTCAGCACATCTTTTTTATTATATGTAGCCTGCTTATAAAACAGCTCATTTACATATCCCAATCCAATCAGAATAATGGCAAAAAGAATATATCTTTTAAAATTTTGCATGGCATTTAATTATGATGATAGGGCAAGCCTTTTAATATCGTCATTGCCCGGTATAACTGCTCCATAAACAATAGCCTTATCATTTGGTGGGTAAAAGTCATGGAGGATACTGAAATGATTTGGTTCGCTCTCCGGTAAACCGATTCATCAAACCCATAAGCCCCACCCATAAGAAAAATCAAATTGTGTGCCGTTTTATTAAAATGATCCTGTAAATAGCCGGAGAACTGAACAGAAGTCATTTGTTTACCTTTTTCATCCAACAATACCAGGAAATCATTGGATTGAACTTTTTTTAACTGTAATTCGGCTTCCTGTTTCTTTACCAACGCTGTATTGCTTTTTTTGGATTGCCTACCGGTTACAATCTCTTCATAATTTATGGATAACATGGGAGTCAATCGTTTATAATATGCTTCCATCCCATTCTGTAAATATTTTTCCGTGGTTATTCCGGTAGCTAAAATCTGTATCTTCATTAAAAGTTTTTCTCGTAATAAATGAAAGTGCTATTAAAAAATTGTAGCTTGCAATATAAAATATCTCCGTTTGATTCTACAGGAGATTCTTTATTCGTTCATTATTTTCATTAAAATTGGTGTTAAATTTGATCGTAAACCAACCAAAATATAATATGAAAAATATAATAAATACCTTTCTTATCCTATTATTATTGTTTTTGCATATAAATATCCGTGCGGCCATTCCGGGAGCATTAACATCCGCTTTTAAAAACGGAAACTCAAATGAACTCGCCAACTATTTTCACAGCAACATCGAACTGGTTATTAACGGCAAAGAAGGTATATACAGCAAAAACCAGGCTGAACAGATTGTGCAACGCTTTTTTATCAATCATATTCCATCCTCCTTCGAAATTGTTCATGAAGGAGGCAAAGAGAGCTCCAAATACGCGATCGGCTCATTAAAAACCAATAACGGTGTATTTCGGGTTTACTTTCTCATTAAATTTGTGAATGATAAACCTTATATTCACCAATTGAGAATAGAAGCCGATAATGATTGATCAAAACTATTTAGATTCATTTCTGAACCTGGCCATACGTGAAGATCTTGGTGATGGTGATCATACCTCCCTGGCTACCATCCCTGAAAATACCATGGGTAAAGCCCGATTATTGATAAAGGAAAACGGCGTGCTGGCAGGTGTTGATATAGCCTCGAAAATATTCCGGAAAATTGATCCTTCCTTAGCCATTGAAATAAAAATACAGGATGGTGCTGTTATTGAAAACGGCAATGAAGTGCTTTATGTAAATGGTAATGTATTGAGTATTCTACAGGCTGAACGCCTGGTGCTGAA
>JAAAOM010000077.1 GCA_009908855.1 Bacteroidota bacterium
AATATCATAAGTTTTATTTACTTTTTTGCGTAATACCCTGGTTTCGGTAATGAGTTCCGATTTGTCCATGGCATTGCGCAGGGTGATAAGCAGACGGTTGAGGTCGAGGGGTTTTTCGATAAAATCGAATGCGCCCTTCTTAATGGCTTCAACAGCTGTGTCGATATTACCATGGCCTGAGATCATGATAATGGGGACATCCGGACTGGTATCAAAAAATTTCTCCAATGCTTCAATGCCATCCATATTGGGCATTTTAATGTCGCATAGCACGGCATCATACTTGTTTTTACCAAAAAGCTCAACACCTGTCTCCCCATCCTCAGCAATGTCTACTTCATAATTTTCATAGGAAAGAATATCATTCAGGGTATTGCGAATGCTTTTTTCATCATCAATTACCAGGATTCGGGGCATTTATATAGCATTTAAAAGTTCATAAATAATACCTTCTTTCAGGGCAAAATTCGATTGTTTCATCTCAGATATGTTCGAATGGTCGATCACAAACTTAACAAAAATTGCCGCCAGTACAATCATTTCAACACGCATAGGCTCCAGTCCCTTCATTTGATGCCTTTGAGCACTGGTTGATCGTATCAGTTTGTTGTGTAATAGCTCAAAGTCTGCAAGCGGTATGGTGTTTCCCTCGGGGTAATGCCCCACTTCTGTTTCACTGTCCTCGGCTTTTAACATGGAGGTAAATGTTTCGAATGAGCCGGAGGCACCGATCAATGTGGTAATTTTGTATTTTTTAAGTTTGTCCTGCAATAGCCGGAGCTCTTCCTTTAAATATTTTCGAACCGCTTCAATTTCTATCTCGGTAATGGGGTCTGAAGGGTTGAAACGTCCCAGCAACCTGGCAATTCCCAGTTCATAGCTCTTACGCCAGAAAATCTCAAGATCGTTGGCAATTATAAACTCGTTACTTCCGCCGCCTATATCTAAAATCAACACAGGTGTTTTGTTGAGGGGAACGGCTTGCTTCACACCGTAGTAAATAAGCTCTGCTTCGCGGTCCCCGGTTATCAGGCTCACACTGATGTTAAATTTTTCACGTATCAGCGCAACAAATTCAGGCCCGTTTTGAGCCGAACGAAGGGCAGAGGTGGCAAAAGCATAGGTTTTTGTGCATTGTTTTTCCTGTATAACTTTTTGATGTTGCGCCATGGCATCGATGCCTCGTTGAAAGGCTTCCGGTGTGATGGTTTTATTATTGAGTCCGCCTTCCCCTAGTTTAACGGGCAATTTCTTGTTGTAAACTATGGAGTAGGGCATGTTTTCAAGTACTTCGGCAATAAGGAGGTTGAACGTATTTGTTCCGAGATCGATAACTGCGATATTCATGTGCAAAAACTTTGAGACAAATATAGCCCGAATAATTTATGAATTATGTCTACGATTAAGAAAAACTAAGGGATTCAATAAATTGACATTTCAAGATATTCTAAATCGGGGCTAGTCTGTTTTTAAGGATGAATATTATATTATCTTGTGTTCATGCTTAAAAACAGACTAGAAATTACATCTTTTTTAGATTCATCACGCATCTTTTTAATCCAAAAATGCATCAACATTTTAAACAATAAACCAACGAACCATGAAATCAATTGTATCATTCGCAACATTGACCATATTCCTTTTTTTATCTTTTTCATGTAGTGAGAAGACTAAAGATGATGACGAAAATAGAAAAATATTGACCGATCAGGTGGAAGTTAAATCGGCCCTTGTTAACTCTAATAATGAATTTGCATTTGAGTTTTTTGCAAATCTTTTAGAAGATGAAAATGAGGAAACCAATACCTTTATTTCTCCACTGAGCGTTTATTATGCGCTGGCCATGGCGTACAATGGAGCCGATGGTGCCACTAAAGATGCTTTCATCGCAACGTTGCAATGGAATAACTTATCAGAAGAAGTTGTTTTGCAGTCCTTGCTGGATTTATACAACCAATTGGTGGAAACACCATCCGGTGTGACACTTGAAATTGCCAATTCCATGTGGTCCAAAGAAGGTTTTGAAGTGAAACAATCATTTATTGATGTAAACCAGGAATACCTGAATGCCGAAGTTCAGTCGCTGGATTTCTACGATCCGCAATCTGTTGATATCATCAATAATTGGATCGAAGACCAAACCAATGATATGATTCAGGATATGCTCACTTCAATACATCCGGATGCTGTGCTTTATCTCATCAATGCTATTTATTTTAATGGATTATGGAAATATCAGTTTGCTGATACATCTAATTACGAAGGTGATTTCAGGCTGAGTAACGGCTCCTCCAAAACTGTTACCTATATGAAACAGCAGGAGGATTTTAACTATATGCAAAATGATTTATTCAGTGCCGTTCAACTGCCCTATAATGATACCAATTTTTACATGATGGTGATGTTGCCCAATGAAGAAGTATCGGCCAATGAGGTGGCTCGGGAATTGACCATAGTAAACTGGGACAACTGGCAGAATGACTTTACCACACGTGAAGTGGAGTTGTCCTTGCCAAAATTCAGTTTTTCCTATGGTATAAAAGAACTAAAAGAGGTATTGGCTGATATGGGGTTGGCACCAGCTTTTAGCGATGGAGCCAATTTTTCAGAAATGGGTGAGGGTAGATTAAAAATAAATAGCGTCAAACACAAGGCGCGTGTTGAGGTAAATGAGGAAGGAACGGAAGCCGCGGCTGTTACAGTTATCGAAATTATAATTACTTCGGGAGGTGGTTCATCTAAAATAAGATTTCAGGTAAACAAACCATTCCTTTTTGCCATATGTGAAAAACAATCAAATGCCATTGTATTTATGGGCAAAGTGGTGGAACCGGTGATTGATTAATGGTTAACAGGTTTGTAAAATAAAATGTCTGTGAAAAAGATATAATAACTTTACTCTATATTTTAAGAAACCCGTCAGGTTTCGCAAAAATGCAAAGAGATGGTTGTCTCAACGCCTATAAAACAACCATTTCCATAGCTCTTTGTAAGAAACTTTCTTGCCATACATCAAAATACCTGTCCGATAAATTTTGGCCGACAATGCTGTCATTAAAATAAAGGTAAGATAAAGTATTATACCTGACAACAGAACCTGCCATACGGGTATTTCAAATGGTATACGCGCCATCATCACAATGGGAGAAGTAAAGGGAATGATGGACAACCAGAATGACAATCCGCTTTCAGGCGTATTTAATACATATCCCATAGTTATAAGCGCAAATATCAGCGGGATGGTAATGGGCAGCATAAACTGCTGTGTATCAGTTTCGGTATCGATGGCCGAGCCAATCGCTGCGAACATAGCAGCATACAGCAAATAGCCACCCAAAAAGAAGAAAAAAAATGTGATGAGGATTTTGGTATAATTCAACGATTTTATTTTTACCAGAATATCATCCAAGCCGGCAATATTTGATGGTAATTCCTGCTTCGCTTGTTCTTGCGGGGCATTTTTACTTACACCACCCATTTCTGTACTTAAAATATCCTGTGGTTTGAGTTGTTCAACGTCCGGAATTTTTTGGTTGTATACATAAGACTCGATGCCCTGCACAATACCAAACGTGAGAACAAACCACAATAAAATTTGCGTAAGTCCGACCAGTGCAATACCAATTATTTTACCGCTCATTAACTGAAATGGTTTTACCGACGTGATGATCACCTCCACAATGCGATTGGTTTTTTCATCCACGATGCCTCGCATAACCTGCGCACCGAAAGCAAAAATGAGTATATAAATTAAAAAACCGCCTGCATAACCAACAACCATGGATAGGCCGGTACTGCTACGTTTTTCACCTTCATCAGTCCACTTAATGGTTTGTACCGTGATATTGGTTTGGGCATTATTGATCACATCCAGTGAAATGTCGTATTTACGAAGGTTGAGGTTGTATAAATATTTTTCAATGGCGCTTTCAATGTGGTTTTTCACTTCAAGTCCCGGTTGTTTAGTGGAATACAATTTCGCCTGATGCGCATAAGTTATGTTTTGCGGGATAAACAATACAGCATAATAGCCTGATTCCTCAAAATTATGACGCAAGGTTTCCAATCGGGTCGATGGCAAATAGGTAAATCGTAAATATGCTGTTTCAGGTATAACATCCTTAAAAAGCATGAGCGAATCCGGAACCGGTTTATTGGCTGTGCTGTATTCAACAACGGCAATGGTACGCATTTCCTTATTTTCAAGGCTCATTAACCAGCCGGGAATAATCATCAAAGCAGCAAATAGCAAGGGTCCCAAAATGGACATGATAATGAACGATTTTTTACGTACCCTTGTCAGATATTCCCGTTTTATAACAAGATTGGTTTTATTCATCAGGCAGCAAGATTAGATTGTTCAACAACCTGAATAAAAATATCATTCATACCCGGGATGACTTCCTGAAACGAGATCACATGAACCAAGGACACCAGATTTTTCAGCAATTCATTACCCGTCCCCACATTTAATTGTATCAAAGCCTCGTTCAGTCCTTGTTTATGTTTGATTTCAACAATTGAAAAAGAATCAGTTAATCCTTTTGTCAACTTCTCCTGATCATCAGAAAAAACAACTTTGAAGGTATTGCTTTTATATTGACTGCGGATGGATTGTATGTTGCCTTCCAGAATAATTTTTGAACGATTGATCAGCGAAATATCGCTGCACAATTCCTCCACCGAGCTCATATTGTGTGTAGAAAAAATAACGGTGGCCCCCTGATTTCGGAGGTCCAGAATTTCGTTTTTTAACAGGTTGGCATTGATGGGGTCAAATCCACTAAATGGTTCATCAAAAATCAGCAGCTCAGGTTCATGCAGTACCGTGATAATAAACTGAATTTTTTGTTGCATACCCTTGGATAGTTCTTCAACCTTTTTACCCCACCAATCTTCAATCTGAAATTTTTCAAACCAGTACTTGCTTTTTTGTAAGGCATCATTTTTGGAAAGTCCTTTGAGCCGGGATAAATAAACAACCTGTTCACCCACTTTCATTTTCCGATATAAACCACGCTCTTCGGGCAGGTAGCCGATATTATAAACATCATCGGCTTTCAGTTTACGTCCGTTAAAAAAAAGCTCGCCCGTATCAGGGCCTGTGATTTGATTAACAATCCGCAGCAAGGTGGTTTTTCCTGCACCGTTTGGACCCAGTAGTCCGTAAATACTGCCTTGCGGGATAATTACCGATACATCTTCAAGTGCCAGGTGATTAGAGAACCTTTTAGAAATGTTTTCAGCAACAAAGAGGTCCATTATTCAAAATATCCTTTCATGCGTTCGAAAAAATTTCGGCTGTTTTCTTTTTGTTTGGGTTGAAAGCTATCTGATTCGGTCATTTTTTCTACGGTTTTCCTTTCTTCTTTCGATAAATCCTCAGGTACATAAACATTCACAGAAACCAGTAAATCACCTCGGCCGTATCCATTTACCTCTGGTAATCCTTTTCCGCGTAAACGCAATATTTTACCGGGTTGTGTACCGGGATCAATTTTTATCTTTACTTTACTTTCAACGGTCGGAACCTCTACTGTATCTCCTAATGCAGCCTGCGGAAAACTGATCAGTAGCTGATAAAGCAATGAATTGCCGTCGCGCACCAGTTCCGGATGTTTTTCTTCCTCTATTATCACAAACAGATCACCGTTTATACCGCCTCGTCGGGCAGCATTTCCTTTTCCTGAAACATTGAGCTGCATCCCTTCACCAACACCTGCCGGGATGTTAATTTTCACAACTTCTTCGCCTTTCACAATGCCCTCTCCATGGCACTTGGTACATTTTTCGGTAATTACCGATCCTTCACCACCGCAGGTAGGGCAGGCTGTTGTGGTTTGCATTTGTCCCAAAAGGGTTGAAGTAACCCGGGTTACTTGTCCTGCACCGCGACATGTCGAACAGGTGCTTGATGAGGATCCTTTTCGTGCTCCTGACCCGGTACATTCGTCACATACCACATATTTATTAACACGAATCTTTTTTTCTGCGCCATTGGCAATTTCGCTGAGGTTTAATTTCACCTTTACACGTAAATTGGAGCCTTTACGGGCACGTTGTGAACTACGTCCACGTCCGCCAAATCCGCCAAAGCCACCAAACCCGCCGAATGCATCGCCAAAAATATCGCCAAAATGAGAGAAGATATCTTCCATGGTCATACCATCGCCACCAAAGCCACCGCCTGCAGCTCCGCCTAGTCCGGCATGGCCATACCTGTCGTAGCGGGCACGTTTGTCATCATCGCTTAATACTTCGTAGGCTTCCGCCGCTTCTTTAAATTTCGTTTCCGCCTCTTTATCGTCCGGATTTTTATCAGGATGGTATTGGATTGCCTTTTTTCGATAGGCTTTTTTTACTTCATCTTTGGAGGCATTCTTGGATATCTCTAAAATCTCGTAATAATCTCTTTTGGCCATTATATATTTTTTTTATTCTCCAATCACAACTTTCGCATAGCGGATAACCTTGTCGTGCAAGGTATATCCTTTCTGTACAACATCCACAATTTTTCCTTTTAATTCTTCTGATGGAGCAGGTACTTTGGTTATGGCATCATGCAAATCAGTGTCAAAATCCTTTTCCTTGGCTTCAATTTCTTTCACCCCTTTCTGGTTCAGGAAATCACGAAACTTTCCATATATTAGATGTACACCATCCTTTAACGCCTGTACATCCTGTGAATTGTCGAGTGACTCCATGGCTCTCTCAAAATCGTCCATAACCGGCAAAATATCAATTATAGTGTCTTCTCCGGCCGTTTTGGTGAGTTCTGATTTTTCCTTTGCCGTCCGCTTTCTGAAGTTATCGAACTCGGCTGATAGGCGAAGATATTTATCCTGCCATTGACTCGCCTGATTTTCAAGCTCTTTTATCTTTTCTTCCTTTTCATCCGTGGCTTGTTGTTCTTCGTCTTGAGCGGGTTCCTCTTCTTTTTCTATATCCTCAACTTCCACTTTCAAATCATTTTCTTCCTGTTGTTCCTTTTCCTGGTTATTCTTTGCTTCCTGTTGGTTTTCTGAATTACTGTTGGCAGACGTATTTTCGGCTGTCTGCTGTGCTTTTTTTTCTTTCGCTTGCTGATTTTTCTTACTCATTTCACCTATAATTTTTCGTTGCCCGACATTTGCAGTCAAATTTTTTGCCATTTTTGTACTGATTGACAATCTGACAGATAATCGGTTATAAGGCTTGCAAATTTAGCATTCCCACATAAAATAGAAAACTGATACTGAAAAGTTAACATGTTGAGCTGACAGAAATCACCGGATTTCAATTAGGATGAATTCAGAAAATTATTTATCTTAAAAGTTTAATGTTAAGTTTACGAAATGAAATGGTTTAGCAAAAATAAATCTGATATTCAAGCACTTACTATTGAGCCTACGAATGATATGCCAGGTGTTGTTTTTGATAAGGGTAAAAGTAAATTTGAAATTTATGGTGTGGCATTACCTGAAAATGTAATTGAAGAATTTGCCCCCATAATCTCTTGGTTGGATGAATATGAGCAAAACCCAAATTCAAAAACAGTGTTTCATTTTCGTTTGGATTATATCAACACCGCTTCTTCAAAAATGATTGATAAAATTATGACCAAACTGAATAATATTTATTTGGTTGGATTCAGGGTGAAAGTATGCTGGCATTACAAGCATGGCGATGTGGACATGCAGGAACTGGGTGATGAATTATTATCCGGATATGATTTCTCCAAAGAGTTAGTATCAGACTAATTATTCCAATCGTTCAATTCGGGCGCCCAGGGCATTCAGTCTTTTATCGATTTGTTGATACCCGCGATCTATCTGTTCAATATTGTAAATGGTGCTCGTACCCTGTGCTGACAAGGCGGCAATGAGCAAAGCCACGCCTGCACGAATATCAGGTGAGGTCATGGTGGTTGCTCTTAAGCGGAATTTATTATTTTGTCCGATTACGGTTGCGCGGTGCGGGTCGCATAAGATGATTTGCGCGCCCATGTCAATTAGCTTGTCGACAAAAAACAACCGGCTCTCAAACATTTTTTGGTGAATAAGAACGCTTCCATCAGCTTGTGTGGCAACGACCAGGATCACACTTAGCAAATCAGGTGTTAATCCGGGCCAGGGTGCATCATCCATCGTAAGAATAGAGCCATCAATAAAATTCTCTACTTTATACGAATTCTGTTGGGGTACATGTATATCATCATTTATTACGTCAAACCGGATTCCTAAACGCTGAAATGCGCGTGGTATAATGCCCAGGTTTTCATAAGATACGTTTTTTATGGTTATATCCGACCGGGTCATTGCAGCCAATCCAATAAAACTTCCAACCTCAATCATGTCGGGCAGCAAGGTATGTTCACAACCATTTAATGAAGATACACCCTGTATGGTAAGCAGGTTACTGCCAATACCTGAAATACGTGCACCCATAAGGTTCAGCATTTTGCATAATTGCTGTATGTAAGGCTCACAGGCGGCATGATAGATGGTGGTGGTGCCTTCGGCCATTACCGCAGCCATTAATATATTTGCTGTTCCGGTTACCGAAGCTTCTTCCAACAGCATATATTCCCCTTTAAGACGGCGTGCTTCAACCTGGTAAAAATTCTGTTGAAAGTTAAATGTAAAGGTGGCACCAAGTTTTTCAAATCCTTTAAAATGTGTATCCAATCGCCTGCGTCCAATTTTATCGCCTCCGGGCATAGGTATATATCCTTTACCAAACCTGGCCAACAGGGGGCCCACAATCATAACCGAGCCACGCAGGTTGGAGCCTTTGCTTTTAAATGCATCGGTTAACAGGTATTCTATATCAACATTGGTGGCGCTGAATGTATACGAGCCATTTCCTAAATCCTTTACACTTACCCCAATTGATGTAAGCAGGTCAATAAGGTTTAGAATGTCAACAATGGCAGGAATATTATGGATGGTTACTTCCTGATCGGTGAGCAAAGTTGCACAAATAACCTGAAGGGCTTCGTTTTTCGCTCCCTGCGGTTGGATGTCCCCGGACAAAACATGTCCGCCTTCTATTTTAAATACACCCATTTACAGATGCTTGGGTTATTTATTTTTTCGTTGGTTGTTATTTCTTTTTTTGCTGCGGTTTTTGGAAAGTATATCCTTTGATTCCGCCAGCTTAAGATCATCTTCAGTAATAACAATCTGACCATTCGATAATTCCTTCAGGTCACCAAAAATCACATAATCCTGAACGGCATCCTTGTTCCAGGTAAGGTATTGTTTTTTCATGTGGTTGGCGATCAAAACAATAAGGGCTTGTTTTTCTTCTCCTTCTTCCATTTCAATGGCCTTATTTATCATCATTTCAATGGCTTTGCCATAATGTTTGTAGCGGATTTTGGATTGCGGATATTTAACCATTCGTGGCTTGGAATGTAATTTACCCGGCGTGGGCATTTCATATGGAGAATCAATGTCAAGTTCGAAATTAGACATGATGGCCAAATGGTCCCACAATTTATGTTTAAAATCAGCAATATCGCGCAAATGAGGATTGAGATTTCCCATTACATTTATTATTCCACGAGCCAGACGGTTTCGCTCTTCTTTATCTGATATTGTTTTTAGATAGTCAACCATTTTTTGGACGTTTCTGCCATACTCGGGTAAAACCAAATCTTTTCTTGTTGTGTTATAATCAAAATTCATAAGATATATGTATAAGCTTATTTTATATTACTAAGGCGGGCAACAATTACCAAAATTCCGTAGTTCCGCATCTATATTCAGTTTCAGGCTTTCAATTGTTGTCTCTATCCATGTGGCTTGGCGAATGCATTGGACTTAACCAAACCGTCATCCCGGGTACTTCATTATATCATCCTGAGCACCCACCCTTACAGTCAAGCTGAGCGGAGCCGAAGAATGGCAATCATTGAAATACACCGTTTAACCCTACAAATTTCAGGAATTAAATGCGCCCAAAATTACTTAACTATTTTTAATTTAGCAAACTTAAGCAGTAACTGCTTTTCTTCTCCCAAATTATCAAAGAATACAGTGGCTTTTTTATTGGGAAATTCGCCTTCCAACCTGTTCACTTTTCCTTTACCAAACCGTTGATGTATCACTTCCATACCCGTGTTTATTTCACCAGGGTCGTCAGGTTGAAATGACGGGTCATCGCTTACCGGATTAGCCGTGTAAGCCACACGCCGGGCATCTTTCATTTTCATGTACTGGCTGCTGCCTTTTGAGGTGGTAACTGTTTTGCGGCCTGGCTGCTGAGGTTGTGGCCTGCCATGCGATTGTCCATTTTCCTTTTGTGAAAAATCGTTTATATAGGCATGCTCTTCTTGTGGTTCACTGATTAGTTCCTGAGGTAATTCAAGGTATTTCTGATCAATTTCTTTGATGAACCTACTGGGTGCGCAATGTGTAGGGTTTCCCCATTTATAGCGTGTTTGTGTATAGCTCAGCATAACACGTTGCTCTGCTCGGGTCATGGCCACATAAAAAAGGCGTCTTTCTTCTTCCAGTTCATGAATAGTGCCTGTTGACATGCCACTTGGAAATAATTCTTCTTCCAGCCCGGCGATATAAACATTCTTAAATTCGAGGCCTTTTGCTGCATGTACGGTCATAAGGGAAACCTTATTGATATCTTCTTCTTTTTCATTATCAGCATCCGTAAGTAATGCAACATTTTCCAGATATTGATCCAATGTATTATTATTGCCTTCTTCTTTTGCTCCCTCTGTAAATTCGTGTATGGCATTTAATAACTCCTGGATGTTTTCGTAACGACTCACTTCCTCCGGAGTTTTGCCGTTATACAGTTCTTTTAAAATACCTGTTTCACTGGCTATCTGATAGGCCAGGTCATAGGCTGATTGGCTTTTCAGTCCTTCGGTAAATCCCAGGATAAGTTTTTTGAAATTAGCCAGTTTTGTAGTTGTACCCTGATTGATATTCAATTCATGCTGCGAAGGATTTTGCAATACTTCCCACATACTAATATTGGCGATATTAGCTGCGTATTCAATTTTAGAAAGGGTCGTTTGCCCTATTCCCCGGGTCGGATAATTTACCACGCGTTTAAAGGCTTCATCATCATTCGGATTGATAATTAGACGGAAATATCCGAGAAGGTCTTTAATTTCCTTCCGTTGGTAAAAAGAAAGACTCCCATACACTTTATAGGGAATGTTCCTCTTGCGCAGTGCTTCCTCAAATATACGGGATTGCGCATTGGTGCGATATAAAATGGCAAAATCCTGGTACTTTAAATGCGCCGAATAAACCGTGTCAAGTATGCTGTTAGCAACCACAAATCCCTCTTCGGTATCGGTCATAGTTTGTACAACCTGTATTTTTTCGCCTACATCGTTGCCCGACCAGACCTTTTTCTCAATCTGGTTTTTATTTACCTTAATTACACTGTTAGCAGCATCCACAATGTTTTGTGTAGATCGGTAATTCTGCTCTAGTTTATAAATATTGTAATCAGGATAGTCTTTACGGAAATTCAGTATGTTTTCAATTTTGGCTCCCCGAAATGAATAAATGCTTTGTGCATCATCTCCTACAACACATACATTTTTGTGATTAGCAGCCAGCTTATTCACAATTAAATATTGCGAAAAATTTGTGTCCTGGTACTCATCTACAAGGATATAATTAAACAACGACTGATATTTTTCCAGGGCGTCCGGAAAATCGCGGAATAAAATGTTGGTATTCATCAATAGGTCATCGAAATCCATCGCATCCGCCTTTTTACAGCGCTGTGCATACATTCGGTATATTTCACCAACCTGGGGACGCTTGCTTTCCATGTCGCGTTTTTGTATCTGCGAATTTGAATTGTAAGCACTGGCTGTTATCAGGTTATTTTTGGCTGATGATATTCTACCGTATATTTGGTTTGGTTTATATTGCTGGTCATCCAGTATTAATTCCTTGATAATGCTTTTAATCAGACTTTTAGTGTCGGTTGTATCATAAATCGTGAAGTTGGATGTGTAACCCAGTTTATCTGCTTCCGAACGCAAAATACGGGCGAAAACCGAATGGAAGGTACCCATCCATAAATAGCGTGCTGAGCTGTAACCGATAAGTTTGCCAATACGGTCTTTCATCTCTTTGGCAGCCTTGTTGGTAAAGGTAAGGGCTAATATTGATTGCGGGGGTACACCCTGGCTTAAAAGATAGGCTATGCGATAGGTAAGTACACGAGTTTTACCCGAACCTGCACCGGCAATTACCAATGATGCACCTTTATAATTGGTCACTGCCTCCTGTTGTACTTTATTTAAATCTTTTAAAAAATCTGTCTCCATTAATAGATAATATGTTCCATGTTATTTATAAAATGACAAAGGTACACGTCCTGCATTACGATGCCCAAAAAATTCAATATTTTTATCAATGGGTAATTAACACATTAAAGAATTTATGCTTGTGAATACATGACATGGTTCTAAACCTTATTGGCATTTATCCAATAATGCAATAGCAGTTGGTTCAAATAGTTGGGATGGCATATTTGGAATTATTTGTATTTTATAATTCCATGTTTAATTTATGCCCGGTATTTTATAATATTGTGCCCTCAACGGAGTTTATTAAGAGATATTTCAGTTATTATGCAACGATTGTTTTTGTTTTTTTTACTCTCCATAGGAGCTTTAACAGCCAGTATACATGCGCAGGTATATTCTGTTAACCATGATAATTTTTTGGTTGTCGATTATTTTTCCAATCTTCCCATTGACGACACGGCCTACATTTATCAAAATGGACCGGCTGTATTAAAAGCCATGTCTCCGGATTCTACCCAGGGATGGGAAATGAGGTGGCAGTTCCTGGATACAGCCAATCAGGTTTTTGTTGATCAAATGACGGTGACCGATTCCGTATCTTATGATACCATTACTAACAACGGATGTTATCAGGTACGAATGTCAAAAGACACGCTGGTATATAATTATCGTGCCTGGGTTTTAATAATTGATACCCTTGATATCGTTAATCCTGATAAAGATGAATTTGATACATTAACCCCCGGCGCCTCTACCTGTAGTCAGGTGCTCATTAAACTGCAAACCAATCTGGATGACTGGATGTACACACAGCTTCATCGGGAAGGGGATTCAATATATCAAACCAATAATAAATTTCCCTTTAATTTAGCAGACCGTATAACTGTTGATTGGTCGATTGAACCATCGAAATATGATATTCCCCAAACCAATGGATTGATTTTGAATGACAATTCGCCCCCGCCCGTTAACTCAACATACACGGCCGAAGCCCGTTTTTTGGGGTTTACCGATACGGATATTGCCCATCTGGATGCCATTGCAACAGAGGCGGTGTTAACGGCTGAAGCGGTGAATTATGAGCATGCATTTTATATTGATTCTCTGGGAACATCCAGGCAATTACTTGAAAATTACAGATACAATTACGATGAATTGTTTACTCCATCCTCCGGTCCCGCTCCGCTATGGGTGTCGTTTACATTCGACGAATCTGAAAATGTAGAAGAACTGCATATTAATTTTGACGATACCCTTGGTATGGATGACAGCACATTCACCGATGTAGATCAGTTAATATACCGTAAATACAATGTACCCGGTACTTATGATATAGTCTTACGAGCAACCAGCAGCGAGGGCTGTGAAGATGAAAGTGCACCCCAATCCATAACCGTTGATGAGCCCGATTATTTTGAATTGCCCAATGTTTTTATTGCAGGCAGGGAGGATAATTATGACTTTATCGGTAATTTGCAGGATGTGTTTAGAATGGAGGATGTCTCATACCAATATATAGAAATAAGTATTTACAACCGTTGGGGCCGACGCGTGCATGAATATAAAGGAGAGATAAAAGAATGGACAGGCTGGGATGGTAAAATTGGTAATAGTAATAATTTTGCTAACCCGGGCGTATATTATTATGTGATCCGTGCCACCAACTGGCATCCCCCGGATGATCCCACAGCTACCCGTAAAATTGAAGAACAGGGCTTTTTCCATCTGTATCATACCAGAGAACAATAAAAAAAACCGGACGAATATTTATAAACAGTCCGGTTTTAGTGCTTATTTCCAGTGTAATTAGTGTTCTTCTTCTATGAGCTCTTCGTATTCCCGCAACAATTTTTCCTGAATATCTCCCGGAACCTGAGAATATTCACCAAATTTCATGGTATACATAGCACGACCTGATGTTAGTGAGCTCAGGGCGGTTGAATATTTATTCATTTCAGACAATGGCACTTTGGCAGTTATTTTTTCAAATCCCGCTTCACTACTCATTCCCTGAACAATAGCCCGGCGTCCCTGGAGGTCGCTCATCACATCCCCCATGTGATCAGAAGGAACCAGCACTTCCAGATCATAAATGGGCTCCATAATTTTTGGCCCGGCATTTTTAAAGGCCTCTTTAAAGGCATTGCGACCGGCAAGTTTAAAAGATATCTCATTGGAATCAACCGGGTGCATCTTGCCATCATATAAAGCAACCCGAATGTCCCTGGCGTATGATCCGGTCAACGGCCCTTCTTCCATTTTCTCCATGATACCCTTTACCACTGCCGGAAGGAATCGCGCATCAATGGCACCTCCAACAATACAATTATAAAAAATAAGCATACCACCCCAGGGCAAAGGATGTTCTTCTTTATTACGAACACTTATTTTTATGTCCTTGCCATCTATTTTGTAATTGGTTGGGTCCGGCATTCCTTCTTCATAAGGTTCAATAACCATATGTACTTCTCCAAATTGACCGGCACCACCCGACTGCTTTTTATGACGATAACCGGAACCTGCCATTTTGGTAATGGTTTCGCGATAAGGGATTTTTGGTGCGAAAAACTCAGCAGATACCTTGTGAATATGCTCCAAATGCCATTTTAATATGTTTAAATGATACTCTCCCTGGCCCGATACAATAATCTGCTTTAGTTCTTTAGAATGATCAATACGGATGGTCGGATCCTCTTCATGATATTTATGTAACGCATCACTTAGTTTCTCCTCATCACCTTCGGCCAATGGCCTGATGGCAGCCCTGTATTTAGGTTCCGGCAAAACAATATCCGGATAATCAATAGACCCGGAAAGAGAAAGCGTATCGTTTACTTTGGTATTTTTCAGTTTTACCGTAGCTCCAATGTCTCCGGCTTCCAGTTTGGGCACTTTGGAACGGTTTTTTCCGGCAATAACGTATAATTGAGTAAGACGCTCTTTATTCTTAGTCCGTGAATTGGTAAGATCCATACCTTCCTTCACTTCACCACTCATTACCTTAAAAAAATTAACCTCACCTATATGCGGTTCAATGGAGGTTTTAAAGAAAAAGATGCAGGGTTCACCTTCTTTGCTACAGGGGTTTTCTTTTCCGTCTTTGGTAGGATGGGTAGGCATTTCATCAGGGCTGGGTCCTACATTTGTAATAAATTCAAGACAGCGGTTAATACCTACATTTTTCTTGGAAGAGGCGCAGAAAACAGGGAACAATTCGCCATTGGCCAATCCTTTTTTAATCCCTGAACGCATTTCATCTTCAGTAAGTGTTTCCTTTTCAAAGAATATTTCCATTAAGCTTTCATCATTTTCCGCCGCTTTTTCAATTAATTCGTTTTGTAATTCTTTGGCCTGATCCATAAACTCCTCCGGAATATCTACAAATTCCGGTTTGCCGGTATCAAGGTTAAATTGATACATTTTCATCATAATCACATCCACAATCCCTCTGAACTCATTTCCTTGTCCAACCGGAAACTGTACCTGTGCAAGGTGGCCCTTATAGCGTTCCTTCAGCGCTTCAATCGATTTTTCCCAGTTGGCCTTGTCATGATCCAGAAAATTGATCACAAAAACAATGGGTTTATTGAACTGATTGATATATCGGGTATGGATTTCAGTTCCTACCTCGAATCCGTTTTGGGCATTAATAAGCATAATACCCATGTCAGCAACCTGAAGGGACGAAACAACACCACCTGAGAAATCATCCAGACCGGGATTATCAATAATATTTACTTTTTGGTTATTGATCTCGGTATACAAAAGCGTGGAAAAAACGGATGATTCATTATCATGCTCGATCTCACGATAGTCAGATACGGTGTTCTTATGTTCCACATCTCCCTTCCGGTCAATGACCCCGCCATTGAAAAGGGCGTCCTCCGCAAACGTAGTTTTCCCCGCACCGGAGTTACCCAGCAGAGCTACGTTTTTAATTTGATTTGTTGTATATGCATTCATACTTTCTAAAATTTTAGAGTATAAGTAATTGAAAGATAATTAGATAAAGAAGGTGATAATACCACCCTTACAAAAATATAAAAAATTAACAGAGTTGCAACCAGAGCTTAACTGGATATCAAGTAATTACAGCAATAATGGTGTAATTTAAAAAAAATTTAAATAAAACTTAAGAATTTAAATACTAAAAGAAATAACCATCACATATTCAGTATTTTGAATAATTCATGTCGGTTATAACCTGAAAATTTTATGAAGCATTATAGAAGATAATCAGAATTTTTTTGAAAATACTATTGTTTTCATAAAAAAAAGAATACCTTTGCGAACCGATTTTGAAGCAGTTGAGAAAATATTTTTAAGTAAATTGAATATATGCCAACTATACAACAACTTGTAAGAAAAGGTAGATCAAGAATCGATGAGAAGAGTAAAGCACCAGCGCTTGACTCTTGTCCTCAGCGTCGCGGGGTCTGTGTGCGTGTGTATACAACAACCCCCAAGAAACCGAATTCAGCCATGCGCAAAGTGGCCAGGGTTCGTTTAACAAACGGAAAAGAAGTAAACGCATATATACCCGGTGAAGGACATAATCTGCAGGAACACTCCATTGTACTTGTACGCGGTGGCAGGGTAAAAGATTTACCGGGAGTAAGATACCATTTGGTTAGAGGATCACTCGACACGGCAGGTGTGGAAGGAAGAACGCAACGCCGGTCGAAATACGGAACGAAAAGACCAAAGAAATAATTTCAACTGATTAGGAAGAATGAGAAAAACAAAACCTAAAAAGCGAATAATATTACCCGATCCCAAATTTGGCGATTCATTGGTTACCAGGTTCGTCAATAATATGATGTTGAGTGGTAAAAAAAGTATTTCATACAGAATCTTCTATGATGCAATGGCTATCGTTGAAGAAAAAATGAAAAATGAAGAAAAAGATGCATTAGAAATCTGGAAACAGGCATTGGAGAATGTAACACCTCAGGTTGAAGTAAAAAGCCGACGCGTAGGTGGAGCTACATTTCAGGTACCGACTGAGATTCGGCCTGACAGAAAAGTAGCTGTTAGCATGCAGAATATAATCATATTTGCCCGCAAACGTAGCGGCAAATCTATGAGCGAAAAATTAGCCGCCGAAATCATGGCCGCTTATAACGAAGAAGGTGCTGCCTTTAAAAAGAAAGAAGATACGCACCGGATGGCTGAAGCCAACAGAGCTTTCGCTCATTACAGGTTCTGATAAAATTGTCGAGGACAATTTATTGACATTACGGGAGATAGAATAAAGTTTAATATAGTTGCTAGCTGATAATTAGTAATGAAACAAGATTTAAAGTATACCAGGAATATAGGTATTATGGCGCATATTGACGCCGGTAAGACCACTACCACTGAGCGTATTCTGTTTTATACAGGAATAACGCATAAGATTGGAGAAGTACATGATGGTGCCGCAACAATGGACTGGATGGTTCAGGAACAGGAAAGAGGAATTACCATTACCTCGGCGGCCACTACCTGCTTTTGGAAATTCAGAGAGCAGGATTACAAAGTTAACATAATTGACACACCAGGACACGTTGATTTTACCGTAGAGGTAGAACGTTCATTACGTGTATTGGATGGTTCAGTAGCTGTTTTTTGCGCTGTTTCTGGCGTGCAGCCACAGTCAGAAACCGTATGGCGTCAGGCTGATAAGTACAAAGTGCCACGTTTGGCTTTCATTAATAAAATGGACCGTACAGGAGCCGATTTTTACGAAGTGGTAAATCAAATTCAGGAAAAATTGGGCGCCAACCCCATTCCTTTTCAGATACCAATTGGTGCCGAAGAAAATTTTAACGGTGTAGTAGATTTGATCGATCGCAAAGCCATTGTTTGGGAAGAAGATGAAACAATGGGTATGACCTACAAAATGGTTGAAGTACCTGAAGACCTCAAAGAAACCGTTGAAGAATGGCGTGAGAAATTAGTAGAAAATATTTGTGTATCCGACGAAGCACTGCTTGAAAGATTTTTTGAAGATCCCGATTCGATTACCCATGACGAACTGATAGCAGCTGCACGAAAAGCAACCATTCGTCAGGAAGTAGTACCCGTATATTGTGGTTCGGCTTTTAAAAACAAAGGTGTTCAGCGTCTGCTTGATGCCATTATCGAGTTATTACCCAGTCCGCTTGACATTGATGCCGTGAATGGAATTGATGCAGGTACCGAAAAAGCCATTCAGCGCCATGCCGATCCCTCTGAACCATTTTCGGGGTTGGTATTTAAAATTGCAACAGATCCTTATGTGGGACGACTGGCATATATGCGCGTTTATTCCGGTAAAATTGAAGCCGGCTCCAGCGTCTACAATCCACGCACAGGAAAAAAAGAACGAATTAACAGGCTGTACCAGATGCACGCCAACAAACAAAATCCGCGAGATGTAATTGAAGCCGGTGATATTTGTGCCGCAGTGGGATTTAAAGATTTACGTACCGGTGATACGCTTTGCGATATCAAGAGCCAGGTTATTCTTGAATCCATCTCATTTCCCGAACCGGTAATTGGTGTTGCCGTTGAGCCTAAATCGCAGGCCGATGTCGATAAATTGGGAGAAGCACTGGCCAAATTGGCAGAAGAAGACCCTACTTTCCAGGTCAGAACGGATGAAGATTCAGGACAAACCATCATTAGTGGTATGGGTGAGCTTCACCTGGAAGTTATTGTAGACCGCTTAAAACGAGAATTTAAAGTTGAATGCAACCAGGGTGCTCCACAGGTTAATTATAAGGAAGCCATTATCAGCTCAGTTGCACACCGCGAAACCTTTAAGAAACAAACAGGTGGCCGTGGTAAATTTGCTGATATTCAGGTTGAAGTATCACCGGTTGATGAAGGTGAATCCGGTCTTCAATTCGTAAACGAAATAAAAGGCGGAAATATACCGAGAGAGTTTATCCCATCCGTTGAAAAAGGATTTAAAGAAGCAATGGATAATGGTGTATTAGCCGGCTATCCTTTAGAGAATATGAAAGTTCGTCTGATTGACGGTTCTTTCCACCCGGTCGATTCCGATCAGTTATCTTTCGAGATATGTGCAAAACAGGCTTTCAAAACATCATTAAGAAAAGCTAAATGTGCTTTACTTGAACCAATTATGAAAGCCGAGGTGGTAACACCTGAAGAATATATGGGTGATATCATAGCAGACTTTAACCGCCGGCGCGGTCAGGTTGAAGGCATGGAATCAAAGTCCGGTGCACGAATCATCAAAGCAAAAGTACCTTTATCAGAAATATTTGGTTATGTAACATCGTTACGCACCATATCATCAGGTCGGGCAACAGCAACCATGGAATTTAGTCATTTCGACGAAATGCCTGAAAACCTGGCCAAAGATGTGATTGACAAAGTGAAGGGAAAAACGGAAGTAGTTAAATAGAATCATATATAACTGATGAGTCAGAAGATTAGAATAAAATTGAAATCTTACGATCATAACCTGGTCGATAAATCGGCAGAAAAGATCGTTAAAACAGTTAAAGCAACCGGAGCGGTGGTAAGTGGGCCAATTCCGTTACCCACACGAAAAAAAATATTCACCGTGAACAGAGCAACATTCGTTAATAAAAAAGCACGCGAACAATTCGAATTAAGCAATTACAAGCGTTTAATGGATATTTATAGCTCTACTCCGAAAACCATTGATGCTTTAATGAAATTAGAGCTACCCAGTGGGGTGGAAGTTGAAATAAAAGTATAACAGTTGTAAATACACAAAGCGATGCCCGGATTGATTGGTAAAAAAATTGGAATGACTTCCGTTTTCGATGACAACGGTAGTTATATACCCTGTACGGTTTTAGAAGCCGGACCATGCGTGGTAACACAGGTCAAAACCGAAGAAAATGATGGTTATGGCGCCGTACAAATAAGTTATGGTGATATCAAAGAAAAGAGTGCGAATAAACCACAGTTGGGGCACTTTAAAAAAGCAGGCACAACACCAAAGCGTAAGCTTATCGAATTCAAAGATTTTGATGGCGAATATGCGCCGGGTGATGTGTTAACAGTTGATTTCTTTAAAGACGATATTTTTGTTGATGTTGCCGGAATAACAAAAGGTAAAGGATTTCAGGGCGTGGTGAAGCGACACAATTTTAGCGGTGTGAACGACCAAACGCATGGTCAGCATAACCGTAACAGAGCACCCGGATCACTCGGCGCATCATCATTCCCCTCAAGGGTATTTAAAGGTATGAGAATGGCGGGTCGCACAGGTAATGCCAAAAGAAAAATATTGAACCTGAAGATCGTGAAAATCATACCCGAAAGTAATGTATTAGTAGTAAAAGGCTCGGTACCAGGAGCAAAAGGTTCATACGTAATAATTGAAAAATAATGGAACTAGCGATATTCAATACAGAAGGTAAAGAGACCGGGAAAAAAATAAAGCTGGACGAAGCAATCTTTGGCATTGAACCAAACGACCATGCCATTTACCTTGATGTAAAGCAATATCTGGCCAATCAACGTCAGGGAACGCATAAAGCCAAGGAAAGAAACGAAGTGAAAGGCAGTACACGCAAGGTCAAAAGACAAAAAGGTACGGGTACAGCCCGGTTCGGTGATATAAAGAATCCCATATTCCGCGGTGGTGGACGAATTTTCGGACCACGACCCAGGGATTATCGTTTCAAACTTAATAAAAAGGTAAAGCAATTAGCCAGGTATTCAGCACTCTCCTATAAAGCAAAAGCTGAGGGTATTAAAATATTGGAAGATTTTAGTTACGAAGCACCCAAAACAAAGAATTATATAAACCTGCTGAATAGTTTGCAAGTAGCTGATAAAAAGTCGCTTTTGGTTTTATCGGAACCAAATAATAATATATATTTGTCGTCCCGAAATTTACAACGGACGAAAGTAGTAACCGTTTCAGAGCTAACCACTTACGATATTATGAATGCAGGAAACATCCTGTTTATGGAGAGCTCAATTAACGCATTCCAAAACAAAAGTGTTGGAGCAAAAACAGTATAAAAAATGGATGTAATAGTTAAGCCCTTAGTTACAGAGAAAATGACTGATATGGGAGAGCGTCTCAACAGATTTGGTTTTGTTGTCAATAAAAGAGCCAACAAATTGCAAATTAAAAAGGCTGTTGAAGAGCTTTATGGTGTTACTGTAGAAGCGGTAAACACAATGGTTTACGGTCCAAAAAGGAAATCGCGTTATACTAAGTCTGGAATTATAGAAGGAAAAACAAAATCGGTAAAAAAAGCTATTGTAACATTAGCTGATGGTGAATCAATAGATTTTTATAGCAATATTTAGGAAATATGGCGGTACGTAAATTAAAACCAATAACACCAGGTCAAAGGCATAAGATTGTAGGCTCGTTTGATGAAATCACCACAAACAGGCCCGAAAAATCGTTGCTGGAACCAATCAAAAAATCTGGTGGAAGAAATAATACAGGAAAAATGACCATGCGCTACATTGGTGGTGGTCACAAAAAGCGTTACAGGATTATTGATTTTGCCCGTACAAAAGATGACGTAACTGCAACGGTCCAGTCCATCGAATACGACCCGAATCGTACAGCACGTATAGCACTGGTTAAATACGAGGATGGTGAGAAGAAGTATATCATAGCTCCTGGCGGGATCAAAATAGGACAAAAGATTGCATCGGGCCCTGAAGTTTCTCCTGATGTAGGAAATGCCATGCCTTTAGGCAAAATGCCATTGGGTACTATCATTCACAATATTGAACTACGTCCCGGGGGTGGAGGCATATTAGCTCGAAGCGCAGGGTCTTATGCACAATTAACATCACGAGATGGTAAGTATGCGATTATTAAGCTGCCCTCAGGTGAATCACGCATGATTCTTGTAACCTGCAGAGCAACCATCGGAACAGTATCCAATCCTGACCACATCCTGGAGATTTCCGGTAAAGCTGGACGTAAACGCTGGTTGGGGCGCAGACCACGTACAAGGGGAGTTGCCATGAATCCGGTTGATCATCCGATGGGAGGTGGTGAAGGTCGTGCATCCGGTGGCCATCCGCGAAACAGAAACGGAATGCCGGCTAAAGGCTACAAAACAAGGCATAAGAAAAAGTCTTCGGAAAAATATATTATTGAACGACGTAAAAAATAATTAAATAAAATCATGAGCCGATCATTAAAAAAAGGACCATTTATAGATTTT
>JAAAOM010000060.1 GCA_009908855.1 Bacteroidota bacterium
TAGTAATTATCAAATATCCTAACCAATTGATTGAATGAAACAGCCTACATTAGAATTCCCTTTCCCTGCGCAGGCAGGGATCTCATCGTATACGTACAACCGTATATTCAACGTCATAATTAATGCGGTAAGAAATGCAGTACGCCTATGGAAGTTTTCCTGCCTGATATCCCGAGACCCCACCTACGCGGGGAAAGAGTGGTGCTATGTAAAAGTTGTAGTGCAGGTTCATTTATTTGTTCCAGTATTTGTTTTACAAGTACTGTTTTTCCCACCCTGCGAGCGCCAAAAACCATTACAACCTTATTAGGTTGTATTTTATTTATTATTTTCTCTGACAATTCCCGAACTAAATATTTCATATTTCCGTCTTATTTATGACGCAATTAAAAACAATTCAGTCAAAATAACATGTGATTCAAAGCATCTTGATCTTATGTTGGGGAACAACCGGCTATTTCCACCAGCCGGCTATGCATACCACTTGGTAAGTATTTTTTTAATGTGTTCGGCTTTAACGGGTTTAATAACATAATCATTCATACCCGCCGCTATGGCGCGCGATTTAATTTTTTTATCGGTGCTGGCTGTCATGGCCACAATGGGCATCTGGAAACCTAAATCCCGCGAGGCTTCGGTTACTTCAAATCCATCCATACCCGGCATGTATATGTCTAAAAATATAATGTCATAAAACTTATTTTTAATCCTATCAAGTGCCTCATTTCCATCACCAACAATGTCCACATTTAAACCCAGCCCATCAAATATCGATTGTGCTACCTTCTGATTCAATATATTATCCTCTGCAATTAGTACGGATAAATCTTTTTTGATCTGTGATGTAAATACCTCTTTTGATTGAACGATGTGTGTGAAATTTTCATACAGAATATTAATAATATCTTTATGCTCAAAGGGTTGAATCAGGTAATAATCAACGCCCAATGACTTCGACCGGACGTAATTACCACTTATATGATTGGCGCTCAACATCAGGAATAGTGACTCACGGGTTTGGCCCATCTCTTTTAAAGTATTGGCTAATTCAAATCCGTCTAAATCATTATCATCCACCAGAATAATGAATTTATAATCATTTCCCTTTAAGGTATTTTTCAGGTCTTCGTCCTGTAAATTTTCGGTTTCCAGCAAGGTATATTTCAGGTCAATTCGTTCCATAAATCTACGAAACCTTCTAATTTTATCTGCTTTGCTGACAATAACTAAAGTATTTATTTCATTAAACGATGTAATATTTTCAAAATCTGTATTTTTATCCAATTTTTCATTGGAAAACATTTCAATGGTAAAATTGAATTTTGAACCGGGATATTTTTTATTATCGGAAATACCCGACGGACTTTCCACCCATATTTCACCATTCATTAAATTAACCAACTGTTTTGAAATGGCCGTTCCCAATCCGGTTCCCCCGTACATGCGCGATGTTGAATCGTCGGCCTGGGTAAAAGAATTAAAAATATTCGATATTCGGTCTTCCGGTATGCCTACCCCTGTGTCGGCCACTGATATTTGCAGGTTCACATTGGCACCGTATTTTTCTTCAATCTGACATTCGACTACAATTTTTCCTTCGTGCGTGAATTTCACGGCATTACTGAGCAGATTGGTAAGTATTTGCCGTAATCGGAACGGATCACCAATAAGGCTATCCGGAATTTTATCGTCTGTTTTGGTATGAATGGTCAACCCTTTTTCTTCAACCACTGACCTGAATAATTCAACGGATAAATTTATTTCATCCCGCAGATTAAAAGGTATTTCCTCAATTTGCATTTTGCCCGCTTCAATTTTGGAAATATCCAATACATCGTTAATGATATTCATCAGCAAGTCGGCTGATTTTTTGATCACCTCCAATTTTTCTTTTTGTTCGTCAGTAAGGTCATTTTTCTCCAGAGACTCCACCATACCAACAATGCCATTCATGGGGGTTCGTATTTCATGGCTCATTTTGGCCAAAAACTCCGATTTAGCATTATTGGATGCGATCTCAAATTTGCGTGATTTTTCAATGCTGGTAACATCCATAATGGCCTCTACAAGTACTTCCTCATCACCCACCGCAAAGGTGGCTTCTTTTTTAAAGAGAATCAGTTCGTTACCTCCTTTTTCAAAATATACAAATTGATCGGAATCAAAAGCTGACTGGCGTCCTCCGTCGCGATCAAAATAATTTTTGAACAACAAAAAACGATCCGATATTTGTTGGCCCTCCAGATTTTCATCCGGTTTAACCGATAATAAGGATTTTGCTTCGGCGTTGATGATTTTCACTTTTTTATCCTTATCCAGCACCATTAGGCCTATAGGCAGGTTATCAATGATGAATTGATAGTGTTCGAGTGATTGCCGTATCTCTAATTGCTTATGATCTTTTCGTTTGAGCAAACGCAGAATAAAAAACAACGCCAGAATGAGAATACCAAAACTTATGGCATTGATAAATATGGCTTTTTCGAATATGGAATGGAAAATTATATTGGCGTTCAGCGTAAATATAATCCCATAGTGGTTATTCATGAATTTAACCGGATAAAAGGCCGAAATAACCCGCTTTTCCTTATTGTCAATTTTGATAGTATGCTTTTTAAATCCTTCAAAACCCTGGTTCAGATTGGCGGTAATTTCCTCCAGTTCATACAATTCAAAATCATCCGACTCCAGGTTATCCAACAGAATTTTTCCTTGTTGGTCGACCAGGAATTGCCACTGGGAATTCTCAAGATGATAATTGTCAAACAACGTTGCGATATAGTTGTACACATCCACGGTAATAACCACATTGGCAATGGTACTGTCGTTTTTAAATACCGGTAAATGATAATGAAAACTGCCGTCTTCGGTAATTACTTTCTCTCTTGTAACAAGTTCCCGCTGTTTTTGGGCTATGTAATCGTCCGTTATAAAATTTCCTTTCTGGTCTTTATAAAGACTTAATACATTATTGCTGTTGTCGAAAACGAAAATATTTTTAATAAGATGATCAAATGCAGAATAAAAAAGTTCCAGTTTGCGTAGTCCTTCGCTTTTTAAAGTTTCATTTTGAAAAATATAGGCAATATCATTGGCATAAGCAATAAAATTGATTTCGCTTTGAAACTTAAGTCCGTCTTTTTCAATAATGTTACCACATACCTGTGCCTGTTTATAAATAATGTTTTTCTGGTATTCGATTTGCTGATAATAAATATTCCTGAAGAACAAAATATTTACGACCAGAATGGCTATAACTAACAGAATACTAATTTGATAGAGCTTTTTCATGCAGCTTTGTTTGGTTCTAATTTACTATTTCTGCCTTAATAAAAAAATGGCAGTGCATAAAGAATTATCGATATTTTTCATTCTCGTCGTTAAAAATATTCAAATAGCTTTTATAACGGCTTTCGGCTATTTCGTTTTCAGCAACCAATTGTTTCACGTAGCAATCGGGTTCGTGGGTATGACTACAATTATGATAGGAGCAATGGGCAGAAGCTTTAAAAATTTCTTTAAAGTACATACCCACTTCATTCTTTTCAATATCAATAAGTCCAAAACCACGAATACCCGGCGTATCAATTACATATCCGCCTGATTTTAATTCAAATAATTCCGAGAAGGTGGTTGTGTGTTTACCTGTTTTATGAAATTTAGATATTTCCGTTACTTTCAGATTCAATGTCGGGTCGATTTTATTGAGAATGGTGGATTTACCCACGCCTGAATTACCGGAAAGCAGCGATAACCGGTTTTTGAATAAATTCTTCAGCATATCCATGTTCGTTCCTTCCAACGCAGAAACGGATATACATTCATAGCCAATATGGCCGTACAGGTTTTTAATATTCTCTAATTCCCGGATGTCCTTTTCTTTTTCCGGCAAGTCCGTTTTATTGAAAATGATTTTGGTTTCTATTTCATAAGCTTCGGTAGTAAGCAAATAGCGGTCGATAAATTCGCGTGGTGTTTTGGGGTCCATAGTGGATACAATCAGCAGAGCCTGATCAATATTGGCAGCAATTAAATGATATTGTTTGGATAATTTAATGGATTTGCGGATGATATAATTCCTGCGTGGCCTGATGGCTGTTATCAGTCCGACATCATTTTCATTATCCCACCGAAACGCAACCTGATCCCCAACGGTAATCGGATTGGTTGCCTTAATGCCATGCGTTTTAAGCTTACCGGCCGCTTTACACTGAATAATGCCGTCCTTATTTTTAACGCTGTGCCAGCTACCGGTTGTTTTTACCACTAGTCCTTCCTGATCCACATTATCATAATTTGTTACAAAATTATAATTATTGGCATCCGGACAATTCTGTAATTCAATAAATTGCTAACAAGTAAAAAAATGATATTAATTAAAACAACCTATACATTCGGTTATTTAGGTTTTAATTAAATCGAATTCATTCTTTATATTCAGCTTTTTAATTATTTACATTATATTCCGCATCTTCTTCCATGAAAAGCCTGGGTTGAGATAAAAAGTTCTGAATTCTGTTTTGAGATAATTCGCAGTATTCATGGCTTAAGTCAATTCCA
>JAAAOM010000034.1 GCA_009908855.1 Bacteroidota bacterium
TTTGGGACATGCCGGAAAAATGACATAAACCCCTTTGATTGGCTGAAACATGTCTTAGAAGTAATCCCCGAATACAAGGTCAATAAACTAACCGAATTACTCCCGCAAAACTATAAAGCAATATAGGATGTACTCCTAATATCTTTTTGGATAATTTCTATGACCTATTTCGCGGGATGCATACTACCATTGGAGCATTATGCAGGCTGAATATGCAACCGACATTGTTTTTAAAAAACAGGAATACCTTCAAGATATATATTCCGAACTTACCGCTACAGCTATACATACGGTAAAGCCTGATAATGTGGCTACTTTTCTTGGGCATAAAGTTGACCCGCGCTATCAGGGCGAAATCGGAAACAATTATAATATTCGTATCGAAGGTAGCCGTATAAAGCACTCAATGGGCAAAAGCTCTATTAAAATGTATGACAAGTTCTCAAAAATCCTTCGTATCGAAACATCAACAAACGATGTTAAATTTTTTAAACACTACCGGGAGGTAGAACACAGAAATGGTGAAAAATCCATGCAATACGCAGCACTGAAAAAGAATATTTATAGCCTTGTTCCATTAATCATACTTTTTCGGGCTTCCAACAAAAGATACCTTGAATTTATCTCGGCTTTTGACAATAAGGACGCAGGCCGAAAAAAATTAAACAAAATCACCAAATCCAAATCAGTCAATAACAGAAACTACAAAGGGTTTAACCTGTTTTCTGATCACGATTTATCCTTATTGCTTACTGTATTACGAGGGGAGTATAACATATCAGGTTTTCGTAACAAAGATATCAGAATGCGGTTGCCAGATTTCAATTCAGGAAAAATATCCAGGTTGATAAAACGATTAAATATTTTTGGTTTGATAAAAAAAGTCGGAAAAACTTATAAATACTACCTCACTAAGCTCGCAAAAGAGGTAATTATTACTGCTGAAAGACTCAAAGAAACTGTACTAATTCCAGCTCTTAATTATTAAACTTTTGCCAAAAAATACACGAATATTAGAAATAAGGTACTAAATAGTGTCGGCAAGAAAACTTCATTTTCTGTGTTACGCTCGTCAGAAAATTCCTCATTTACACCAGTAAACTGCGGATTTACTGACTTCGCAAGCCTTGAAAATGAAGTTTTCTTATCCAACACTAGAGTTTTCTAGCAATCACTAAATACCGATTACCGAATACTAACCATTTTATTATGAGATACAGAAATCTAAAGTTAAGCATTCCATTAAATATGCAATTCTAAATATCAACGGAACAGTACTGTTTTGTTTTTATTTATTGCATATTCAATGAGTTTTCAAGAAATTGGATTTCCTGAAAAAACTGTCCAAATCCCCGGTAAAACTGTTTTCATTTTTTAAATTTAAAACCCTTTAGGACAGCTACGAGTGAAAATATAAACATCCTTGTGTATTTTTTGTAATAAATCTAGTTTTGACCCTGTTTCAAGTATGTCAGCAGAAAGTTCACTATGATAATAATACCTGTTATCTTTTTGCGAATAGCTTTCAATAATTCCGTCTTCGTTTGACAAGCTTTTGTATGGTTTGTCTGAAATGTAAACCATTACACCGTATTTTTCATTGCATGAGTTGTTTTTTAATCCTTCAGGTTTATCAACGTATATGTAGGGTGTGCCTTGTTTTTCGACAGTTATGTCAACATACCGGTTTTTCGACAGTGCCACTACCTTTAAACTATCGTTCACAAAACTGGTATCTGTTTGCAAATTGCTTTCCCCAAAAAAATCGAGTGTCAGTATTTTGGGGTCAACCCCATTTTCCACGAGCTTTTTGGCCAGGTTAACAGCCCTATCAAAGGAAAGCCTGTCGTTTATTTTTTTATTGCCAATCCAGTCTGAATGCCCCGAGAGCCTTAATTTTGCACCATGCGTTTTTTTCAAAACATCAACCAGGTTTAAAAATGCAGAATCGCGAGTATTGATGCTGTTGCTTCCTGTTTTGAAATAAATATTTTCGATTACGTTGAATTCGTCTATCCGGGTTATTCCTTCTAAAGAAGTGGTATCCCATTGCGGGTTATAAACCTCGTAGTTAAAGCGGATTTCGAAAACATCTTCTTTGTTGTCACGATAAGTGGTTGAATACCAGGCTTTATTACCAACCTTAAAAAATGAAATATCGTCAAACGGGGTGTTGATGGGCAGGCCGATATTTTTTGCCGGCAGTAATTCACCGTCCGGTGATGTTTTACACACGAAAATATCGTAACCTCCAACTGATTTTTCCCTGTTTGAACTGAAATATAATGCTGTATCTTCATCGCTCCAGAAAACAAAGCCCTCGTTGAATTGTGAATTGATGGTAGGCCCTAAATTTCTTACGTTTTCCCAGGAACCTTTAGCGTTTCTATCGGCAACAAAAATATCTTTCCCCCCCAGATTGGCCATATCAGTGCGGTTGCTCACGAAATAACACCTGTCTGCGGCCCTATTAACGGTAAACGCACTCTCGGTGAACGCCTCTGTATTTAGAACGCCTTTTAACGTATCGGGCAGAGAAAATTTACCATTGAATCCTGAAACCAGTATATCGCCGGCATTGATGTCGTTATAAAGGAAAACCTGCTTGCCATCGGCAGAGATATCCAAAACGGCATTGTTCATCCCTGTATTTACCTTTCCCCCGGCTTTTTCTGCAGGCATCCATTTGTTGTTGGTTCCCCGATGGGAAATATAAATGTCTTCGTCTGGTTTTAATATTAAATCGGGTATGGGGAATACATCCATCCGCCTTGATGTAAAGAACATGAGGCTGTCGCCGATAATCTTTGCGCCGTATTCGGGTTTTTCGGTATTAATCGATGTATCCAGCCGGGTGATGGTAACATCAAGCGGAGAGTTCGATATTTCTTTCCAGAATTTGCACTGCGCGATTCCTTTTTTTATTTCCTCTTTCCCGGTATCGATGGATTTGGCATGGATGTAGTCCAGGCACGATTTGTACATGGATATGGCCTCATCGTATTGTTCGAGTTTGTGTAAGCTCACGGCCAGATAATAATCCACGTAAATGTCTGTGGTGTCTGACATTGTTCTTACACTTTTTAAAACAGGTACGGCATTGCTGTATTTGCCCATTTTGAACAAGGTAACCCCAATCCTTTTTTCAACAGCCGGGTCGGTACCTGTTTCTTTACCAGCCAGTTTGTAAAAATCCATTGCCTTAGCAAAGTTCTTCCGTGAATAGGCCTTGTCGCCTTTTTCGATTAATTCCAGGATATCAGGATCTGTTTTATCCTGCGCGAAAGCAATGTCCGACAAGAAAAAAAGCCCAAGCAGCAAAAGTTTAGCCGTATCATTGATCATTTTAAGTCACTTTTTGTTACAAATTACTCCTGCCAGGGCATCTTATTTTTATCGTATGATGCTTTACGGGGCGTGAAAGAGAGGTTAAATTCGTAAGAAAGCACAATTTCATGCGTGCCCAGGGCTACTGTTGAGAATTCTTTATTGTTCCAACCGAATGAATACCCCAGTTTGTATCTGCTGTAACGTATGCCCAGGGCTGCCAGCATATCGTTGTTTGTCCTGTAGAGGTATGATGCCCATACATACTGGTATTGTATTTTAATGCCTCCATCGAGCTGGCTTTTGTACTCGGGCAGGTGCTGGTAAAGCACCATAGGGTATAGTTCAAGGTCGGGTAAGGTAGGTATGGCATATTTATAGGTGGCATACCCCATGTAGTGGTTGTACAATTGCAACACGTTGGGCGCCGAAACCCCTACATTCAGGTTATTCCAGCGGTAATCAATACCTATTACGTTCATAAAGTAGTATTTGTTGTAATAATCAGTCTGCAGCACCCTATCCTCCATATCCTGAGCGTCAATACCTGCCATATCGAATTTTTGGGTAAATACACCCATGGACAAACCCAGGTTAAGCTCCGATTCACTTAGCCTAACTTTGTATGCGTAGGAGCCCAATACTTTGTTGTTCCGGAATGCCCCGCGCGTATCGGTCGTAACTTTTAAGCCTATTCCGGTTTTTTCTGAAAGGGCGCCGCTGAGCATGACACCCAGGGTTTTTGGTGCTTCCTGAAAACCTGCATTGGAGAGATTGGAGTTGAGTGTTGCCCTGAAATTCTGAACTGACAATGCAGCCGCAGGGTTAAGGGTGTAATAGTCTGCGAAATACAGATTGTTGCGGTTAAAAACCTGGGCTTTTAATCCGGCCATTAACAGGACACTTAGTATGATATAGGATAGTGTTCTTTTCATAATTCCTTTTTTTATTTTTTGATTTCGAGTAACAGTTTATTTCAAAAGGTTGATAATGCCTTTGAATACAATATCCCCATGCGGGCTTTTCATAATGTAGTAATAAATACCATCGGGGATTTCGTTGCCATTAACCGTACCGTCCCATCTGTTTGTGCTGTAGTTAACGGTTTCGTAGATTAATTCACCGGAAGCAGAGAATATCTGTACCTTGAACTCATCATAACGTTCAGCATTATAGATTTCCCAATAATCGTTATGGCCGTCGCTGTTTGGTGAGATAAAGTTGGCGGCTTTCATTTTCGGAATTAGTTCCATCGCAACATCCTTTATTACATCTGCATTTGTTACCGATACTACTCCCGTGGTATCGTAATAACCTTCTGCTTTAATTGTGTATGTGATGTTTCCATTGGGCGTTATCTCATCAAACTCTGCCTCGCCAAAATCCGAAGTAGTTGCCGACCTTTCCAGTGATGTTAAGGTTATTTCTGCATCATTCACATAAACCGAACCCGTATTTGTGGCTGATTGCACATTGAACCTTAAATAGTAAACAGGCAGAATTTCAAGTGTGAGCGTTGTGTCTTTTTGTCCTAATATCAACTCGCCTTCTTTTCTTAAATAATCGATATGGTCAACGGAAAAGCTTATGGTGTCGGGTAAGACATCCGGGAAGGTTGCTTGTCCGCTTCTATCGCTTGTTATTGTTCCAACTTCACCTAAATACACGGAGAGGCCCTTAATTGGATTGCCATTGTAGTTGAGGCTAAATGTAACATCGTACCTGCTTGCATTTATGTCAGCATATATGGTGTCGATGTAAAGGGCTGTGACATATCCTGAATCAATATCGTAATCCTCACAATCCACAATATACTTAAGGCTGTCCGTTGGTATTACCTGTTCAAAAACAGTAAAACCATTTTCATCAAGTTGTTGTTTCCCATAACCTTCGAGGTAAACAGAATCTGTATCAACAAATGGACTGTTGAATTCTTTATTGATACTGAATGTCAAATCAACATCCAGGTTAATATTTTCTTCGATGTTGTTCGAGAGGATTTTTATGCTGTCATCCAAATAATTGTATTTTACATTGCTTACCTCATAATAAATGCTATCGTAAGGAAGCAGATTGGGGAACAGAATTTTCCCCTCTGCATCGGTTGAATCGGAGACCCGGGTCATGTTCTCTGCCGGGAACTGGATATAATCGATCCAGGCACAGTCGCTTTCTACCGAGCTGGATCCATCTTTTTGGTATACCCATTTAAAGGTTCTCTCTCCCTGCTCTACCTCAAACGTGGGGTGCACCCAGTCAACATCGCCAGACCAGCGGGCTTTTTCTTTTCCATCGATATAAAACACAAGGTGATCGTTTCCTTCTTCAGAGGAGACTTTTGCAAAAAATGAGATTTTGCCAGTAACAACTTTTCGGTTAAAAGATACTTCAGAAAATTGGTTGTCGTAAACGACCCCAGATTTTATGGAATATATTCCCTGGAACGACTCACCATTATCGATTGCCCACTCACTGTTGCCCGATGTTTTGAAGTAATTAGGAATACCTGCACTATCAAAATCGATTACCCTGTCAGGTTCTGCAATCTCAATGGATATTCGGGTATTTTCAATCGCCCTTGTTCCATCAGACACGTTAAAAACAGCATTGAATGTTTTACGTGTAAGGGTAACCTTTTTGGATACAGCAGTATCGACAACAGCAAGGCTGCTATTGTAAGAATAGAAATCATCATGGGTAATACTATAAGCGATGTCATCATCGAGGATAACGTTTTGAAAAGCAACCCTGCCATAAACATCGGTGGTTTTTATTCCGTACCCCTCCAGTGAAACGCGGGCATTTTCAATTGGTATTTTCCCATCAATTATACTAAAATAAACATCGTAAGCTGTCAAATCTATGTCGATGGATATTTCAACATTACCATCAACAACGGCCAGGCTGTTTTCATAAAAATCATAGGCAGGGGTGGTAATTGAATAGTAAATACTGTCTGACGGTAATACTTCTTCAAACACTGCTATTCCTTCATCATTGGTAACCTGTGAGCCATAACCGTCCAGTAGAATGGTTGCCCCTTCTACTACCTGTCCGCTGTCTGTAATAGTAAAACCAACCTCATATCGTGTCCGGTTTAAAACAACATCTTCAGTATCCGCACCAAAAGGCAGGGCTGCAATGCTGTCGGTATACAAATCATATTCATCAAGTGAGACTGAATAAAATAAACTATCACTGGGGGTTATTTCTGAAAAAGAAGCCATGCCCTGCATATCAGTTGTTTTTGAACCATAAGCGCTAAGGCTGATCAAGGCATACTGCAAAGGGGACTCTCCGTCGGTAACAGAGAAAGACCTTGTAAGGGTAAGGTTAGCTGTTTCAACAATATCTTCGTCAGTTAGTGCCAGGCTGTTTTCATAATAGTCAAAACCTGCCTCACTAACTGAATAATAGATACTGTCGAGGGGTGCCACATCATTAAACACTGCCCTTCCGTGGTCATTGGATATTTGTTCCCCGTAGCCATCGAGGAAAACCGTGGCGCCTTCTACCGAATCGGTGCCTGCCATTACCCTGATAACAACATCATAGGTTGTTATGGATAAATACGGATCCTCGGTGCTTCCGAATGTTGCATTGGCGGCAAAAATCAGTTTTTCGGCCACTTCAACGAGTTGGTTCGTGCTTTCATCATGCATGTACAGGGTAATGGTGTCACCAGACACATTGTTGCTGTAAACGAGCAAATGCGCCAGATACCTGTCTGATTCGGGCACGTAGGTAATGGGTTGAGCCACACCCCGGCAATCGTTGCCGGAAAAAGCAGCAATTTTGTCGGTAACATCCCTTGATTCTTCCATGTCGAACACCAGCGCTGTGGTAATGGTCATTGAATATTGATAATCGTTGGCTGTTACCTGCCAGGTAACCGGATCCTGTGGGTCAGCAACATCCGAGAATGCATATATGGATATTAAAGATGCCAACAGGCTAAAAACTAATCTTTTCATAACGCTTTTTTTATAATCGGTTAAATCCTTATTCTTTAATTATTCTTTCGTAAAACACACTGCCTTCTATTGACAGTTTCACCATATAGATGCCTGATTTTAAAACAGAGGTATTTATCACTGCTTTTCTATCAGAACCAATCAGTGTTATCTTGTCGGATACAGGTTTGCCTACAATATCTATAATTTCAATTTCTATCTTCTCCTCTGCCGGAATTGAGAAATCAACCTGCAATTGCGCATTAAAGGGGTTCGGGTAGATGTTATAAGAAATTGTTTCGTCAATGCTGAGCAGGTTATCTGTATCAACAGTAAGAATAACAGGATTGCTTGTGGTTCCGAGGATTTGCGAAGATTTATAATGCAATGTTTCATGAACATCGAAAATCTCTCCTTTTTCATTTTTAAATTGTAAGGTTAATGTATCGGTTGCCTGATTTCCATAAACTGAAACAAAATACATCAACCTGCCATCCTCCAGCCTTATGGGTGACGATATACCCCGCAGTTCGCTATTGCTGTATACCGCCAACTCATCTTGTTCATTTTGTTTATCCGTTGGCATGTCTATAATGGCAACCAATGGCATGTTATCCTGGAATTTGCTGTAAGAAGGTATTGAAGGTATTTCCTCATCTTCTCCCTGCAGCTTAGCAGATTTCAGAACAGTACCTTCTTCCGGATAGAACAATTGTTGCGACAATGGTGCATCACCCTGGGGGATATACTTGTATTTATATCCTTCGTTGGGCATTAAGAAGGTAAGCGTGCCTACCCATCCCATCAATTCATCGTACATGGCAAATGAAAACTGCGATTTAAGCAGGTCGCCATGGTTGGGGGTGAACTTGCCCAGTGCATCATTAATACTGATGTTGACCTGGGGCGTGTATCCAATCCAGTTCCACCCCTCGACTATTTCAACCGGGGTTGTTGCCGGGTTAACAGGGACACCAGATACCTTCAATGTATCATTTTTGGAAACTTTAAACATATACATGTCTTCAGGCTCCAGGTAATTTAATGTCCCCACCCAGTATGAGCTGTACTCAGAATATTTTGTAAGGCCTTTGACCATATCGCCTCGTTCCGAATCAAGTCCTTCGAACTGATTGCCTAATGGCATGTTCCTGTTCATTGTAAGATTGAACGATTTCCAGTTCCATCCTGCTGTCATTGGTATTTTCTGGATAATGATATTGTTTGCCTCCAGATTAATGGGTGATGAAGGTAAACCATAAATGCTATTATCCACAAATTCATACAAGCCATCATACTGAACCGGGGCTTCTTTTAAACCATCGGCTTGTACCTTTCTGAGTTCACGGCCCTCGCTGGCATCCCAAATATGTAGTTCGAAATATTCCCCGGCAACCTGATTGCTGTAGACATCAAGGAAAACCTCATACATATCATATTCCGGAATGTATTTCAAATTGGCGATTCCACGGCATTTTCCATCTACAAAGGCGGCTGCCTTATCGTATTTATCCGTGGAAATTACGTTGTTGATGGTAACCATGCCGATAACATTCATGGAGTGTTCGAATTCTTCCGGATTGATTTCCCAATCAGGTGGTAGGGGTTTTGTAACCCTTAGGTTGACCATGAGCTTTTCATCAAAATCAAAATCGGTTTGCAGGTGGATGTTTTGGCTGTATTGACCAACATTGGTGCCTTCGTCCACGGTGAATGTAATTTCCTGCTCTGTTAAGGGGTCCAGAGTACCCGCGTTGGGTGAAGCAGTAAGCCAACCCGGAAGATTTTCGAAAGAGAAATTTTGTTGAAGCCCACTGCTGTTTATCACTTTTGCGGTAAAGGTCAGGGGTTCGTAAATTTCTTTCTCCACATCTATTTGCTGTTTGTTCCACTTCACCTGGTTCATGTCAACATACGCGCTCCATGTTGCCGGGGAATTCATTTTATTGCCATACATATCCTCGACATTTTGTACAGTGATGTCGAGGATGCAATTTTCGATTTTGGCATTGGGCTCGTTCAATACAAAGGCCACGCGTTCTTCCTGTGCCACAAAGGAGAAGTCTACCTTGGAGCTGGGCCGCTTCATGCGCACGTTAGGCACATTGGTATTCTGGGTAAAAACGGCGGTGTTACTGCTCACGTTCCGTACAGAATCAGGGGTCATCATATCCCGGGTATTGCCTTCGATATTGGGTACGCCCATAACTTCCTCGTAGGATTCAAAGGGGAAGTAAGCCACCAGGCCGAGCTCATCGCCGTCGAGGCGCATGGTGCTGTTACGTTCAATCTGGCTTTGCTTGAGGGCGGTATTCCAGATACGCAGTTCATCCATACTGCCATTAAAATACTGGTCGAACTCATACCCGGGGTTGTTTTGGTTGAAGAGCCCGCGGGCGCCGACAAACAGGCGCGCTGCCCCGAAACCATTCCATTCGGTGCTGGGCTCGGATACTTTCAGCTCGCCGTCTATGTAAAGGCGCGTATTTCCAACCCGTTGAACCACAAGGGCAAAATGGTGCCAGCGGTTGTCGAAGAAATCTTCGCCTTCGGTTTTGATCCGTTTGCCATTATTGTTGACCTGTATATTTCCATACGTATCGGTGTTAATGCTCCAGTAGGTGGGCATGTGTTTGCCGAACCGCAGGAGCTGCTCGCGGTATTTTTCTGCCTTATCTGCCCCTATCAGGTTACCGATATCGGAGAGAAACACCTCCTGGTCGGAATAGATTTCGTTTATCATGGGCGAGAGGGTTTGCTCCACGTTTTCTTCCAGGGGAAGCACATCGGCGGTAAGGGCGAGGTCATAGACCGAGTAATAATACAAGGCCATGTCGTTTTCATCGCCGTAACCGTTGGACAGAAGGCATGTATTGGTGCCCTGGCCGCTCTTGAACCAGAACTCAATGGTAAAGTTTTCCTCTTCGCCAAAGGCCACATCGGAGAAGTCCATATCGAGCATTCCCTGCCCGTTGGACTCGAAGGTAGCGGCATAGCCGTTGGGGGTAATATCCCATGGTGCGTTGATGGTAGCGTTTCGGCGGTGCACTTTTTCCACGGCCAGGTTGCCGTAGGCATCATCGAAGGGCCAGTACCCGATCAGGCCGGTTTCTTTCCCGCTAAGGGTGACCAGCATGTTGGCGGTAACAGAACTGGCTGTTCTTGGGCGTTCCCATATGCGCAGCTCATGGAGGTTCCCTTTGAAGGGGTAGCGGTCCCCTGCCATGGCTTTTCCGAGGTAGGCATCGCCATAGCCGGTATATGCCGGTGATAGTGGCCCTGTGCCCAGGGGCACGCCGTCCATCATCACGATGGCCTCGCCGCGCACATCGTCGTAGACGAATGTCCAGTGGTGCCATTCATCAATAATATCGGCGGTGTTGACGCGGTCTTCGCTGTAGGTTTGGTCGCCTACCTGGAATTCGACCTCGCCGTTGCCGGTGAGCATGATCTGAATGGCGTTTTCGGGATCGGTATTCTGCGAGAAGATGCACTCGTTTTGATAGGCACGCTGGGTTTTCATCCAGAACTCGATGGTAAAGGATTTTCCCACCAGGTTGATGCCCTCGGGAATGCGGACAAAGTCGGCGGTATTGTCGTCGAAGGCCACGCTGACATCATGGCGCAGGTCGGTTCCGTTTAGGATACCGCGAATGTCGAAATTCTCGAGTTTCGTGAGCTTATCGCTGTAAATTTCCTCGTTGAATTCGATAATAATGTCATCATCGGGGGAGAGGATACCATCGGCAGGTTGCGGGGTACCGAAAACCTGGGGTGGTTTACGGTCTACCACGCCGGTCCATACCTCGGAGAGGTCGAAAATCTCGGAGCCGTCGGGGGTTGTTCCGCAGTATGTTTTGGCGCGAAGGTTGTATTCCCCGTCGGGATAGCCGGAAAGGTCCCATTCCACGGCGGTGAAATTGCCGGGAATCTCTAATTCATCATTTTCGGCCACTACATAAAAGTCTTCGGTTTTTATCCAGTCAGGATTAGCTGCCGATTTGAACTGGAAGTTGAGTTTTTCAAAAATATCGTTGTTCAGATCGTAGCCCGACATAAGAATGGGTACTTTGGTCTCTTTCACCCCGTTCACCATGTGCTCATCGTCGGTGTTGATAATGAACTGGTTTTTAGGCCGTACCACTTCCACATTGGTGCACGACGGGACAAAATGAACCGAAAAGGTAACTGTGTCGATGGCTTCGGGATCCAGTGGGCTTCCATTCCCGGAATATTCCCACTCGCAAGGCGAATAAAAGACTATCTGGATATTATTGTATTCATATACATCTGGTTTTCCCATACCCACAGAGATGGTTTTATTGACTTGTTCACCACCTCCCACAGTGACAGAACGATTAACTGTTCCACCATCCATTTTGATTACTGCACCATCAGGGTTGGTATTATCCAGTACCTGGGCAATATACGTCATACCTTCATCGGTATAAGAATCATTTCCGAACTGGATGGTGAAATACGCCAGGTTGTCATCCGGAATATTCTGGCGAAGAGCAGGTGAAATTGATACCTTTGGCACTTCGCGCCGTATGGTGGAATTGCCTGTTGGCTCAGCATCGTTCAGCGGGCTTCCGGTAATCTCGTAAATATAATTCCGATACCTGGCCCATTCTTTCAAAAGCTGTTCCCTTTGATCGCTGGTAAATATATAAATCCGGCTAAATCCGTTATTTTCATCCATCTCTATTTGATCGCTCATTTCCCGGATATCGGATTGATCCATGTCTTCAAGGTTCCCTGCCACATCATCCCCAAATTCCTGGTTTTCTCCCAGGCTCAGGTCCAGCTGCAGGTTAATTAATCCTTCTACGGCAGTGGCAAGGTCCAGTTTATTTTTAAACTGACGGTCATAAATCTGCTCAATGGTAAAAACCGCACCATCAGGAATCAGTTCCTTAGTGGCGTCGGTAATGTCAAAAACATCTTTGATTTCTGAAAAAGTATATTCCCCGGTATTTTCCCCCCATGCGAGAATTTTGCGAAAATCTTCTGCGGCATTCATGCCTGTTAACTCTACAAGGGTTCCCATGCCAATTATATGCTCGGTAGGCCGGTAATACTTTAACGGACTGGTTTTTTCGTGCGGGCACATACTCCGGCCACCTTTAATGGAAAAAATAGGACCGGTTCCGGTGCCTGCATCTTTAATATCAACTGAGAAGTAATCGCCCTGATCGGGGTCGTGGAGCGTGTAACCAAACGTGTTGGTTTGGCTTGCAGTTTGTGTAGAGGTTTTGCCCGTGGAATAATTAAAACTCATTCCCATAGTGCTAAAAACACCTATTCCTCCAACGGTGCCTCCAACGCTAAGCGCAACTTCCGGGTTATAACTGGCTTCAAAGCTTGTGGTGTGCGACTGGGTTACTGTTGTTTCCGTGGATTGCTCAAACGTTGGGCCTGCATCGAAAGAGATATTTTTAATAAGCCCTGCATGATATTTTTCCATCTCGTTTCGCTCTAATGCCTCTCGCCAGAGCCTGATCTGCTGGTTGTAGTTGCGAATCATGTCTTTGCTTTTGGGCACTTTTTTCCCCATTACCGTTACCGAATCGGGCGGTATAAACGTATAACTTGGGCCGTTATAGTCTTTTTCCGTGTCTGTATTTACAGGATCATCTGTAGTTGCCTGATCTCCCCACCGGGCATCATCGTTATTACTGCCGTATAATTCATGACTGATAGGAATATTTGAAGTATAAGCAGCATCATTGGTGAAAAGATTGTTTCTTACAGCAATAAGATTGGGAATCAGATAATTCTCAATATGATCTGCCGTATAAATAAAATGAGTGCTTTCGCCGCTTGGAGCTGCAACCAATGATTTATTGAGCGCTATTTTCATTCCTGCAGATTCACGGCCTGCCGTGGGGAGACCAACCCGGCTGGCAAAGGTGTCGGGTAAAAGCGTGAGGTTATCGGCCAGGCTTACAATAAAGTTTTTGGAAGAACCCAAAAACAAATCGCTGGGTGCCCCCGCAAGTTCAGGAGAAGCGGATGTTTGCCACGACTGTGTGGTGGTATATTCAGTTGTCAGCGTTTTGTCGCTGTTCCAGGTTTGGGTGGCTGTAAATCCAATATCAGTCGTAGCTTCTACTTCTGTCTCCGTAATGAATCCCATACCTGTTTCAAATTCTGCGCCTAACTGGATAGAGGTATTATAAGATTCAGTCAAAGTTGATGATGTGGAAAGCGATTTTTCAAACGAAAAGGAGGAGCCTTTTTCAAGAAACGAATAACTCTCGCTACCGGGAGGATCGCGCAGGATCATATCAACAACTGCAGGCCCATTTGTAATAAAGTCATTGCCTTCTATTACGTTGGTACCCAATACATATCCACGGAAGTATTGATCGTCTTCGCGAAGCGGTTCCCCTTCAGGCAATGAGAATCCAAGATCAGCTTCCGTTTCTACAGGTTTCCACTCATAGCCCACATTATCTACGTTTACAGAAATGTTGAGCACATTGGTATAATCGCGCCACGGGAAATTGCTGTCTTTTAACAAGTTGGGTTCCCCGCCTTTAAAACTATATAATGCCCTCCCGTTATTCAAAGGTAATGGCGCAGGATTTCTCTCGATTGCCAGATGGTTATTGATATTAACAACTCCGTCGCTTACAGCAACACGGTCTTCAGCGGCCTCTTCACAGCCATTGATGCCATCGCATACATCCTGGTTAAGGTATACCTCTTCAGCAAAAACCATCAGGCTGTAATCCCTTCCTTGCACAAAAACAGGGTAATAGAGCGGATTGTCTTTTAAATTGAATTCTTTCATTGTTTTAGACACCGGGTCTTCGTACAGAACGGTTTCTTCTCCGGTGAAAGGGCTGACAGTGTCTACCGCAGTAACACGGATTTGGGGAGGAGTCCGGTAAATCAGATCGTACCGGTAATTGTAGGAGGCGGAAACGGTTTTATTGTTTCCCATCACTTCGGTTTCAATAACCGTCACGGTAGATTCTGCATCGAGGGGGTACTGTTTCACATCATCTTTGTAAAAAAAACGGGCGGTCATACCGTCATTAATGATTTCCACATCGCTTATGTGTATAATATTGTCTTCGCCTTCAATGTCCATGGTAGCGGTGTTGTTATCCGTATCGATGGTCACCACTGCATCTACCAGGCCGGAAAAAGTGTGTGTTGCCGTTTGTTCGGTGTTTACAATGGAAAAATCGGCTTCGGGAAATTCAGAAAAATAGACGGCCACTGCCGGGTTTTTTGGGACATCAAAATCTTTGATCAGGTAAACCATGGGTGGCATTTCCACCGTAAATTCCCCGGTTTCCGGATCGGTTTGAACAGTATAGCTGGAGCAACCGGGTCCGGTTGCCGATTCAAAGTTGGAATTGAGCCACTCCAATGTTATTATTTGAAAGGCCTAACCCCGGCTTTTTGTCGCCTTCGCGGGTTCCGCCCACCACGCGGCCTGTTACTGTTATGGTTGTTTCATCGATAAAGTTGATGCCGGTCATGTGTTCCTGAAAATTAAATTTTGCATCCTCGGGCCCCGGAGGGAATTTATAACTGCGAAACTCATGTCCTGTTTTAGAGACATTCACAAAGTGTTCCCCCACGGGAACTGAAATTTCAAATTCGCCATTTTGATTGGTAAAAACCGGCTGCCCATTCACGATTACCGGCTCGCCATCCACTCCTACTATGGCTCCTTCAACGCCGCAGGTGGTGTTGGCATAAAATACTGTACCCGTAACTTTGAAAGAAGAAATATCGGTAAAATCCTGGCCATTGAGTATGGTTGAGCCTTCGCCCAGGAAGACTGTTTTGGTATTGGGACTGAACTGGTGTTGCTCATACCGGGGGGTGAGGGTGAAGTTTTCTCCGGAACCGGTATAGGGAATATAGGGAATGGTATAGTTCCCGTCGGTATCGGTTTTTCCCATCCAGCTCAGCAGGTCCTTGGCAGGGATAGTTTCACTCCAGGTAACACCGGAGAAAACACCATCGTTTTTATGAAACTCTCCGTTGCTTTTGGAGGCATCGTAAATATGATCGCCAAAATTTTCATCGCAGCGCCAATAGGCTGCAATTCCCGGTGCATCGTTTCCCACCAGGCGTTTATAATCGTAAAGTACCTGCTCATCATCACGGGCCTGGTTCCAGATACGAATTTCATCGATATTGCCCTGAAAACCGTCACCAATGGTGAGGTCTCCGCCGTTGTGACTGATGTTGCCCGTTATTTCAAGATGGGTTCCTGCAATGAGTTCATTTTCTGTGATTACGGGCATTAACAGGGGCAATAACCGCTCGGCCTGGGCAGATCCCACCAACGCGCTTAAATCTGCCTGAAAGGTGCTGAATTGGGTATATTCTGTGCCAACCACGGATTGTAACTGGCTGGTTACGTCCGGGTCAACGCCTGATGTGTTGAGGAAGTCAATATCTGCTGATTCAAGCAAATAGCTGGTTGAAAACGGCACTTTTCCGTTGATGTATATTTTTACACCTGTGCTGTCTTTTACTCCTGCCACATGGGTATAATCGTTCGTTGTTAATACATCGGCTGCAGTTACACTTACCCAACTGCCTGCCACATTCACGCCAAACACTACATCGTTGCCCGACCGGTAAAGCCTGTAACCGGAACCACTTTCTTTATCGATGATGGATGCCGTACCCGAAACCGATTCAGGACGTATCCAGGCTTCCAAGGTAATGAATTCAGCCGGATTGAGTTTTGTGTCATCTTCAACGGTAACCAGGCTGCCGCCGTTAAAGTAGATACTGGTCCCGATGGCGGCGCCCTCTTTTTCGGCCAGTATCTCCACGGCTTTCACATTTTGTCCGCTCTCGTAACTCACATTTCCGCTGACAATGCCGTAAGGAGTGCGAAATCCCACGGCCTCAAGCGTGTTCGACAGGAGCGTTTGATCCCCGCATTCCAGTCTTCCATAGATTTGGTATTCATAGAGCATTCCGCCAATCGCGCTATTATCTTCATAGGCTGCTTCGCTTTGTACTGTGGCCAGGACTTCAAAATCCCCGGAGCCGGCTTTCCGGCGTTTGATAATAAACTCATCCACCAAGGAAAGATTGTCGTCTTCCACATTCCATTCCAGCAGCACTTTATCGGGGAAGTAGGCTTTGGATACATCAAAACCGGTAATGTAGCTATCCACATCCGACAATACGGTTACCTCTTCAACCCCCGCTGCTTTAATTCCTTTATTTCCGTCCTGGTTGGTGCATTCGTTGGCAGCATAAAGTTCGTATTTATAGCGTTCGCAATTGTTTACCTGGTCGTTGGTATAAGAAGTAGCACCGGTAATTTCTTTTTCAATGGTACTGCTGTTGCTGCTTCGTACCAGGATGTATTTGTCGGCATGTGCCGAGGATGTCCAGTCCACCTCTACGGTATTTCCCACCTGGGTAGCGCTTAAAAGGGTGGGTTGCGAGGGGTACCCTGTGGTTGAACCTTCCGTTGCTGTGGTGTAGTCCGTTTCATCGCCGGCAAGGATACCAATAGCTTTTATCTGGTAATCGTGGGTTTCATATTCGCCCACGGGGTCGTTGTATTCCCATATATCGCCGTTTACGCTGGCGATAACGCTTCCATCCCTTCTGATGCGAAAAGCGCTGGGTTCCACCTCCCCGTTATAGTTCCACGACAAATGGATCACCCCGTCGCAGCGGTCTTTCGAGGCCTGCAGGTTGCTGGGTTTTATCACCCGCGGGGGTTCGGGTACGTCCACACTCACCCAGTCGCTGGTAAAGGAGCAGCCCGTTTTATCCAGGTAAGCCTGAATGCGGTAACTCTCTCCGGTGGTATTCGTATTCGGGTCGGTCCAGGTTTCCACGCCGGCAGCTACACTGGCGGTAGCACCGTTTCCTTCAATATTGATCCCGGTGAACTCCCCGCTGGGGTCCATCCAGGTGATCACGGCTTCGCCGGTTTCGCTTACCGAGGCATTCGGTGCCGATGGGGCATTGACCGTGGGGGCTTCAGCAACAGTAACTTCATGAGTTCCAGACTGTATTATAACATCAAAACATCCAATGGTAATAGCTCCAGTTTGTATAGGTTTTACCTCGACAACCACATACCATTAGGTATAAGGCCCTAACAAAAGACTGGATTTTTCTTCCGAATCCAACGAAATATTTTTTACCGTCCCCTCGTAATCCGGGACTATTTCTACTCCCAGGTCATCATTAATTTCATAATCATAAGGATTACCGTTATTATAAATAAAAAAAATTCCCTGACTATCATCCCCCTCAATCTTTTCATAAAAACTTAAATGATTATCCATAGCATAAGTGACAGTTCCGGATTCATACTCTCTGACAATTTCCAACTTGATTTCAATATTTCCACATTCATCGGCGGTTACCGACCAGTTACCATCGTCGTAAGCCCTGGCACCCTGACTGAATAACATAAAAACAAAAAGCAAAATGACAAAGCGATGGATGTTTTTTGTGAATGCCGGCAGAAACCCTGCCCGGCCGGGTTGCAACTTTACTAAATTGTTAACCGTAACTGGTTTTTTATTGTCAGGAAAAAACCGGATGGTATTAAAAAAAGAATCTGGAAAATTTAATGCGTTCTCATTTCTTTGGTTAATGAAATAATTTTTTACCATTTTACTCAGTTTTATGCTACAATTGTCATGTTTAAGTTAATTTACGAACAAAATATTGGTTCCGTTTACATATAACGTTTGATTCATGTCACCACTTCTTGATGACAAAGATCACCAATAACGGAACTTCTGATTTGATATTAGAAGGTGGAATTGAGACTGACCCCATAGGGGGCTACAACTCAAAGCTTGATTGTTGAGATACTTCTCGCATCTCCTGCTCTTCTTGATATTTGACATACTTACTTATCTTTTCTTCATCCAATCCAATTGTACTAGTGCTCTGTCAAACCTGTTTTGTCGGTTTAAACCTGCCAGGTAGGGTGTTAAAAATGTAAATAACCCTGAGTTTTTAAAGTTCAACCCTCATTTTGGCATTGACAAGGCACTAGAACAATATCCCTTTGCCAAAAAATGATTTCCCCAATATGGCTTCTTCTTTAGACCAGGATAACTTTTAAATATCTTTATTGCTGTTTTTCCCTTTACAATACCCATAAACTCGCTTACTGAAAGTTTGAGCTGAAGCAAAACAACAAGATGAATATGATCAGCTTGTACATTCAGTTCTAGTATTTCTGCCTGTTTCCATTCACAAAGTAGCCGTATTGAGTCATCAGTAAATTTGAGAAGTTCTTCCTGCAAAATACGATATCTATACTGTATACTTTGGCGTCCAAACTATATGATAGACGTGATAGTATAATACGTATGATAACTTTTTAAATCTTCCAGACATTTTTTTATGTAAAGCTACAAATTCCATGACCACGAAACCCATAGCTGTACACAGAAAACATATACTCGTATTGAGGCATTATTTCACGACTTACGGCCTGTTGCAACATACGGTCAATAGCCGTAGGTATTCCGAGCAGGCGTTTCTTGCCGTTGCGTTTCGGAATCTCTTTACCTCTGATTGGCGATGGGATATAATCCCCTTGGTGTATTTGATTAACCAGTGCTTCCCTATTTAAATCCAGGTAGGCTTTAAGCTGTTTTACACTCATTCCGTCAATCCCACCTGCTCCCTTGTTTTTTACAACTTCTAAGCAGGCTTCGGTGAGATTCCTCGTGCTTAATACTTTGTCAATTGTTTGCATATGTTCTCTTTTTCCCTGTTGCGTTTGGCAAGGGCTTCCGCCAACTGGCGGATCCATTTGGCATAGCAACTGTTTGATGTTCAACCCTTCCCATGCAATCAGAACCGTCCCGCCAGCTTTCTATTTCGCTTTTGGGCTCCATTTTCTTCATGCAGGTACTATGGTATCTGCTGACTTCTCCCCGTCCAACTCGTGGATAGGAAGACCTCCCCCGGTAAGAGCATTTTCCTTTCGTCTATTCCTGTCGCATCTACATACTTATCCTTTGGTATTCATAGGGCTTCGCAATGTTGTGTTTGCTTACCCAAACAAGTATGCCTCATATGCGCCGGATTGATCTAATTTTACCGGTTATAAATCAATCCTTCCTGTTCGTCAGTACAGACTTTTGTAGTCCGGCTTCCTTCACTGCTACCGTCACCAGTAACCAGCTTGCCGCTTACTAATGCTTCCAGGCGTTACCCTGGCACATAAGGGACTTACACCCTTTGGAAAATAATGCACACCTATCCTTTGGCTTTGTCAGATAAATTTGTACTTTTCGAATTTATCTCGAGCTTCCGGTAAGTGTGCACTGCTGCTCATGCAGGGTACACACAAACAAAATATTGCATACCCCCCCCCATTTTGAAAACCGGCAGGTAATAACTAACTTAGAACGGTTAACAAACAGCAGTGGTAAAATGTAAACCAGGGGTGGCACGCAGCATTTTGCCATTGGGTTAGGCTTCATGCGAAAAGAACACTGCAAATATTGATAATTGCACCATAATTTGTATTTTTGGGACAAATAAAAAGAATATGGGACAAAATGCACCACATTTTCAATTGGAAAAACTTCCACCTCTTAGAGAAAAAGTGGAAACCATTGAAATATTAAGACAAACAAATAAGTCAACAGCTGCATTGGCTGAATTGAAAGGGATTGCAAAGACAATTCCTAACCAAGCAATGTTGATTAATGCAATAGTTTTACAGGAAGCAAAAGACAGTTCGGAAATTGAAAATATTATTACAACCCAAGATGAGCTTTATAAAGCATTGACTGTTAATAAATCCCACATATCTCCAGAGACTAAGGAAGTTGTAAATTATCGTAAAGCCATATTTCAAGGATATGACCTTGCGAAAAAACAAGGATTTTTAAGAGTTAACGACATTGTGAGTATTCAACAGGAACTAGTTGATAATACTGCTGGCATTAGAAGTACACCTGGAACCGTTTTGAAAAATGACACTACCGGAGAAATTGTTTACACTCCACCTCAAGACAAAGCGGAAATACTTGACTTATTGACAAATTTCATTAACCATTTTAATCAACAGGATGACTTGTCTCCATTGATAAACTTGGCAATATTGCATTATCAGTTTGAGAGCATTCACCCCTTTTATGACGGAAACGGCAGAACTGGTCGGATTTTAAATATTTTGTATCTGATACTTAACGAATTGATTGATGTTCCGATTTTATATTTGAGTTCGTATATAATTGCTAATAAACCAGAATATTATCGACTCTTAAATCAAACAAATCGAGTAGGAAGATGGGAAGAATGGATAATGTTTATGCTTAAAGCGGTTGAGAGTACATCAAAAGACACAATCACAAGGATTACAAATATCAAAGACCAACTTGGTTCCACAATAATAAAAGTTCAAGAGAAAGCTCCTAAACTCTATAGAAAAGAACTTGTTGAATTACTTTTCGAACAACCATATTCGAAAATTGAATTTGTGGTAAACAAATTGGGTGTTGAAAGAAAAGCAGCTTCTCGGTATTTAAAGGAACTTGAAGATATCGGAATTGTTGAATCTCAAAAAGTAGGAAGAGAGACTCTGTATATAAATAAAGAATTGATTGAAATACTGAAACAATAATGCACGAAAGCCTAACAATGTATAAAAATAATAGCCGGGACAGTAGTAAATTCAAGGGTTGTAGCCCGCTTCAACTTTCTTGTACCTTGACAGGAAAGTGCCACGCAATCGGCTACTATTCTTATACTTGACCGTGTACGCCAAGAGAAGGTGAAACCATCACACCATTACAGAAACTTACTGTGACCTCGTAGGAGAAGCCCAAGCGAATCGGGTGGTCTCACAATAACGACACAGAAAGACTGTAGCAGGCGATGGCGAAACATCTTCGCAAGCCGAAAGTTATGGGACAGGATGGGGGAGAAGTCCTCGAAAATAACTATTGATTCCAGCAGGTGAAATTCCTGTCTGCCTAAAACCCGCCAGCAGGGCAGCAGCGAACCAGATGGGTGACTCCGTAAGGATAGCAGAAAAGTATCTGGTAAGCGAGTAATCAGGCCGTGTTATTGAGCCCCGAAAAGGCGTATTTAGTAGTAGTTAAGCCGACGATGTACGGTTACCGGAAGGCAGCAATGAGCCAGTCAAAAGGGCGGTTAGCTGGTTGAACTACCGGGGTCAAAGCGCAGGGCATGATTACATAGGGAGGTCTTCGGAACTTGGGATATCCTGTCTGTTCCCCACAACAGAGATGGTAAATTGGTGTGCCATCATCCAAACAACACCAGGCTGCACAGGATTACTTTGTTTCCCTGGGCAGTGCAGAGAACAAAACAAAGTGTAGGGGTATCTGCAGCAAGCGAAAGCGGAGCTAAGGAGATGACATTCAGGAAGTCATAACCGGTTCATAGTACCGGGGAAGTTGGGGAAGCACAATCAGAGCGACCCAATGGAGGGAAGGGATTTTTGCCAGATGTAAAGTCGGGCAATTAACGGTCTGTATTTACGAATATTCTAAAAGAGTTAATTATGTCAGTACACAGAGAAATGACAGAGCGATTAGCAAAGTTTAGGATGATAGCCAGGAAGGCTAAGGAAAATCCGCAAATGAAGTTTACTTCACTGGCGCACTATTTGAGCGAAGAATATCTTCGGGATAGTTATCGCAATTTAAATAAGTCAGCAGCGAGTGGAGTAGATGAAGTGAATGGCTCTAGTTTAATTTTGCGTTGAAATCTGCATTAATTTTAAATGCGTATCTGTTATCCCTTTATAACGCGCATACGAAGCAGTATCTATCAAGGAGAA